>PQAP01000005.1:0-33734 GCA_003105265.1 candidate division GN15 bacterium | reverse complement strand
TGCAGATNGCNCCCGGATGTCCCGATCCGCACNTAGCGAGTCTACAGTTGACCGTCAGCTCGCCGAGCGGNACCGGGTTNACCGACACGATCCTCGTGTATATCGGCAACAGAACCGGTTTCAGCGACAATATGGAGAGCGGCCAGGGCTACTGGCGGCACGGGTTGGCGACACCGCAAACCATGGAGCAGTGGCACCTCGAAAGCTATCGCTACCACAGTAGCGGGACGAGCTGGAAGATGGGCGGCGCTGCCGAACTCAATTATGCCGATGGCTGCGATGCGGCGCTCACCACTCCGCCGCTGCTCCTTCCGGAAAAACCGAAACTAACGTTCTGGCATCGCATTGACGCCGAGGTTCAGGATGACACGCTGGCGTGGGACGGTGCGCTCGTGGAGATATCCACGGGTGTTGGACAGTGGACCGAGCTGATTCCGGTGGGCGGATACTCACACAAGCTGTATATGACCACGACTATTCCGGCCGGCACGCCCGTTTATTCCGGCAGCATGGACTGGACCAACGCTGAATTCGACCTTTCGGCTTACTCGGGTGTCCGGCAGATCAGATTTCGGTTCACTTCCGACGGCGCGGTCAATTTCGAGGGGTGGTATGTCGATGACGTCGCCGTCACCGGATGCTGCCAGGGAACCACCGGCAATGTCAATACAACCGGCATTGTTGATCTGGTTGATTTGAGTTCGCTGGTGAATTACCTGACGGGCGGCGGATACATTCTGCCTTGTAAGGCGTCGGCCAACGTCAATGCGGCCGGCATTGTCGACCTGGTCGACCTGAGCTCGATGGTGAGCTATCTGACCGGCGGAGGGTACACGCTGCCCAACTGCCAGTGATTACTCTGCGACAACAGATCGCGCAAGCCACTCTGTCGCGGAGTGGCTTGTTTGCATTGGCGGAGATGTTGCCGCGCCATCCGGTGAGTCGTTATTCGTGCTTCAAGGTGTCCACCGGACTGGCCATGCCTGCGCGCAGCGCCTGCAGACCGCCGATGACGATTGCCGCCGCCAGCGACACGATTATCGTCAGGATCGGGATGCTGATGCCGATGGGAACCCGCACGGCCTGTCCGCGCAACATATCCTGTGAGAGCAGATACCCCATTGCGCTTCCGATCACGCCTGCGCCGAGCACGGGCCACAGAAATTCCAGCGACAGGAGCGACGCAATGCTCATGAGTGGCGCGCCAAGGACCTTTCTGATGCCGATTTCCCTGGTTCGCTGGGCAGCGGAAAATGATACAAGCCCGAAAATGCCGAGACAGGCAATCAGAATGGCCATGACGGCCAGCGACGAGAAGACAGTCTGCTCCTGCATCGAGTTCGACCGGCCGGCGGCAATCTTATCGTCAAGAAACGTGTACTTGAACTCAATATCGGGGAGGGCCCGCCGCCAGGCGGCGGAGACTGCTGCAATTGCTTGAGACGATCTTCCCGGGACAATCTTCAGCGCCAGGCAGGTCAGTTGCCGGGGGTTCATCCGCCAGATGCATCTTCGATGGGAACTGAGTCCGGTTGCGTCGCCCGCCAGGCAGTCCACCACGCCGATGACCTGAAGAGCGCCGGTCTTTCGGTACAATCGTCGCCCGAGGGCGTCTCCTCCCCATAAGCTATCCGCCATATCCTTGCTGACCACGACCGCCCCATCGACATCGCCCTCAACTTCAGGTGAAAACCATCGACCTCCGACAAGCTTGAGTGCGAAGGTGTTGCGATAATCGTAATCGACGTAATATCCCGCAGTATAGAACAGATCCAGATCGCTTCTCTGCTCATTTCGGTAAAGCGCGAAGTAGTCATATGATAATCCGGGCGGATTATCACACGCGGTCGCGGCCTCGACGTTGCGGTCGGAGGCCAACGCCTGCCTGAGCACGCGGCATTCGTCGGCCGCGCTCGTGCCAAAGAAGTCAAGCAGCATGATATTCGATGAGTCGAATCCGTATGAGGACTGCGATGCCACGTACCCGGCCTGCCGAGACATGACCACCACCGCGAACACAAACATCGAAGCGATGGCAAACTGGACGCCGATCAGCCCTTTCCGCATAATCGCCCGCGCAGATCGTTTCCCCTGCCTGCCGCGCAGGACTTCGACCGGGCGGAATCGCGAGAGATACAGAGCGGGATATGCTCCCGCTCCCAGTGTCACGACGATAATCAGTACGACAATACCCGCCAGCATCATGGGACTGCGATAGAAGTCAACCAGAGTTTCCCTCGGCAGGGCACTTTCGAACGCCACCTTGACAATCTCATATAATGCCAATCCTATCGCCGTCGCGGATATCGTCAGTACCAGGGATTCGCCGAGCGACTGCTTGACAAGGTCGGACCGAAAAGCGCCGAACACCTTGCGCACGCCCGTCTCTCTGTTTCGTTCCGATGCCCGGGCGGTGGCGAGATTGACGTAATTGGCGATTGCCAGCAGTAGTATGAAGAGCGCGCACAGGGATACCTCGATGATCATTGAAACCTCGCCCCTGGGCTCCAATTCTCCGCGAAAGCCGCTGAATCCAACGAAGTAGATATCCTTAAGGCGCCGAAGTCCAAACCGATAAGACTTCATTATTTCAGGGTCACCTTGCAGCGAGGCAATCCGGTTGATGCGTTCAGCTACGCCGGCTCTGTCCGCATTCTCGCGCAGCAACAGGTACACGTAGTCCGACTTACGATTGGACACGGAATCGGCAGTCCCCGGGGCCGCCAGCGTCCTGTAGGACACCACGAAGTCGCAGTACAGTTGGGTATTCTTCGGCAAACGACGCAGGATGCCGGCAATGGCGCAGGTGTATTTCTCATTTATCTCCACCGTCTTCCCGACCGGATCTTCGTTCGGAAAATACCTTCCGGCGGCATCCTCGGTGATGAAAGCCATATTAGGGCTGCTGAGAATGGCATCGGCATTTCCCTGTTTAACCGGAAATGAGAATAGCCGCAAATACTCGGGGGAACTGAACATGACGGTGGGGTGATGAACGAACGCTCCGTTGGCGTATTCGTCGACCACGCGGTGCTTCACGCCGTTATACTTCAGAATGTTCAGCACTTCCGCTCGAAATGCCGCCACCAACTCGGCTTCCGGCAATTCGGCCTTGAGCGCCTCACCGACCTCGGGCATTACCTGGGCGGTGACGTAGTGATCTTCCGAGTTCGAGAACTCCGCCTCCACCCGATAGATGCGGTCCTTGTTGGCGTGAAAATCTTCGAAGCTGAGTTCATAGCTCACCAGCCCAAGCACCAGAAGACACAGCGCCAGTCCAAACGCCAGCCCGAAGACGCTGATGCCCACATACAGCTTGTGACGCATCAGGTTTCTGACGGCAATCAACAGGTAGTTTCTCAGCATGATCAGCGCTCCGTCGGTTGGTCGGTCATGAGACCGTCGTGCAGATGGAGAATCCGGTTGCCGTACGCTGCATTTTTATCGGAGTGCGTGACCTGCAGGATGGTTGTCCCGTCCCGGTTCAATTGCCGGAAGATCGCCATTGTTTCTTCGCCCTGTTTTGAGTGCAGATTGCCGGTCGGCTCATCGGCCAGAAGGAGTCTTGGGCCGCCGACAATAGCTCGCGCGATCCCAACCAGTTGCTGCTGCCCGCCGGAGAGCTGGCTCGGAAAGAGGTCTTTCTTACCGACAATGCCGAAGCGATCGAGCATATCGCAGACGAGACTCTTACGGTCACCTGATTTGACTTTTCGGTACAACAGCGGGGTCTCGATATTCTCGTACACCGTGAGTTCTTCAATCAGGTGATAACTCTGGAAGATGAAACCGATGTACGCCTTGCACAATTCAGCGCGCTTCTTGTCGTTGAGCTTGTGCACCGGCTGATCGAGAAAATGGTATTCCCCTTCGGAAAAGTCGTCGAGCATCCCGATGATGTTCAAGAGTGTGGACTTTCCGGCGCCGGACGGTCCCATGATGGTAACGAATTCCCCTTCGTTAACCTTGAAGTCAACATCCCGCAGCACGTAGGTATCGAACACCTTGCCGGGGTAGATTTTGGAGATGCCGTTCAATTGTATCATAACTCACCTTACGCGTAAAGCATCATTCATATTTCAGAGAATTCACCGGATTGGCGCGGGCGGCTCGGAGAGCGTGGTAGCTAACGGCCACCGCGGAGGCACCGAAGGCCATACCGGCGGCAACGAGGAACGGCGCGAACCCGATGCCGGCATGGTAGGCATATCTGTCCAGAAAGAGCGTCGCCGCGATGTACGCCACGGGCAAGGCCAGAGCGGTGGCGATCAGCACCAGGATCATCGGCTCCTTCGAAAGCAGCAGCAGTTGCTCAGCGCTCGACGCTCCGAGCGCCTTTCGAACGCCGAGTTCGCGCGTTCGTCTCGCGATGGTAAAAGCGGACATGCCGAACAAGCCCATGCAGGCAATCACGATGGACAGTGCCACGGCCGGCCGACTTATGGACTGCAGACGATGTTCGACTTCATAATTATTCCGGTTAACCTCATTGAAGGACTTGACATCGACGGTCGCTCCGGGATCGAATGATTTGACCGCTGACTCTATGCCGGCAAGGGACGGCGTGATGTCATTACTGACCGTCCGAACATAGACTATATTTCCGGTTTTGCCGAGGATGAGAACCATCGGTTTCAACGTGGCGGTCATCGGCTCAAAGAAGAAATCCCTGACTACCCCAATGATCCTCCTGTCTTTGTGCCAATAAGTAAACCGCTTACCGATCGGATCTTTCAGTCCCATCAGTGCCACTGCCCTCTCATTAAGCACAATGCCGTCAACCGCATCTGCCGGGTAGTCGCGGGAATAAAATCGACCTTGCGCCATCGTGATTCCGAGCGTCGTGGCCCAATCGTACGACACCCAGTCCATATGCATTTCCAATCGCAGGTTCGGGTCTTTCCCTTCCCAGTCAACATTCGGGCCAAGCGAACTCCCGACATTGGCGATATTCTGGGCGGCCATGGCAACATCCTTGATATTTGGGTCCCTCAGCAGCTGCTGTCTGAAGGAATCGAATTGTCGCTGTACCTCCTGTGGAGCGAGAAAGCCGTAAAGACCGTTTCTTTCGAAGCCGAGATTCCTGGTCGCAATGTAGTCCATCTGGGTGGCGAGCACGATAGCGCACGCGGTGAGCGCCATCGAGAGTGAGAATTGGCCGACAACAAGCACTTTCCGCACCGTAAGACGGCGTACCTTTGATCCCCCGGAGCGCAATATTGCCGACGCCGAATGAGAGGAAAAGTGCGCCGCCGGATACAGGCCGGCCAGCAGTGACACTATCACAGCCGACAGACCGAGCAGAAGTATGGTGGAAAGGGCATTCAGGTGCCAGGATATCTCAGTGCCGAGCCACTGGTTGAACAGCGGCACCATTACTTCGGTCAGCGCCACGGCGATCGCCAGCGCTACTATGACCTGGAATGCGGCTTCTCCAACGAACTGCAGGATCAGATGGCTTCGCTGCGCTCCCAGCGTTTTGCGCAAGCCGGCCTCTCTGGAGCGATACATGGACTGGACCACGCTGATATTCACGAAGTTGATGCAGGCGATGAGAAGAATCACCAGCGCGACGGCAATCACTATCTTCACAACCAGGATGTGTCCGCCCTGCCCGGCCAACCCGTACAAGTGCAGTTGTGACATTGGTTGCAGAAACCAGTTTGGCAGTTTCCGGTCCGGCGGGCTCATGTTGGCAATGAGTTCACGACATTTCGTATCGACGCCTTGTCCCACGGCGGCGAGCGAAACGTTCGGTGCGAGCAGGAGATACGTCGTGTAGTCACTTCCCATCCACTTGTCGATTTCCAGGCCCGCCTCTTTCAGAATCGGGAACGGAACCACGTAATCCGTTTTGAGGGTGGAATTGCCGGGGAAATCTTCCATGATCCCGGTCACCGTGAGGGGAATGGCCCCCTCGATGAACAGCGAGCCGCCAACGGCATCTTTGTCACCAAACCACTTTCGCGCGGCGCTCTTGGAGAGGACGATCGACCGGGGATCGGCCAGTACGGTGGTCGAGTCTCCCTGCACCAGGGGAAACGAAAACACTTCGAAGAAGCGCCGATCAGCGCAGAGTATGCTTGCCCGAACCGACCGATTCGCCTGAGAGATGTTTACGTCGGGCTCGTAGGTTCGAATACATTCTTCGATTCCGGGGACATCCTGCTTCAGGATCGGCCCGAGAGGGGCCATCTGCGAAGCGTGCACCTGTTCGCCGGTTTGCAGCGTCTCCTTGTGCGCCAGCTGGCAGAGTCGGTCTCCGAAGACATGAAAGCGATCGAAGCTGAACTCGTGCATTACCAGCACGGCCAGCAGGAGGCAGCAGGTCATGGCGAGGGCCAGCCCGATGACGTTTATGAGGGTGTAGACCCGGTGTCGGGCCATGTTGCGGCATGCCGTGATCACATGGTTTCTGATCATTACCAGACCCTATTCATATTTCAAGCTTTCCACCGGATTGGCGCGGGCGGCGCGTACCGCCTGATAGCCCACAGACAGAACGGCCACAGCGAAAGCCGCAAAGGATGCCAGCAGCAAGGTGGACCATCCGACGCTCGTACGGAACGCGAACTGCTCCAGCCATTTGGTTCCCGCGACATAAGCGAGCGGCAGGGCAATCACAATCGCCGCCGCCACGATCAGCAGAATTTCCCGCGTCAGCAGTCCGACGAGACTTCCCTCGGTCGCTCCCAGGACTTTTCGAATTCCGATTTCCTTGGTTCTTTGCTGCGCCGAATAGGATGCCAGTCCGAACAGGCCGAGCGCCGCCACGAATATCCCGAGTGCGGTGAAAATGCCGAAGATCATGCCGAGACGTTGCTCGGCGCGATACTGCTTATCAAAATCCTGATCGAGGAAGAACCAGCTAAGCGGCTTGTCGGGGAAGAGGGCGGAATATTTCTGTCGTACGACATTCACCGCTGCCGCTACATCGCTCGCATCGAGGCGCAACGTCAGGTACCTGAAATCCTCCCCCATAATGAACAGCCCCATCGGCTCGACCGCCGTCTGAAGCCCCCGGAAATGGAAGTTCTTCGCCACACCCACAACAGGCCGATTCGCAGTCCAGAGCTTCCTGGTCAGGGCCTCCTCAGGAGAACTCCAGCCGAAAGTCGCCACGGCGGCCTCATTGATGATTGCTCCCTCACACATAGCGCCGTTGCAGTCCGGTCCAAATGGACTGCCGGCGATAATCTCAATTCCATACTCATTGAGAAAGTCGCGGTCAACCTGATACCAGTGTACCGAATGCGTGTTAGTCGCCTCTTCGCCGAAAGGAAACGTACGCCACTGATAATTCCACCGTCCGGGAACGCTGGAGGAGAAGGTAGCGCCCTTTGCCACGGTGTGACTCAGGAACTCACTTTTCACCGTCTTATAGTTGGTTCCGTTGACGGCGTTGGTCGGCATCTCGATGACAAGCTTCTGCTCCGGATTAAACCCGAGCGAGCGGGTTCTCATGAAGTCGATTTGCGAGTAGACGGTAAGCGAGCCGGCGATCAGAACGATAGCCATCACGAACTGCGCGGCGACGATTATCCGGCGAAACATTACGCCGCCGCCACCTTTTGCGGTGGCGCCTTTGAGAACACGAACCGGACGGAAGGCCGACAGGATCAGCGCGGGGTAGAGCCCGGCGAGTCCGCCGGCGACAACCACGACACAGATCATTATGGGTAATCCGGGACCGGTCAGAATGTCGCGAAAGCGGTATTGTGCCCCGGCCAATTGGTTGAAGGCAGGCAAGGCCAGATCGGCAATCACAGTAGCAAGCGCAAGCGCGATGCCGGCAGTCAGAATCATTTCACCCATAAATTGTTGAAGGAGCTGACTGCGCGTGGCACCGACAACTTTTCTCAAGCCGACTTCAGCCGACCGCGCGGCGGCCCGGGCCGAGGCGAGATTCATGAAGTTGAGTCCTGCGATCAGCAGAATCATGCCGCCGACCAGCGCCAGCACCCAGACGTAGGTCACGTTGCCCGGCGGTTCCTGCTCCCATTGGAGGTTCGAATGCAGGTGGATGTCGGCGACCGGCTGCAGGAATAATCGTGCCTGCTCGCCCCGCTGACGAAGCGATTCACCGGCATGGTCTTCAATAAGGGAGGCGATGCGGGACTCGAATCGAGATTTGTCGACGCCACTGGCCAGTCGAACATAAGTGCAGAAGAAACCGCCATCCCACGTGCGCCGAAACGGCTCCTGATGAATCATATCAAATGACGCCCAAGACGTGATAATTCCGAATTTCAAATGTGTGTTGGTCGGAGAATTCGCGACTACACCAGTGACTTCGTAGTCAAGCGTGTCGATACGAATGGTTTGCCCAACGGCCGTCCCGCCGCCGAACAGCTGGTCGGCAACCGCGCGGGTGAGCACGGCCGTCATGGGTCGGACTAACGCCGCGCGCGGGTCCCCCTCGATGAGCGGCATTCGGAACATCGACAGCAAATCGTTATCCGCGTGTTTGATGTTCTCAACCTGTATTGTCTTGTCGCCGACACGCACGGCGGCGGGACGCTCGTTCTGGATGCGGAACACGCGCTCAACCTCCGGGCAGTTGGCTCGCAGGTAATCCGCTACATTCTCGGAACAGCCGGCAATGCCGCGGTTCTTCGTCTGCGTGGAGATGCGGTATATCCGGTCATAGTCAGCGTGATAGGTATCGTAGCTCAACTCGTGCCAGACATAGAGGTAGATGAGCAGGCAACTCGCCATGCCGATGGCCAGGCCGGCGATGTTAATGACAGAGTAGCCCTTGTGTCGGCGGAGGTTGCGGAAAGCGGTTATCAAGTAGTTCTTCAACATAACGGAATCCTATTCGTACTTCAAGCTTTCCACGGGATTGGTTCGGGCGGCCCTGACGGCATGGTAGCCGACCGTGGCTAGCGCCAAGACCAGCGTCAGTGCACCGGCAAGAATGAATACGCCTGGTCCAATACTGGTTCGATATGCGAACGTCTGCATCCAGCGACTCATCACGCAGTAGGCGATTGGCCAGGCAATGGCATTGGCCAGCAGCACCCACTTGACCATATCACTGGCCAATATGGCGGCCACTCCACGGATGGTTGCGCCGAGCACTTTACGTACGCCGATCTCTTTGGTGCGTCGTCGGACCTCGTGGGAAGCCATCCCGAACAGACCGAGGCAGGCCACGAAAATGGCCAACGCACTGAAGGAGACAGCGATCCTGCCGAGCCGCCTTTCCGACTCATACTGTTCCGCGAACCGTCGATCCATGAAGAAGTAATCGATCGGATACCCGCGAGACAGCCGATTCCACCGCTCTCGGATCATGTCTAATGTGCGCGACACTTCCGATGTCCCTATCCTGATCAGGAGGTACTTGAAACTGGGCGCTGAAGGGAAGATGATGACCGGCTGGATCGTCTGGCGGAGATCGGTGTAATGGAAGTCCTTGACGACGCCGATCACTTTTCTTGGCTGCCAGCTCCTCTTTCCCTCCCTCGTCACTCGCTGACTGATAGTCTTGCCAATTGCGCCTTGCCAGCCGAATCTTCGGACCGCCGCTTCGTTAATGATCAAGGCATCTGCGCTGTCACTTCCCATCTCACGTGAGAAGTTTCGGCCTGCCACCACCTGCAGCCCGAGCGTCGGAACATAAGACTCATCAGCATAAATCTGGGTCATAAGTATTTCGTCCGCATCGGGCCCTTCAGGGAGGAAGTTCAGCATCTGAGCGTCTGCACCCGGCACCGACCATGCCCCGCTCACCCCGACGACTCCGGGAGCCTGGGCGATCTCGCTCATCACGGCGGCCGCCGGACCGGACGGCCAGACATCGAAGCCGGGAACGACCAGCAATTGCTCTTTGGCAAAGCCCAGGTTCTTATTCATCATGAAATGCACCTGATTATAGATTATGGCGGTCCCGATAATGAGGGCGATCGAGATCGTATATTGCCCGACCACCAACACGCGTCTGAGGATCGATCGCGATTCGCTCGCGCGGCAATCTCCCTTCAGTCCTCTCGCAGGCTTCATCGCGGAGAGAGATAAGGCGGGATAGATTCCCGCGATCAAGCCCACCAGAATGGCATAAACGACAAATCCGACGATGAGCAAGGGATGAGCGAGGTACTCAATTCTCAAATCGCGCTCAGTCATCGCATTGAACGACGGCAATGCGAGTTCGATCAGAATCAGCGCGATAACGAGGGCTGCCAGACTGAGCAGCACTGATTCCATCAGGAACTGAAATATCAGTCGACCATGATCGGCGCCGAAAGTCTTTCTGACGCCGATCTCCCTGGCGCGGTATGCCGATCTGGCAGTCGTCAGGTTGACAAAATTGGCGCAGGCAATTAGCAGTACTCCCAGGGCTATGCCGGCAAAGAGGAAAACGTAGGTGACGTTGCCCTGTCGTGTGGCGACCTCCTGCACGAAAGCCGTGCCCGAATACAGGTGTATGTCCGTCAGCGGTTGAAGATAGGCCCGGAGTGAATCCCCCTCTTTCCGGCTGATTTTGGAGCCGACGTGCTCGTGAACGACGGAGGCGACTTTGGATTCAAGCTTCTCAACACTGCCGTCGGGAATGGTCCGCATGTACGTGTATATGCTCAGGTCCCCCCACCGCCCCATATCGTTACCTTCCTCAGCATACAGCGTGCGATATGAGGCCAAGAAATCGAACGACAGATGGGAGTTCGACGGGACTTTCTCGATCACGCCCGTCACCGTGTACTCATCGTCTCCTCGGAATCGCAGCGTCTTGCCGAGCGGGTCTTCATCGCCAAAGTACTTGCGGGCGATGTCGCGGGTGATGACAACGCTGTGGCGCCTGGCCAGAGCGGTCTTGGGGTTCCCCTGACTCAGAGGAAACGTGAAGACACTGAAGAACTGAGAGTCAGCGTACAGGATCTTGTCCTCGAAGATGCGGTTATTCCCGTAGGCGATGTCGGTTCGGTCTCCGGTCTTGACGCGCGTGATTGCCGTCACCTCCGGGCAAGCGGCCTGAATGGCCGGCGCCATAGGATCGCCTCCCGTCGGCGTGTGAATGACCGTGCCGCTCATGGAGAGTTCGTTGCAGAGGCGATAGATGCAGTCGGCGTCCTGATGGAAGCGGTCAAAGCTCAGTTCATCCGCCACCCAGAGCATAATGAGGATGCAGGTGGCCATCCCGACAGCGAGGCCGGAGATGTTAATGCCGGTGGGCAGCTTGTTACGGACGATGTTTCTCAGGGCGACGGTTAGGTAATTGCGCAGCATTCTTCGCTCCTATGTGTATTTCAGACACTCTACCGGTTGGGGAATGCGGCCTCACACGCCAAAGGCCCGTCCGACATTCTCGGTGACTATCTTTCCGTCGAAGAGGTGAATCGTGCGATGCGCGAAATCAGCGTACGTCGGCGAATGCGTCACCATGAGAATGCTGGTGCCGCCGTTGTTCAGTTCGGTCAGAAGCCGCATGACTTCATCGCCATTGCGAGAGTCAAGGTTGCCGGTCGGCTCGTCGGCGAGAATCAGTTTCGGCTTGGCCACGATGGCCCGCGCCACCGCCACCCGCTGCTGCTGGCCTCCGGAGAGCTGCTGCGGGAAGTGATTTTTTCTCGGCACCAGTTGCATGTGTTCCATGACTTCCTGGACGGCCAGCTTCCGCTTAGCGGACGGAGTCTTCAGGTAAAGCAGCGGCAGTTCGATGTTTTCCGCGACGGTCAATTCATCGATCAGGTTGAAACTCTGAAAGACGAAACCGATGTTTCCCTTGCGGAATCTGGCGCGATCCCGTTCGGACAGCTTGCCGACCTCCTGTTCCATGAAGT
This sequence comes from candidate division GN15 bacterium, assembly GCA_003105265.1. Taxonomy (GTDB): domain Bacteria; phylum Zixibacteria; class MSB-5A5; order GN15; family FEB-12; genus FEB-12. Next base: position 21,948 of record PQAP01000005.1, on the reverse strand, counting down.
GGTATTCGCCGCAGGAGGGGCTGTCGAGCAAGCCGAGCAGGTTGAGCAGGGTGGACTTGCCGCATCCGGACGGCCCCATGATGGAGACGAATTCTCCCGGCTTCATTTCAAAATTGACATCGTTGAGCGCCGTTGTCTCGACTTCCTCAGTCTGAAATACCTTGCGAAGGTTGACGGTCCGAATCATTTGTTCCTGCCTCTATTTGAGAATTATTTTTTCGTATTGTGAAAATGTCTCGTACGACGACGTGATCACCCGGTCACCGGGTTTCAGTCCTTTGAGCACTTCGTACACTTCCGTATTCTGGCGCCCCAGTTCGATCTCCCGCTTGAACGCTTCGCTTCCGCCGGCCTTGACCACATACACCCAGCGGCCGCCGGTGGCGTTGTAGAATCCACCGCGCGGCAGCAGTACGGCTCGGTCGAGGTCGCCGAGCACCAGTCGGATTTGAAGCGTTTGCCCGCGTCGAAGATCGGCCGGCAGCCGACCGGCGAAGACGAGATCGACTCGGAACTTGCCGCCGGTAATCTCGGGATAAACCTTGGACACGGCGAGTGAGCAGGTTGTCCCGGCCATGGTCGCCATGGCCGGCTGCCCGGCGTTAATGCGGGCTACGTAGTATTCGTCGACATCCGCCTGAAGCTTGAAGCCGTCGAGAACGTCGATCTGCCCGAGTCGCTGTCCGAATCCTTTCGACTCGCCCACTTCGGCGCTGAGTGCGGTCAATTGCCCGGCGATGGGTGCGCGGAGAACCAGATCCTCGAGCCGCTTCCGCACGAATTCGAGGTTGGCGTTCATCCGCTCGACCGATGCTTCCAGCTGCTCCACCTGCTGGCTGCGAAGAACCGAATCCTGGCGCTGGGTTTCGATCGTGAGCACCCGCTTATTGGTCCAGTAATCATATTCTTCTTTGGCGCGATCGAATTCGTTGGCCGAGGCCAACCCCTTTTCCCGCAAGGTCACCGCCACTGCGTACTGCCGCTGTGACTCGTTGATCATCCGGTCCACCTCGAGCAGATCCGCCTTCAACTGAAGTTTCCTCTGTTCCATGGCGATCCGGGTATTTCTGAGATTATTGATCTGCTCGTACAGCTGGGCTTCGCGGTACATGATGTCCAGCCGAAGGTCCATATTTTCAAGCCGGAGAATGGGGTCGCCAACCTTGAGCATGGCGCCCTGTTCCGCGAGCACCTCGGCCACCCGGCCCCCCTGCACCGCGTCGAGGTAGAAGGTCTTAAGCGGCGTCACCGTACCGCTGACCGGTATGAACTCCTGAAACGGTCCCTCCGTGACATCGGAGATAGTCAGCCGTTCGACCTCGAGCCGCAAAGCCGAGCCGCCGCTCACGCTTGCGAGGCCGTACAGAATCAGCAATGCGACCAGTAACCCAATGGAGAGATATACTATCCTTTTTCTGGTCCAGAACCGCTTCTGGATTTGCCGGTCCATTCCTGAAAGTTCAGTCATAGCTTTGCCCGGTTCAGAGCACAGTCAAATCCCGTGCCGGCAAAAAAACGATGCAACAACACAACTTAGGAATCGTACCTGAAAATGGATCGTCCGGATTTGATACAATGGCTGTTCGCTAGTGAACGTCGAGACGATTCTCAACTATGGCAACGCGAGGAACCAACCGGTGACTGAAACCGCAGATGGCATCCGGTCCGGAGTGCTGGTAGTCGACGATGACGCCGATGTACTCCACGCCGCGAAACTTCTGCTCCGACGCCATTTCTCGCGTGTCGACGCGTTGACCGACCCCAACCGCATTCCGGCAGCCCTGGCGGCCGATTCGTACGATGCGGTTCTGCTCGATATGAACTTCACACGCGATGTGATCAGTGGTCAGGAAGGATTCGACTGGCTGAGGCGAATCATTCAGATCGACCCTGATGCCGTGGTGATAATGATCACGGGCTTCGGCGATACCGAGACTGCGGTGCGGGCGATCAAATCCGGCGCTACCGACTTCGTCATCAAACCGTGGCAGAACGAGAAGCTGCTCGCGACCGTCACGGCCGGAGCGCGCCTGCGGCAGTCCCGCCGCGAGGTGGCCCGACTGGAATCCGGCCAGGATTTCTTGCGGGCCGATCTCGATCAGCCGTTCAAGGATTTTATCGCTGACAGCGATGCCATGCGCGATGTGTTCCGGCTGATACAGAAGGTTGCCGCCACCGACGCCCACGTGCTGATTTTGGGTGAGAACGGCACCGGCAAGGAACTGGTCGCACGCGCGATTCATCGTCTGTCCCCGCGTCACCGGAATATTTTCTGCTCGGTCGATCTCGGCGCGATCAGCGAGACACTGTTTGAGAGCGAGCTTTTCGGCCATGTGAAGGGGGCATTTACCGATGCCCGTGAGCATCGGGCCGGCCGCTTTGAGGTGGCCTCGGGCGGGACGTTGTTCTTCGACGAGATCAGCAACCTGCCGCTGTCGCTTCAGCCCAAACTGCTGAGCGCCATCCAGAGTCGGCAGATCACGCGGGTCGGCAGCAGCAAACCGATCGACATCGACATCCGGCTTATCTGCGCGTCAAACTTCTCATCCGAAGAATTGCTCAACCGCAAGCGCTTCCGCGAGGATCTGCTGTACCGTATCAATACCGTGGAAATTCACCTGCCGCCGCTGCGCGAGCGCGGTGACGATGTCGTAGTGCTGGCGAAACACTTTCTGTCAATCTACAGTCGGAAGTACGGTCGCGGGGAGATGCGGCTGTCAACCGCGGCCCTCACGCGGCTGCGCCGGCACCACTGGCCGGGAAACGTGCGGGAGCTGCAGCATGCCATCGAGCGGGCNGTCATTCTTGGTGACGGGACATGCCTGACTGAACACGATTTTGTTCTGGCGGCGCCGNCNGANTCNGGNCACCANGTGGTTGTCGATGACTTCGATCTCGAGGGCGTGGAGAAAGTGGTGATCCGACAGGCCCTGACNCGCTCNGCCGGNAATATCACNCGGGCCGCCGAACTNCTCGGCCTGACCCGAACGGCCNTGTACCGGAGGTTGCAGAAGTATGGGCTTTAGGCGATTNCGNTTCAACTGCCTNNTNCGAATTCTCCTGCTGGGGCTTACGGTCGCGCTGCTCTTCTACCTNGTCCTTTACACTACGCTGTATGCCAGCATGGTGGTGGTCACGCTGCTTGGTATCGCCGAGGTGTACGGGCTGATCATCTTCGTAGAGCGGTCAAACCGCGATATGATCCGGTTTCTCGAAGCCGTCGAGCACGCCGATCTCTCTGACACCATTTCCACCGGCCTGCGCGGCAGCACGTACGACGAACTCAATGCCTCGTTCACCCGCGTGATGAACCGCTTCCGCGCGATCCGCCGGGAAGGGGAAGAGAATTATCGGTATCTGGAGACGGTCGTGCAGCATATCGGCATAGGTCTTATCGCCTATCGCGAGGACGGCGGTATCGAACTCGCCAATACAGCCGCCCGGCGACTGCTTCACACCGCGCGACTCAACCACATCGATCATCTAACTCCGGTAAGCGTGGATCTGGTCCACTGGCTGCGCGAGCCAAAGCCCGGCCGGCGGCAGATGGTCACGCTGCGCAACGGCAGCGGCCCGCAGCAGATCTCGGTCGCCACCACGCAACTTCGTCTGAGCGATCGCAATATCACGCTGGCCTCGTTTCAAAACATCACGTCGGAATTGGGCGCCAAGGAACTGGAGGCATGGCAAAATGTGATCCGGGTGATGGCCCACGAGATTCGCAACTCGCTCACGCCGATCAACTCGCTCGCTTCGACTATCGTCGAATCCATGGACGCCGGTGATGCGGTGCCGGCCGGCTCCGGTCTGGATCGCCGCGAGATGCAGGAAGCGCTCGTGACTATTCAGCGCCGCAGCGACGGGCTGCTGCAGTTTGTTGACTCCTATCGCCGGCTCACGCGAATTCCGGCGCCGTGTTTTGCGCCCGTTTCCGTCAATGCCCTGTTGAATGACACGGCCACTTTACTGCAGCTGCAACTTTCGACCGGAAAGGTGGCTCTGACCTGTCTGGTTGCGCCGCCGGACCTGACGGTTTATGCCGACGCCCAGTTGATTGGCCAGGTGCTGACTAATCTGTGTTTGAACGCCATTGAAGCGCTGGCGGGAAGGTCTGATCCCCATGTGTGCCTGCAGGCGGTGCAGGACGGTTATGGCCGGGTGAAGATTTCGGTGACGGATAATGGTCCGGGTATCGTGCCGGAAGCGCTCGACCGGGTGTTCGTGCCGTTCTACACCACCAAGAAAGGCGGGTCGGGAATCGGGCTGAGCTTGTCGCGGCAGATCATGCGGATGCACCACGGGCAGCTCACCGTGTCCTCCGAGCCCGAACACGAGACGACATTCACACTGATATTTTGAGTCATCACACTCTAACGAATGATGAAAATCTTCTGAACATGAACTCCGATGTGGTGGCCAGATTTGGTGGCGGGGGGCCGCAATTCGCTGAATTGGAGCATCTACTTCCCAGGTTTTCGATCTTTGTGCCCGACTACCGACGCACACACAGGGGGGATTTGGTTTAAGCTAGTTATCCTGAGACCAGTTTCGTGCATCCTACCGCGCTCCCGCTTCAATATACTACACCATGTAGTACTTTGTCAAGACTCACAGTCTAACGCCTTTGTCTATACCTGTAAATCGCACAAAAGGAAAGAGCTGGCCATCACAAATTCCCGAGCGAACGCCCCTGCCTTAGCTCTTGGCAAGCGGCTGACTACCGACTACTTTAGACCAACCGACGTCGGATTTGCGGTGTAGCAGCTCAACCGTCGCAACCTTCTTTCTGCCGCTCGAATCCGCACGTTTGCTATTGTGTCACCTCTATCGTCCGCACTTATTTACCCGGCATGGGAAAGAAGAAGGCGACAACCCCACCAGGTAATTTCCCGCAGCTGGAACGACGCGTCCTTTTTGCGTATTACCTGACGCTTGCAGCCTTCTTTGTCGCCTCGTTCTTCCCGCAGGCCCGGCTCTGGGGGATCAACTGGTGGGCCTATTACCCGCTGTGGGTGAAGCTAGCACTTCTCGCTGGCGGCGCACTGATTCCGCTCAGCATCCGAAAATGGAGCCGGCGATGGTCCGATCCTGATAGCGATATCTCCAATCGTTCCTACTGGCTGTTCTCGGGCTGCCTGCTAATTGGTTTCGGTTTGATCTTCTACCTGCTGCGCGCTAAGACGCATTTTCTGGGGGATGGGTATCAGCTTCTAAGCACTCTTTCGAGCGAGCAGTTCTACATCAAGTTCCGGAATCGCGGGAGTGTTGGACTTCAGCACTTCATCATGCAGTTGTTGGGCGGCCGCAGTGAGGCCAACGCCCTCCTGTCGTACCAAATAACGTCGATAAGCGCCGGATTGCTTTTCCCAGCAGTCGTGATGACTGGTGCCCGCAAGCTGTTTCAGAAGAACACCTTGAGACTGCCATTATTGTTTGGCCTGTCTACCGGCGGGTACACGCTGCTGTTCTTCGGTTACGTCGAAAACTATGCCTTGTTCGTCGACGCCGTGCTCATCTATTGCCTGGTCGGATTGCTCGTTACCCAGGGAAAACTGAATCGGTGGTGGATTCTCCTTGCTCAGGCAGCGGCCGTTTTCTTTCACGTCTTCGGAAGTGTGCTTGTTCCGGCGTCTGTGTTCCTTCTCTTATCTGATACCGGGCTATCTAACCGGCTTGGCCGCCTGAGCAGTCCGCTGAAATGGGCAGCAGCCGCCATAGCGATCGCAATTGTGGGTGTCGCGTTCTATTACTTCTACACGACTAACTACTTCTTCCGTTTTTCGCTCGTTTCTCTGGTTAGCGACCAGTTCACCGTTGACGGCTACACTCTCTTCTCGATTAACCACATTCTCGATCTTCTCAACCTCACTGTGATGCTTGTGCCTGGCATCGCCGTGCTTGCCGTCGCTGGTTCTTGGAGACAGCCGAGCTTTGTTTCCGATCATGGCGTTCGGTTTCTGGTGATAACTGCGGTTTGCGCGATGGGCGCGGCTTTCATTTTCGACCCGCATCTCGGCATGCCGCGAGACTGGGACCTGTTCGCATTCTCCGGTGTGCCGCTGGCCGTGCTGCTAATTCGGATGACTGTTTCCGACCGAGGTAGGCGATACTCAATTGGCTCGGTAATCTTGCCTGCCTCGGCGCTCGCATTGTTGTTGCTCTTGACGCGGGCTGGGGTTCAGATGGACGAAAACGCATCTCTCGCAATGACAGAGAACTACATCAGTCTGGACAACGGGAAAACGAACACCGCCAGATTCCTGGTTATTGACTACTATACGCGCACTGGACGCCCCGAACTTGGCGATAGCGCTAGGGTTAGATGGCAGAGAGACATTGCCCTGAACGATGAGTATATGTCGGCTGTGTCGCTGGCGGAAAGCGGCAAAGCCAGGCAGGCGCTTCCGATTCTGAAGGCAATCGTGAAGATTCGCCCCAATTTCCACGAAGCCTGGAGCTATCTGGGCAGGTGTATGGGCGAAACGGGCAACTACGACAGCGCCTTCATTTGCATATCCATCTCAAATGGTTTCAATCCCTACAACAAGCAGAACCTGTATCATCTCGGTCTCCTCTATTTCAGGTTGAAGAAGTATGACTTGGCTCTTCAGAGTTTCCGCTTCTCCTCCGAAATTGACACGCTTTATTCTCCCCCTCTTATGGGTATGGTCTTGTCGCTTAAGGAATTGCGTGATACAGCTGCATACATTTCACTCTTGAAGCAGATAACACAGCGTCCTATGCCAAATATGGAGTTTTACCAAGAGTACATCGACTACCTTGGTACTTCGGGAAAGCTTGACGAAGCTGCACAGGCGATCAGAGAGGGGATTAGCAAAGGCCTCGACTCTACCTATGCCCGCGAAACGTTAACGAAATATCCCGGGATCAAACTCCGATAAGCGCCAATCCATCGCTCAACTAACATCGTTCTATACTGATAGCGCTCTCATTACAGCAAGGGGCTTCGTGTTCGTACAGTTCATGCAAAAGCCCTACGCCGCATTGCTGAGTCTCGAGCGCGTTTTTCTGAATTGCCAGTGTCAGAAGCTGACACCGCCAATTGATAGCTTACCCACGTTACACCGGTACTGCTGTTTCCGATTTGACAGGATCAACACGATCCGGGCACTCACAACTACCTTGAATGGGAGGAGCAATATGCTCACCAAGGCATCAGCATTCGTTCTCTTCATGGCTCTGTTCATCGGAGCAAAGGGCACTGCTTCACCGCAGCTTATCGATTACCAGGGTTTCCTCAAGAACTCTGGTGGCAATCCGGTGACCGGTACAGTAAACATCACGTTCACTATCTACACTGCTTCTTCGGGGGGAAGTAGCAAATGGAGCGAGACTCAGAACAATGTATCGGTTGTAGGCGGACTCTTCAATGTAACTCTTGGAACCTCTACAGCGATACCTGACACCGTTTTCAACCAAAGTGATCGCTGGCTGGCTGTTTCGATTGGAGGAACAGAGTTGAGTCCGCGCACGCGCGTGTCTGCATCCGCTTATTCAATGCGCGTCAATACTGTGGATGGCGCGAGCGGTGGCACAATCAACGGGGATTTGAATGCCGGAAAAGGGAACTTTGGGATCTCCAATAACAATGAAGGCTCGTACTCATTCGTTGCTGGAGAGCAGTGTCAAGCGAAAGGAGATCATGCTACAGTTTCCGGGGGAAAGTACAATAGGGCATGGGGCACATTCTCTACCGTGGGCGGTGGCGGAGGCGCAAATGCGGCCGACTCAAATGCTGCAAATGGCTCCTATTCCACTGTCGGCGGAGGAATCTCCAATTCTTCAACAGCGAATCACGCTTTTGTTGGTGGTGGTAAGGGTAATTCAGCTAGCGGAAATGAAGCCGTCGTGGCGGGAGGATGGTACTGTACGGCGGGTTACGCACAGGCGGCGGTCGGTGGTGGGTATAAGAATTCCGCTAACGCTGTGGGTGCGACTATACCAGGCGGTTTTGCCGATACAGCGTCGGGCGCTTCCTCTACCATAGGCGGTGGTTCCTTTAATTTGGCTTCCGGCTTCAACTCGACTATTCCGGGCGGCCGCTCGAATCGCGCAACAGGCTCGCTCTCGCTTGCCTCCGGCTACCGAGCGCAAGCGGACCACGCCGGAGCTTTCGTCTGGAGTGACAGCACAGAAGCTGACTTTTCTTCCTCTGCAATAAACCAATTCAATGTCCGCTCAACGGGTGGCGTACGAATCTACACCAACTCCGCTCTGACGGCTGGCGTTACCTTGGCTGCCGGCGCTTCCGCTTGGCAGAGTGTGTCTGACAGCACACTGAAACAGAACATAAGGGTTGTGGACGGCAGGGATATTCTTAGCAGGCTGATGCAGTTGCCCATCAAGCAGTGGTCGTATAAAGCACAAAGCCCTGATATTGAGCACATCGGCCCAATGGCGCAGGATTTCTATGCTATCTTCAAACTCGGCGATGACGACAAGACAATCTCGACCATCGACCCGGCCGGAATTGCTCTCGCCGCCATACAGGAGCTCTACCGCACCCAGCAGAGCCTTCAGCAGAAGACTGCCGAGATCGACAACCTGAAGACGGAATTGGCGGAGCTGAAATCAGCGGTAAGCCAGATTCTGGCTGCGAAGGGTAACAGTGTAAGCAGCGGCGATCTGGCATCAACTCCGTCCAGCGCCACAACCCGTCCGCTCAACAGCCGTTAAGGAGGTTACCATGAACAGAACAACTTTCTTCGTAGTGGTGATCGCGACAGCGCTATTGCTGGCGGGAAGTGGACTAGCTCAGACTTACACGCTAGCAACGCAGATCTTGTCCAACGGAGCGACAAATTCGTCCAATGCCTCGTACAGCCTGCAGGGGACACTATACCAATCCGCTATCCGCCTGACCAAGGCTAGCGGCAATCAGGTGCAGCAAGGATTTTGGCGATACATGCTGACATATTATCCATGCTGTATCGGTATTCGAGGCAACGTGAACAATGACGAACAGCAAATGGTTGACTTGACCGACCTGACATTTCTTTCCAGTTACCTCACCAGCGGCAGTCCTGTGCCCGCTTGCTATGACGAAGGAAATGTGAACGGCATTGGCATCATCGACCTTGCTGACCTCACCTATCTCAGCAGCTATCTCAGCGGCGGCAACCCGCCCCCATCTTGTCCATAGCGGCATTTCGCGGAAGCCCGCTCCATCCGAGCGGGCTTCTCTGGGACTTGGAGAACACAAAGGAACGGATTGTTCGGAGAACTGCAGGACCCGTGGTTCGCTGCACGGGCAATCCCCGAGCGATTCGGTCATTCCGTACGCTTTTTGAATGGTGAGGAATCAACACGAAGCTGCTCAATTCACTTGAGCGCTCGGTGGAGCGTCTGAACTGGTGGCTGCTTCTCCAGACTTGTTCCGTGACCTCCTTGATTCCGAACAAATTGAGACGTCAAATCATGACTGCATTCACGTGGGCAGGCCGGTGGGTTATTAATGTCCGCTCTGATATACGAAGCTCATAACATAGAAGGCCCGTTTTCACGGGCCTTGCTCCAGCCGGTGGTACCTACGCTATTCTAAATCCCAGGTTGCCTCAAGCCCTCGATCTCTCAACAGGGCATAGTACATCCGGTTTGCACGCATCTGCAGTTGTAGTCATTGGGCTCCAGAAAGTCGCAGATCATCATTGCATATGCGTAGCATCTGAATGTCGCTACGTATCCGTATGGGCAGGTATATGTACCGTAGAGTGGCGCTCCTGGCGGGTGCCCGCCGCAGTGAAAGTCTATAAAGCAACGGCTATTGCATGGGTCGGGACCCGCGGCCGCGTCCGTTGGAACCACTAGAGATAAGCCCAAACCCAGTGCGAAGCATGTCGTCGCGATCGCAACAAACAGTCTCACAGTTTTCATAGATTCGCTCCTTCCATTAGTTGTGTGTCGCACTACCGGCCGGAACCAGGAAACGCTGCACTATTTCAAAGTCGATCGTGCCATCAAAGCCGAACTGGATGTGAGTCACGAACCCGCTGTTGTCTACTCCCACGATGACCGGCCAGAAAACATGATGATAGGTCTTTGTCCAGTACTCCCGGTCGTGAAACGTCACTGTACAACCGTCGAAAAGACCCGCATACTCCGGCGCAATCCCACCAGTTGCCCGCGGAACCATTGCTACTACCTGCACGCCCGCTTTGAGACGTGACTGCATATTGGTCTTCCAGAAACGCAGAAGCTGCTGGCACGGTGGGCAGTCAAGACTTACCATTAGCACAATCGACTCTCGATCTTTCAGGAGGTCTCCGAATTTGCCTGTGCTGCCAGTGATGGACGTGTAGTACTCTAACGGGAACAGATCGCCGACCTTGAATGCGAGAAAGGGCTGAACTTCTGATGAAGCTGTTCTTTCGGGCATTTTGTCTGGCTTGTCGCCGAGCGCAAGCCCCGTATAAATTCCTCCGGCGATCCCAGCAAAGGCCAGGATCGCACCCGTGACAATCTTACAGTATGTCGTTTGAAATATCGTCGAGAGCTTCACCGCTTTCCCTCCGTAAGGCTACTAGATAGGCGTCAAAGACTTCGCGGCAACGGCGATCACTGCTGCTACCCTGAACGATCTGCCGTCATTCGAGTACTCTCTGTCATGAGAGCACGTCATTTAACTGCCATCGGGAGCATAGTTCGTATCGGTGTCGGAGCGTGGCACTATCGAGATAACATTCTTGAATATTCTTTGCTTAGTGTGGCGGCGGGGGAGTGCCAGCACATCTTATTCCCGCATATCTCTATAGATTCAGTACCCGTGCCAGTGTCCCTCCCCCCTCCCCCCTCGCACGCTTCGACCCTTCTTTTGCACGCCTTGGTATGGCATACAGAACACCTCCAACCGCCAAATACCGTTTGTCTCTGCGAGCTCCATAGACAACATAGGATTGTCCGGTGCCAGATTCTGGCACTGGATGCCGATAAAAAGCCAGTTGGCAGATTGATTTCTGTAATTATCTTTGTCTTGGATTGTTCAGCCCGATCTCAGCAGTTAGGTCAACAATCGGAATCTAGCGTACAATCCAATGAGTCGTTCGATGGTGGGTGTTCCTGAGTCATATCAGCTCTGCAATCTCGTTTCGCAGAATGATTTCTGCGAATCATGGATTGCTACTAAGGGGATGAATGGCCAGCGGTGTTTCCTCAAAATAGCGTCTTCGAAAGAGAGTACTTCGCTGGCAGTCGCTACGGCTGCATTCCAGGAGTCCTTCAAGCTTCAGAGGCTGACGCATAGCGCAATGATATTGAGAGCACGTGCGTATCTGAATCACCACGGGATCGGAATACTCGAGTATCCGGAAGTTGATGCGAGTCTCTGGAAAGAATTAACGCCTTCAATGTTCACTTCGCGTTTCCGGAAGGTCTTTCCATATATATGTTTGGCGGTGGACTATCTTCACGCGCTCGAACTGGTTCACTGCGACCTGAAGCTCTCAAACTTTCTGATTAATGACAACTGCAAGACTCCTTCGGTTATCCTGTGCGACCTTGACCTACTGCGCAGAGATGGATCAAGCACCGAATCCACCGTACTCGGCACCCCTGCCCATATCCCCCCAGAAATACTCTCAAACTCAAGAATTTGGGTTCAGTCGGACGTGTTCTCCCTTGGGATGTCCTTGAAGCGCTGTCTCCAAGAGTTGGGTCCGGAGGGCAAAGAGCCGCAATTCCTTGATGCACAAGCAATAGGTCACTTGTCCGAAGCCATAGAACCTATGCTGGAGAGTGACTATCTCAAACGCCCAAGGTACCTTCTCGGCCATTTCCGCGAATGTGGGGCACTGGATGATGATGCGTTCTATCAATGCCAACGACAGTTGTTCACCATGATCATCTCTGCTCAGTTATTATCGGCGGACCGCAGCTCTCTTGGAAAAAGTTCAGTGCTCGAAGAGTTCCTTGTGGAAAGGTGCAAGATCTTCGGCATTGAATCAGAATTAGTCGGTAATATCGCCTCTGCTTTCTCAGTGTCTCGAGGCCGCACCTTTCATGCCGCTAAGACTTCCATTAGCGAATCCGCGGTGCAGCGTCATGCGGACTATTGGCACCTCTTAATTCCGGACGCGGCTCTCTCTCGACTTTATGGCGAACTGGAGGCCATAGTTGCCAGTAGCCTGCAGCCATCTGGAACGGTCCAACATTTGGACAGTAACGACCTTCTGGTGAAGGCGAGGGATTACAAACAAAAGGGTCAAATGTCCAAAGCGTTTCTTACTTACAAACGCTTGCTAGATCTGAGGGACAGCCGCGATGACGGAAACGTCCCTGAAGAGAGGTATCACATTCTATTTGAATCCGGAGAGCTCGCCGGACATCTCGGCCGAATTCAGGATGCACGAACTCTCCTTGAAAGAGCGATAAAGCACGGGCAGGCACACCGGATCGACACGTCAGGAGCAACTATCGAACTTATCAGTGCCCTTGGACGAATTCCGGATTTCGCTGGCTGCAACCAAATCCTTGAATTTGAATTGGCGCGAGAGGACCTGGACCTTCAATCAATTTACGGATTGAAGCTGCGCCGCTTCAAGGCGTTTCTTCTCATCTTTAGAGGAGAATTCGAGGCCGCTAGAAATGAATTGGAGGCGTTGAGAATAGATGCTGAGAAGCAAGAAGCGCATGAAGTACAGTGCCTCACGCTCTATACAATTGGCGTATTGTATCGCGAACGTAGAGACCGGTCTGCCGCGATCAAGGTATTGAAGGAGGCAAATAGCGTTGCTGAGACACATGGCCTTGCGGTAAGAGCCATTTCAATTCAGAGTGTGCTTTGCAGCATTTATGCGGAGTTGGCCGAATACGACTTGTCAATAGCCACCGCCAAGACTGCCCTGCAACTGATGGCGCAGCTCAACCAGATGTCATCCGCTTCTATGCCGTGTCAGATACTGGTCTTGGATCAGGTGAAGTTAGCCGAGTTCACTAAGGCACGTTACTGGCTGCAGCGCCTCTATCGGTTATCGAGTCAGACCTGCTCCGTAGAGAGTACCGCTGCATACCTATACACCGCAGGTTACCTATGGATGCACGAAGGCGATTTGGAGGGAGCCCGCAAGGCTTTGCTTGATGCAGCGCAATTGACTAAAGGTCATCGCCAATTGGCGTGGGTTTTCTTACGGCTCACCGATTTGTCGCTGTACTCAGGCGAGCTTTCCGCTGCAAGAGAATTCGTGGTAAGGGCGCTTGAACATAGTGAGAAAGGCCAGGGACTTAACTGGCCACTAGAAGGCTCACTGGCAAAACTACTAATAGATGCCGATGATAACGCGCCGGCAACCTCTCAAGCATTGTTGGGTGTTATTGATCAACTTCTTCAAATTGGCAGTCTTGAAGTATCAGCGGCAGGGCTAATACGCGCCCTTTTGCTTGACGATGATGCCGGATTGGAAGTTGGCAGGCTAGCCAATCCGTACATACAACGACTGAGCCTTTCACAGGCACCACTCCTCACTGCCGCAGGAGCGTTGCTAATAGCAGTTCGTGGACAATCGGACCAGAAGGAAAGATTGGAAAGATGGAAGGCTGCATTTTCTACGCTCTACCGGGGTCATCAACGATATTGGGCAATGTTGGTTGGCTTGAAGCTCTCGGATCTTTATGAAGCCACAGGACAGATCAGACATGCCAAGAAATTCGCTCAGAAGTCACTCGATCTCGCACAATCGCTTGGGAACAAGCGCTCTATCTTGTCCTGCCAATCATATATTCGAAGACTTTCGGACGCATTTGACAGTTCCTCAAGGATGAGTCAGACGCTCTTGGGCATTTCGACAATGCTTCGAGATATGACGAATTACCGAGAATCGTTGAATCGACTACTCCAATTTGCCATTGATCATACAGGAGCTGAACGCGCTGTAATTCTGCTTCAACGGAAGGATTCGTCCGACTTGCAGGCCATCGCCTCGCTCAACTGCGACGATGAAAGCCTCAAAGACGTGACCGATTTCAGCTCAAATCTGCCTAGAGACGCTATTAACTCCCTGCTGCCGGTAGTGATCGAGAATGCTCTGGCAGATCGACGAACGAAGAAATATCGAAGCGTTGTGTACCACAACATTCTATCGGTGGTATGTGTTCCGCTTATCGATGGTACGAACCCAGTCGGTGTCCTCTACCTGGACCATCACAACATTCCGTCTCTCTTTGACCCAGATGATCTGCAATACGTCTCGTCAATCGCCAATTTCCTAACAATAATCCTAACAACTGCAAGGCAGTTTCGGACACTCAACTCAACAAACCTGCAGCTCATTCAGGACTTGAACCGGTCTGGTAATCCGGCGTCGTTCATAACACGCGATCCTTCCTTGCTCCATTTGTTTGATCGACTTCCACAGATTGCACGTACCAATGCAAGCGTTCTTCTGTCGGGGGAGAGCGGTACGGGCAAGGAGCTCCTGTGTCGAATGATTCATGATTTGAGCAATCGGGCGAAGGAGCCATTAGTCAAAGTGAATTGTGCAGGAATAGCTCCAACGCTCATGGAAAGCGAGTTGTTTGGCGTAGCCAAGAATGCGGCTACCGGTGTCGGAGAGCATGAGGGGAAGTTCTCTGCGGCCGATGGCGGCACCCTCTATCTGGACGAAATAGGCGATATGCCGGTTGCTATGCAAGCGAAAGTACTTCGAGTTCTCGAATATCAACAGTTTGAAAAGGTGGGAAGCAACCGACCAATACACACTGATATTCGGTTCGTTTATGCCACCAACAAGAACTTGCTGAAAATGATTAACGAGAAGACGTTTCGCGACGACCTCTATTATCGAATAAACCGAATAGTGATTGATATCCCGCCACTACGAGAAAGGCCTGTGGATATCGAAACACTAATCGACCACTACCTGCCCATCTTCTCGGCCAATGTGAAATCGCCTCATTTTACGAGCGATGCTATGTCCGTACTAATGAGATATGACTGGCCCGGCAATGCTCGTGAAGTAAGAAATCTTGTTGAACGTTACTGCATTCTACGCCCTGGGGAGCATATAAATGCATCAGATCTTCCTGCAGAAATGTTGCTCCGTGTGAACACATCTCCCGCGAATAGGGGAGTGGCCGAAGCTGCCGAAGCAGCTCGCATCAGAGCGGCACTGGCTAAGGCCAAGGGCAATCAATCGCTCGCTGCAGCACAACTTGGGATGCCGCTCTCAACGGTACGTAGAAAAATGAAGAAATACGGCATTCAACCGAATCCGTAGACCCCTCGAAATTTACCATTTCGCCGATTCTTCGCTAGATCTCTAGCCGAATTCGGCTGTGTGCCGCTTAGAGTTAGGCGGGCCTTGGTTAGCGTGGCGCGATCACGGTTACCACTTACCCCCTTCGATAGTGAGTCCCTAACCCCTAACTCAGCATATAGCAACCGATTATCTGCTTCGACTGGAACGGAATTGCTCTTGCTTACTCAGATTCGCGTGGCAACAAACGCGAAATCCGGCAAGGAGAGATTCATGACTCGTATGCTAACGATTCGACACACTCCAATCTTACTTGTAATGCTGGCACTGACAGTCCTGCTTGTTGCATCACCTACATACCAAGCGGTGGCGACTGACGTGCCCCCGTTTCCGCCAATTGATACTCATCCTGACACAACAACCGTGATTAGCCCGGGAGACACTACTTCCACGTTATCGGGCCCGTCGCCACTTGATCTGATGCTGGTGACGTTACTCGCTTTGGCAACAGTGTGAGCGCTCAAAACGCGCGAGGGGAAAATTGCGGATTTCCTCTCGCGATTGTTCGAGGAAGCCGATAATGGGCCAAATTGCCAGAATGCTTAGGCTAATTAATCTCTTCTGCCATCGAAGAGTAGTCACGATTGAGGCCATAAGAGATATTTGCGGTATTCCGCGGCGAACTGCTTTCCGTTACCTCACGACCCTTTCGGAAGAGAACATTCCCGTATACTTCGACAAGGAATTAGGAGGATATAGGTTGGCCCGTGAAGACCGATTGGACTTGAGCGATTTGGAATTCCACCATGCCGTGCTAATGGTTACGTGCCTTCGAATCACTCGACAACACTTGAACGATAGCTATCGCAAAGAAATCGACGACCTAATCTCAAAACTAATTCCAGCACAGAAACATTCACTTGAGGTTCTCGATCCACTTATATCATCGGCTGACGCGCCGGAATCGGACCTTCCGGACCACAGCGCGGACGTTACTTCCGCTCTGATCAGCGCAGCAGTATTGATGGGCAAGAAAGTAGAGGTTACCACAATCAGTAACGGGGGAGGGGATCAGTGCGCGACATACGAGAACCCCGGCCTCCTATTCCAGCAGGAGTGGAGAATAGGTCACAGACTCACTGGCCTTGCAGACGCAAGATCCATCAAGTCAATAGCCAAAGTGCGCATTCTTTGACCGCGCTCCGACCTAGGCAAGGTGTCGAATCGCGACTTACCCACATTTGCCGTCATTGGCTGAGCGTAGTCTACGCATTACTAAACCCCAGGACCGTGGCCAAGTATCCTTCCTCTTGAAGCCCCCTATTGTGCTCTAGCCACGCCACGTGCAGGCGAGAGTGGTGATTAAATATCTGTATCCATTCGAGGGGAATCCTGCCTTTTGAGACGTCAAAGATAGTCTCCATTACCGTATGGACCATCATTGCGAAGAAATGGTACCGCAACAACTCTTCGCCTTCAAACTGATTCAAGTAGTCGTCCGTCTTCTCACGATCACCGAATTGGGGGTTTTCGAAATAGAGTCGAAGCAACTGATTGTAGGATTGGTCGAGATACGCATACCGCTCCAACATATGCTTCTTACGATTCCAGTACCAAGCGACTACAATCGCAGCAAGTATGGCTACCAGCAGTTGGGCTAGGTCGACAAAAAGCTTAATTCACTGCATCGATGGATCTTCCACACTTATCATCGTTGCGTCCTCTCTTCAGATGCCACGATTTAGTCTCAGCGACGGCGCATTCACTTTTAGGCCGAGATAGTGAATAGCACTTTCTCCGTCCATATGAACAGACCATTTGTCTAGTCTTATGGCATCCACCTTTAACGGAACTAGGCGATAACTACCGGTTTCTTGGCGATTTGATTATCGTACAAAGTGACTGGCGCTTCTGATCTCTCGTGGTGCAGATCGAACCTGACGCTACTTTCACCGTCAGACAAAGGTGTAACCCTAACGATACCGACATTTCTCGCAACTATCAGATGAGGAATTCGGCCCTGGTATTGAGTCCCATCGTAAATCGATCGCCAAGACTTGTCTTGAATGTTGCCATGCACGATTTTGTAAACCGACGGTGCTGCATTCGAAATTGCCGAGGAGGTGAACTGAGGAATTGAAATTGCCTGCATGTCTGAGCCGATTCTGATTTCGGCACAGGTTGCTAAATGAGCATCGCCTCCCAATAGGACAATTTTGGACTTGCGACCAGGAGCCCCCTGGGCGTCAAAGAGGATCTTGGCAAATCGCGCTCCTTCTGCTTGCCATACCTTTGACCCCCAGGAGTCCTCCATTTCGTCCTTGCTAAGTATTTTCTTGAGATCAACTAAGGCCTTTGCGAATCCTCGTACCGGATGATAGAAAGGTACGCTCGTGACCACAAATACGACTTTGCACTGACCGCAATAAACGTTGAGTTGGCGAGCTAGCCACTTCCATTGAGTCTCTGACATCATCGTCCTTGTGTTTGCGTTGCGCTCTCCTCTAAGGTCAAGTACGATGAAACCCGCCTGCGCAAATCGAAAAGCGTAGTACTTAGTGGTTCTCGGATTTGGACAGAACGGATTGTGAGATAACTGATGTCTAATGAACGATTCTTCTGCGGCCCTAAACACCTTAAGCAGTTGAGGGTCCTTCAAATCATTCTTGCGTGAACCCCATCCGTCACGGATATCGTGGTCATCCCAAATCATAAAGGAAGGGCAACGACTGAAGACGTCGCGAACAGATCGGAGTCGCCAGAAGAGGTTGTAGCGAGATTCAAAATGGAAATCGAGCGATGCCTCATCAAGATTAAGATAGTCCTTCGACTTCACTCCATATTCATCAGCGTATATCTGATCCCCTATGGCAAGATTAAAGCGTATCGAATCAGGAGAATCTGTACGCGAAGCACTATGGATGAGGCGAGACAGCCGGTCCCACATAACGAGTGATTCTGCTGCCTCCGGTTTGTGACAAGAGAAGAATCCAAAACTGAAGGCAACATTTTCGCTGTCCCGTGGAAAGGTAGCAAAGCGCCCATTAGCAAGAACCTCACCTCCATCACTTTTGGATAGGGCATAGTCATATTCGGTGTTGGGTTTTAGGTTGTCCAGCTTACACAGGCATGTCGCGTCATCGGCGGAATTGAACGTCAAAGTGCTACCGGTCTCGAATTTTTCGCCGTATCGAATCCAGTACATGTTCTTAGATACGTCCTTAAACCAGATGTTCGCACTATTTGCTGTCACCCCCACAATTGGACCTAACGTTAGCTCTTCCGGCATTCAGATACTCCTTGTTCGAGTTGTCGTTGGGGCAGGCTCGAGCATGCATCGCTAAGGCTCTGCTACCTCAACTCAGTATTCTCACGTTCAGTCGCCCCAGTACAGTCTTAATTGAATTGGCGATAGTATGCGTGGCGCTTCCCGCAAAGAGAAGACCGACCGGGTTGTTCGCGGTCATATCAGTGACGATCAGAGATCCTGAATCGCCCCCTGCACTGAAAGGAAGCTTGGTCGTCGACTGAATTACGAGCTGATCTGTGAAGATCGCGGTGCCGGGGGTGCCGTAGCCGACACGGATCGTTGCGTGAAGGCCGGTAATTCTTCCTTTGGTCAATTGAGTAGTGCGCCCGGCCTTCTTCACCGGAAGACCAATTCTTCCCGCTGTGATCATACTCCCGATACGACCGTAGCTGATATTTTGTGGTCGGACCAAACGAGGGCTGGTCTGTGCTATCGCACAATCGACTTCATTTGGCTGACCTGAGAAGTTGATTGGGATGAATTGAGATAACCTGGCGATGACATCCCTTGGCGCTCTTCCGCCATCGTACGGACCTGGCTGTACAATTAGATCACCCATTCTGGCGCGATTGCAGTTGGCGAGTACATGGTTATTACTCAGCACGTATAGCAGCCTTGCGCGATAGACCAAACATCCAAGCGTGCCTGCAGTCACAGCAACATGTGCTATCGAGACTCCACCTGGGGCAGGACGGTATCGACCGCGGAAGCTTAGGGCTTGGATTTCGCCTGTGGCTATGACGTCGGTAGCAACGCCGTTGACTTCCGTCGGGACTAAAGCCTCCGGGTGAATTTGTTGATCACTAGCCTTTGACATGACATAGACTACGACGCACTGCTGACCGGTTGCTCGTCCTCCAGTGGACTTCTCACCGATGCCGACGCCGAGCACGTTCTCAAACCCATAGGAGTCTGTGCCGCTCTCCGCCGCCATGGCCTGATCAACCACCGACAGTATGAGTTTTTCCTCAAGTTCGGCTTGAGCATCGAGCAATCGCTGAGAGATATCACCCCGCTGAGCCTCAGCTTGCGAATCGTCCATTGCCTCGCCCGGCCCTTCTTCTGTTCCCTCGGGTAGCTCAATGTCGTCAAATCGCCCTTCGAGGGAGTCGTCTCCTCCTCCAGTTTCTTTAGGAGATAGAAATTCACTCATAAAGTACTCCTTTCTTTAGCGGCAAGCCGCTGTTATTGGAATAGTCAGTGAGCCTCGAACCGAATCCTTCATGACAACCTCATCCGATCTTCTCTTTGGTGTATTTTCTCCACCTGTCAAACTGCAGCAGAAACGCATCAAGAACGCGATGAATGCCTTCAGAGCCACCGCCGATCATTGCTCCTGTGACAAATGTGTCCGCACTGGTAAAGAGAGCTTTGTGCCAACCCGGCAGATTCCGGTGTGCGATGGGGTCAACCAAGGGTTGCAGGACCCGAAATCCTAGGGCACTGATCATGAGCCCGATAAAGAGAGCTACCAGCAGAGAGAAAACACGAAACTCTGCTTTATATACCTCGTAAGCTCGTTCAGCGTCTTCTTTAACCTTTCCGTCCGTCGAGAACCGCCGCTGAATGCCGGCTTCTGCCTCCAATTCTTGTTTCTCACGTCCCCGCCAGGCTCCCATAATGACTTCGACGGCACGTTCGACAAAGAGCGAGACCAGAAAGAGCATCATCAACAATTCGACTACTTCGGTCACTGTGAATTGCCAAAATGGCGTGATTTGAGGCACGAGGAATAGGACGAGCAACATGACAACCACAGTGGAGACAACTGACATTCTCCGCCAATCAGTGACTCTTGACTTAAATCTCTCCCAAAATCCAAGAGAGGTCTGCAGGGAAACTTCCATAGCACCATCCTCTTTATGGCCAAACGTCTGCTTTGCGAGATTCCAGCTCAGCCTCGACCTCGCCGGCTAGGTCGGGGAAGAAATCGTAGCCGGTAATTGCTTCGAGTCGATCGACAGCAAGTATATAGTTGACCGGTTCGCCGGGTATTGCCTCCGGCAGATTCGGCAACAGAAACGCATACATGCGATAGCTTCCGTCTTGATGCTTTGACAGGATAGCCTTGAAACAATGTGTCGGAACCGCGACACTGTCAGGTCCAATCTTGCTCTTTGGAGTTGTCTTCTGGCTATCGGCGGTCAGGAACAGATTGCCGGTCACAATCCATGCTTCGCCGGCCGCATTCACCATTTGACGAACCTGGCTTTCCAATCTCTCCCAAATTCGACGGTTAAGTTGCGGTGTCTGGGGTGACATGTTGGAAAGCAGGAAGCTCGTGGACATTGCCTCATCGCTGCGCTTGAAATCGGCCGCCGGAGCATTGTGTCCGCGATCGTACCCGCTACCTCGATAGTCGGCAAGTTCCGATCGTGATCCCGCCGGCAGTTGAGGATCAGGTCTGAAGTCATCAGCTCTGGTCGATGTGCCTTGGAGATCATTGGCCGACAGATGATAGGCCACCCAATAGGGTTCTTTCCATTCATCGTTGTGGTTGATGGTAAAGTAGCGCTTATCAAGGATGGTACCTTTGGGACTCACAATACCAAATATTAGATTCAGCGTGTCACGTAGAGTGTCGCCAGAGCTGGTCAGAATTGTAGAGGTGCTTCGATGAATGGCAAGAAGTGTGTCTAATTTCGCATCGATCCTATCGAGCTTTTGGTTTACTGATTCTTGCGCGATGGAGCTGCCGTAAGGCAGTAGAGCTGCAATAACCACGAACATGAGGAATTTGGGCCAACGCATAGAAACCTCCAGTCCAAGATCTAAGATTCGTGTGCTGCAGAGATGGAATTGAATTCAAGTCTAGCTTAGGTCGGTGCCAGTTTCCGGCAGTGACGACTCGAGGCTTTCATAATTTCTTGGGGCAGTTCACACCTTATGACTGAGACTGTTAGCTGCAGAGTCGATTGGCAGACAGCTAATTGAATCGTTCTGTCCCTAGGCGGCTCGTACGCACAAAAGCAGTGCAGAGCTGCCAAGTCCTTTCAAAGTCTGACTGACGCGTGGGTGATTCTCGTCATCTCCACTAATGATTTCCGTCATGCGGCTGTTCGTCATAAATACCATTCATGACTTGACTGCTTGACGAAGTAGGCCACTGGATTCGGATTTACACCGCGTATCACGGTTCCCCCATTTTGACTACATGCATGACAAAGGGATCTGAAGCTCTAAGTGGCGCTTCGACTGCGTGGACAGTGCACCCAGGTCTCTTCGAGGGATTTCCGGCACTTTAGTGCAGTACGCTAAAGCGAGCTTGCATTGGTGGTGGGAGTCTTTTCCATCGCCGAAAGACAAAATCCACTTGCTATGCGATTTTGAAAGCTTGATACTTACCCAGGAGTTGGAGAAGAATCTGATCCTTGAGATTGACATAATGGAGAAGCAGGCTTACGATGATTGACTGTTCCATTATGAAAGACA
>PQAP01000004.1:55051-64558 GCA_003105265.1 candidate division GN15 bacterium | reverse complement strand
GATCACCCGGCGCTCAAGAAGCGGATCGAGGCGGTACGATCGTACGCCGCTCATTGACCGATCTGGCTTCGCCTGCACAGGAACCGCGCATGAGGTACGCGCAGATGACCGACACCCTGCGAGCCGCCAAACAGTTGCTCGTGGTTGCAGCTATAGTCATCGGATGCGGCCGCATCTCGGCCGCTGCGACCGATAAGGGACTGCTGGCCGCCCTCGACCAGATGTACGATTCTCCTCTTCTGAGTGACTCCGGCCTCATGATCGTCAACGGGCAGATCACGCTCTGGGATTGCCGGATCTTTTTCGATAGCGGGGAGTTCATTCCGTTCCGACCGCTCACGCTCGACTCCGCACCAATCCCGTACGGCGGTTTCTTTGCCGGTCGGGGGCGCCTGCATTTTTCCCCGCCGATACCAATGGAGCGTCAGCAGATTCAGCGCTTCTTCAAGACCGAATCTCTGGACCGTCCCTTCAGCAGGACAATCATCCTGTGCAACGACACCCTTCTGCGACAACTCCTCAGCTCCCGCGGCGCCGCGGCGGGTCCGGTAAATCGAAAGACCGATCGCTTGAAGGACAGTCTCATGGATATTCTTCAGACGTTCAAAAGTCGGTACCTCTTCTTTCAGACACTGACCAATCTGGCCGCGAAGCAGAGCCGGCCATATCTGACAGCCGCGCTGGCGCTCGACAGGGATGACAACATAGTGGTGCAATGCGACCCGACGGAGTCGGAGGAAATGGGTCTGTTCAAGCATGAGTGGCTGCCGGGAACCGGGCATTTTCTCCAGCCCGTATGCTCATACTCTCTCGAAGCCGATCCGCTCGCCGGACGCTACAACGGCACTTATAAGGGCGGGTTGTCGGCCTCGTTGTATGATGTAGACGCCACGGTCTGGGGGGACGGCAAGTTCGTCGGGAAAGTGAAGGGGACATTTGAAGTCGACACTGTGCCGATCCGGATTGCCTATTTCTCGCTTAGCAAGGAGATGAAAGTTGACAGCGTACTGGATTCGTCGGGGACCGCGCTCTCATTCCGACAGTACAAAGACGGGGATTCCTACCTGGGATTCTGGCTCGTCTTCAACCGGACGCTTCGCGCCGGAGAGATCGTACCGCTGACATTCTACTACACCGGGGATGTCGCGACGCGAAAACTGGGATTCTACTTCGTATACGAATCCGAATGGTACCCACGGGCCCGCCGCGAGCGCAGCCGCTTCGACATGCATTTCCGGACCAAGGCGGATTATCAGTTCCTGACCACCGGTTCACTGGTGAGCAGCGTGACCCGAAATGACACACTGTATTCCGAATGGCGGGTGACGGAACCGGCTGAAGATGTGTCATTTAATATCGGTCTCTTCAAGAAGTACACGTTTGATAACAACGGTCCGGTCCCGGTGGACATCTACTTTTCCGAGGAGCTGCACCGGGAGCTTGCCGCCGAGCTCATTCCGAATCTGGTCGGTGTGGGACGACATATGGAGAGACAGGTGGCGCGAGATATCACCGGCAGTTTGGCCGTCTTTTCGCATCTCTTCGGCGCGTATCCCCACGACCGCATCAGGGTCTCCGAGGTAGTTCTGCCGGTTAGCGTGGCATATCCCGGTTCCCTGCATCTCGGAGTCTCCACGTGGGTCAACACCGATCCCTGGGGTTATGCCCGCATGCACCGTGCCCATGAAGTGGCCCACCAATGGTGGGGCGCTGGGGTCGGGTACGATACGTACCATGATCAGTGGCTGTCCGAGGGATTTGCCGAGTACAGCTCGTTCATATATCTGCAGACAGTGGCGGGGAACGACCAATTTCTGGATCGTCTCGACGAAATTCGGAAGGAGGTTCTGGCCGAACGGAAGACCGCCGGTGCGATTGCGCTCGGCATCAGAACATCAAACTACAAAGAGCCGAATCATTACAGTGTGCTGGTATACAAAAAGGGGGCGCTGGTATTGCACATGCTCAGATATCTGCTTATCGACTTGGACTCGATGAAAGATGACCGCTTTCAGGACCTCATGAAGGAGTTCTACGCCACCTACGTTAACAGGGATCCATCGACGGATGATTTCAAGCGTCTGGTCGACAGGCACGCCGGTTCCGACATGACCTGGTTCTTCGACCAGTGGGTGTACGGCAACGCTATCCCCACGTACAGGTTCTCCTACCGGGTCTCGCCGGGCGCCGATTCAGAAACGTGCCGCGCCGACCTGCACGTGGAGCAGGCAAACGTACCGGGTGATTTCAAGATGTTTGTGCCGCTGGAAATCGATTACGGGTCCGGTCGGAAGCAGTATGTCCGATTGCCCATCGACCGTCCTGTTGTTGATCTGTCGCTGACACTCACGGGCAAGCCGAAAAAGCTCCGTCTCAACCCATTTCTTTCAGTGTTGGCCGATGTAAAGCAGTAGCCGCGGCCAGGGCGCGGCAGAAGCCGTCAGGGTTTCGGGATCAGGGAGAACTCTATCTTGTCGACGGTCGTACCCGTAATGGACGGTTTAACCTCGAACTGAATCGACTCCGGCAGCGTCGTGTAGCCGAATTGCGCCAGCTGTTCCGGGTCGATATAGGCCCGATAATTACCCGGGACCAAACCGAGGTAATAGAATTCGCCGTTGTTGAAGGTCGTGAGCTCGGTCACGATATCACGGGAGATGTTCAGAATTTTGATCTTGATGCCGCCCAGTCCGAATTTCCCGTCCGCAGTCTCGCGGTAAACGATACCGCTGACATCCGAAGCCGGAACAATCGGCACATCGATGGTGGTCACGACGTTGGGCGTGAGTTCGACTTTGAAATTTTCATATACCGGCCGAAGTGTCGGGTCGTCGAGACTGGACGGGTCGACCTGGACGACAAAATCATCGTACGGTCGCAGCCCATCGTAGTAGTATATGCGATTCGGGCCGACCGGGCGGCCGCCGACTCCGCTGACTCTCGCTCGTATCCCCGGCAGATAGGTTTCACCCTCGCTGGCGATGCCGTCGTTATTGGCGTCGAGGAACGGCCTTACCACCGCCGTGCCGTAGCCGACACTATTGCGGCGGTCGAACCGCACGGCGCCGCCGATCCGGTCGTAGCGGATTGAACCGCGCTGCATCTGGTTCATGGAGACGTGCTCATCCGAGTACAGCATGCGACTGCTGAAATACGCGGCCTGGTTGAAAAAGTTAAAGGTCAGCATGACGGAGCTGCTTCGGGACGGCACATTTCTCTCATATGACAACGTAAGTTGCCCGGTGCGGAACAGGCGCTTGTTCAGATAGACGCCGAACTTGGAGACGGCATTCTGACCATGGTCGTAGTCGACTCGGACTTGCGGCTTCAGGAACCGGAACAGATCGGCGCTCACGAGCATCTGGCTCACCAGCGTCTTCACGCTGCGGTCGGCGTATGTCGAAATCTTGTATTTGCCAATGTAGCTGCTGTGAAACAGCCAGAACGAGCTGTTCAAGCCGCAATTGATCGAAATCGCCTTGAAGGACTCGTAAACATCGCGGGCCACATAGAGCCGTGTCCCGAAATACCGCTCCTTGATTTTGAACGGCGCCGAAATCGAGAAGACTGCGCTGGAGCGCTGGCGTACATTCACATTGTAAGGATTGTCGTAGAACCGGGTGAAACCTGCGCTGGCGGTGGCGAAGGACGGGAGCGAGTAATTCATGCCGAAGGACGCCTGATTTCCCGGTGAAAAGGATCCGTTGGCTGTCAAGCTGCCGAGGATCTGATAGGTCGCTTCGGCGCCGTACAGGGTCCGCTCGTGATCACGGGGCGCCGCGGGAATATCCGCTCCTGCGCCGAGCGTAAACCGGGTGGTGATCCCATAGTAGGCAGAACTCTGGATATGCGGCCGCTCGCCGTAAGGTGTCAGTACCGCGCCGGCGCCCACCGAGTACTCGGCGGTTCCTCTCGGCACGAGATTGTACGGTATTCTGACCTCACGCTCTTCCGAACGCACCTCGCCGTTGGGCCCGAACAGCTTGACGGTCATTACCGATGTACCATAGGCGAGGTCGACGGCAAAATCATATTCACCGGTCTGGTCTGAGGTGGCGAAATCGACCAGCTTGTTGTCGATGTACATTTCCGCTTCCCAGCCGGGTTCGAGCTTTCCGGTAATGTGAACCGTCTGAAAGTGCGTTCTCTGGACAAGCGGACGGTTGGTCAGCAGCGCACCCTTCATTGTCCGACCCAGCATACCGACCGGGTAGACACTGCCCAATTCGAATTCGCTCGCAACCGGGTTCGGATTGAAGGTGTAGCGCCAGCGATAAGTGAGCCGGTCGGCGTCGAATCCCGAGACCGTGCTGCCTGTACCCGAGAGACTGAAATCACCGCCGAGTAACATCGAACCGAGCGTCAGGTCGAAATAGTGACCGCCACCGCCTATCGGATTGGTGGATAGGAGCCAGTCGGCTACGCCGCCGGAGAAATAGTCGCGCCTAAGCGGCACTTCGCGGACGTTGTACAGCCGTTCCTCGGTCCGCTGCAGCTTGGCACGGGCCTGCTGGCGCTTAAGCTTCTGGTACGACGGGAAACTTTCGTCTAAAGGCAAAAGCACCCGGAGCAGCGAGAAATCGAACTGAAGAGGCAGCCCGAAGAGCGTCTGAAAAAGATCAAGACGGAGGAAGATGTCGTTGCCGGCGATAAAGCAATCGGATGCCAGCAACGGATAGTCCCGCGATTTGATAATCGCGCGTCCGCCGGTCGGATCGAGCCGATAGGTGCTGTCGCGGTGGATGAAGAAACCGGAAAGCGTCTGGTCTTTGGGGTCGAATGAGCAGTTGATGTCGATGAGGCGCAGGATTTCGGCTACCGGCAGATACATCGCGGTACCGTCGTACTGAACCAGCATGTCTCTCGACACGACCTTCGGAACCTCGAAACTGATGGCGATCTGCTCGAGTTCCGCCGCACGGCCCGCATGAGCCGCAAGCACAGAAAGCGAAATAACAGCCCCGAGGAGGACCGTCCTAACTCCGCCATGCTTTTCGCATCGACGCATATCCATATGCTGCCCGTTACGTGCCATGTCAATGGACGACGACATTACATCGCCGCCCGAGTGCTAAGCCGCTATTCCACAGCCACCGAGTATTCGATCTTGTTGCCCTGAATCATGTCGGTTTGGGCGATATCGGTCCGGCCGTCGGTGCTGATCGATACATCGACCGAGAACGGCTTTTTGCCGACGATAGTGCGGATCGGGAAATCCACCCGGCGCTTGAGATCGCGGTACACCGCCAGATCGGTCCGCTGCTGCGCCATGACTTTCTTGTCCGCGTCCAGCACCCGGCAGTTCAAACTTCCCACATAGGACGCGTTCCCGGTGCTGGAAAGATCCACGAGCACCGAAAGCAGAGAGTCGTTCATGGTCGCCCGTGCGCTCTTGAGCTCAACCTGCGAATTGACCGCGCCCTTCCGGTATTTGAGCATGATCGCGGTCTGCATGATCATGTTCAGCTTGGTGGTAATCGATCCTTCGCTCGACGGCGCCGGGATGGTGGTCTGCCCTTCCTGAGAGCGGACTACTATTCTGGCCCAATACTCGCCATCTTTCAGGCCGTCCGGGGGAGTCGCTACGAGCCGGACAACCTGGGTGGCACCCGGCGCAATGACCAGCCGCCGCGGAAATGCCTTAACCCAATCAAGGGCCGAGCGGGGATCAACCACGCCCGAATCCTGGAGCATGACCGTGACATTGCCCAGTGAGTCTGAAATCGGCAGGCCGTAGGAGAAGTGGATGGTCACTTCGCGCGGCTGCTGCGAGGGATTCTGGATTTCCATTCGGCCGGTGCGGCCGCGATCGTTGATAAAGACAACCGTCGGCGCTACCAGCACGTTGGCGAAAGCATTGGCAGCGAACGTGAGGAAGAGCACCAACAGAAACAGAAAACCCCACCGCCGATTGGCATCGTCGGCCGATGGGGTTACAGTCTTATGATTTTTCATATCGTACATCCTATGTTCTGCTCTCCGGTTCGGGAGAGCGTTGCCCGTCACTCCGGACCGGCAGTGGACAACTCTCGATGCGGTCGATGTCCTGTCCGACCGCGCAACAATTACTTAATCATGCGCCGGTGTAGGCAACCGTCAGCACGATGTCTCCGGTGTAGGAGCCGGCTGTCTGGTTGACCGACGGATCCACCTTGCCGCCGAGGAAGATGGTCGCAGCGCCGCCGGCGCCAAGAGTCAGAGCACCTGAGAACGCATGCGGGTTTTCATCGGTGTGGCCCAAACCGGGAGTGGTCGGGTCGGCACTGGCTGACGGATCGAACACCGCGTCGGTCGCCGAGAACGCGATGACCATGCGGTCGTTGCTGACGGCATCCTGCAGATAATCCGGCAGCTGCATGTAGACAGACACGCCCGCGCTGGCAGAACCGCCCAGCGTGAAGATGCCGGCATCAGCATTGTTCGGGGCGATGGTCTTGGAGACGCCCTGATAGACGTTTCCGAAATCGAGGGCGGCGGTCGCGGTGACGGTCAGGGCCGGCAGAATGGTCGCGATAGCCGAGCCGCTTGCCACATCCTGTGACTGAACCAGCATTGGGACGGCCATGATGGCCAGTGCCAGCACCGGTACCAAGTAGTTGAATCCTTTGTGTGAGAACGTACGCATTCTCTGCTCCTTCTGTTGGTTAGTCCTAGTCGATCGCTATTATCTTTTTGTTATGTTCCACCACTATGAGCCGTTGTACGCAACCGTAACGACTATATCCCCTGAATAAGCCCCGGCCGCCTGATTGACCGAGGGAATCACTCTGCCGCCGAGAAAGATGGCTGCCGCACCGCCCGCGCTGAGGGTCAGGCCGTTCGAGAACGCATGCGGGTTCTCGTCGGAATGCCCCAGGCCGGGGGTGGTCGGGTCGACGTTTCCGCTCGGGTCGAAGACCGCGCCGGTAGTCGAGAACGATATCACCATCCGGTCGTTGCCCGGACCCTGCAGGTATTCCGGCAACTGCATGTACACGGTAATCTGCGAGCTTGCCTGGCCGCTGATCGTAAACACGCCGGCATCGGCGGTGTTGTCCGCAACTGACTTCGCCACGCCCTGGTAGACGGTGCCGAAGTCAAGTGACGCTGCGGCCGTGACGGCAAGACTGGCCAGAACCGTGGCCTGTACTGTCCCCACCGCGACATCCTGTGTCATCCCCGGTGACCACATTACGCCTATTGCGGCCGCCGTGATTACCGCGACTCTGCTGACCATCCGTAGCCAACTCGGTAAGTACTTCATACCATTCTCCATTTGGTGCCAGTTGCTGTGCGCAATCTGAACTCCGGAATCCTCCATCGTATGATTCCTTTTTCGACCAATCGTTCAGAATCTTAACAGGCCCGAGCGAGGATTTTTTGCGTTCTGCAATGGGTCAGGATTGGACCACAATGGAAATAGGGAGAGCGTTCCGCAGGGTGTTCCACGGAAGGAAAACCAGGCCGTCCCAGGCCGTTTACCGGGTAATGGTCAAATGATACAACCTATGCGGTGATAAGGAATTACGGCAAAACAAAAGGTGAGAGCGCTTGCGCCCTCACCTGGCTAACATCGAGAATGCGTACGATTTTTCATGTCCCGGTGTAGGCCACACTGCAAATGATATCCGCCTCATAGTTCCCGGCAGTCTGGTTCACTGATGGCAACACCCGTCCGCCCAAATATACACAGGTTGAGCCGCCCGCTCCGATCACCACGGCCGCGGGCAGTGCATACGGATTCTGGTCGATCCAGCCGTCTCCCGCTGCCGCGGTGGACGGCGTTACCGTTGTCGTGTCGACCGTGGCATCGGTGGTGGAAAAAGCCACGATCATCCGATCCGCGCCGCCCGGCAGGAGAGCCAGAAAAGCCGGCAGCGACAGGTAGATCGATATACCGGCACTTGGTGCGCCGGATATCGTGAATATACCGGAATTGGCGTCATCGTTTTTCCCCTGCGACTTGGCGACTCCCTGAAAGACGTTGCCGAACTGCAACGGCTGGGTGGCCGTCACGGTCAGGCCGGCCAGGCACGTGGCGATAGCAAGGCCGTTGGCTACGTCCTGCGTGCAGGCGTTCTCGCCGACGAGCAGGAGCACGAGAAGACAGAGAACGCCGATGGTTCTCATAACAGGGCTGCTGGATCGAAACTTCATTGTCATCTCCCGGGTAGGACGGAGCCGAAGCTGCGTCACCAATTCATTTCACTACTCAGGGAATCGTCGAATCGAGAGGGATTGTTAGGAAATCAGGGTCACTATGCCAGTCCGTCGAAGTGAATGACGCGGCCGTGAACACCGAAACGGCAAACTGCGAATTTCAATTGCCGGTGTATTGGACGCGGACCTGAATCGGCCCGGAGTAGCTGCCCGGTTTTTGACCAATGCTGGGTATCGCGGTAGCCCCCAGCCAGATGGTCAATCCGTTCATACCGAGGCGGTACGTGATCGGCTGCCACGGGTTGAGATTGTCATACCCCGGGTTGGACTGGTTGGGCGTAGCACTGGAATCCATTGCGCAATCGGTATTCGAAAAGAGCACGCTTAGCGTGAAGCCGCTCTGGTTGAGATACGTGGGGAGAAAGAGAAACGTAATCTCGACTTCGGCTCCGGCGGTGCCGGAAACGTGAAATTCAGCCGCCGCCCCTGCAGCGTTCTTGGAAATGACCTTGGGCACGCTCGGGAATACATTGCCGAAACTGAGATTGGAAACGACGCTGATCGTCTGCGCCCCCGCTGCGCTCGCCAAGACCGTGATGGCAAGCCATGTCGCCAGTGCACGCTGCCGCCGAAATCGAGCGCTCCTCTCCATATCCGGCTAAGCAAAAGACGCCCTCACGCGGAGTCAAGATTCAACTGCGGAACGGTCAGTTCTCGGTGTAGATGAGAGTAAGAACGCCGACTGCATGTGCCGACTGCGCCGCCGGTATCAGTTGGGCGAGAGAGACCGGCGCTACTACTTTGCAGGTCAACAACGACTGGTGACGGAGACACGGATTTGAGAACGATGCCGCGGCTCTCGAGTGCCGCGCGTGCTCTTCGTACGCCACCGTGCAATTCACGTAATCGTTGCCGGGGCAGTAGAGAATGAATTCCGATGCCCTTGCCGAATTCGGCAGAAGCCCCACCGGGTGTATTACCGTCGCCACGGCGGAGATCGACGCAGACGCGCTTGTTTCTCCCGCTGAAACTCCTGAAGGGAGTCCTGCCGCCAACAGACAGAGGAAAATGAAAGATGCCTGACGATAAAATGCGATCCGCACAACAGCACCTGATGACTCATGGACGAGTACATCAGTAACATACCGCGTGCGCTCGGACTGTCAAGAACAGCAGCAGCCGACCGTCGGGGCCGGCTCTCGAATGTGCGAATAATGAACAGCGTCAGCTGCCGGTGTATGCGACCGTAAGCAGTATCTCCGCGGCGTAGTCGCCACCCGTCTGGGAAATCCTCGGGTAAACCGTGCCGCCGATCCAGATCAGCATCTGGCCGTTCGCGCCGAGCCGATGTGCACTCGGGCCGTTCGG
>PQAP01000004.1:35208-54762 GCA_003105265.1 candidate division GN15 bacterium | reverse complement strand
AGGATTGTGGCCCGCTCCTGCGCAGCCAATCCTCCGGCCAGGATCGCGACCATCGTCACTACCGGTGTCAGCGTTCGTGTGAGCCGTGAGCGCATAAGTACAACTCCGTTCCAAAGGTTTTCTGAACGAATGGACTGCAACGCCGATGCCGCGGTGGATGACACAGTTAACCTGCTACCGGACAAGTGATTAGCCGACCTCTGAATGGTTTGGTTGGATCGTCCATCGTGAGCCGATATGGGGAAATTCCCTCATTGCCGGCCATCAGGGCTAAAGAGTTTGGGGTGTCCGGCCGATACTCTCGGCAGGAGCTGTTCAAGAATTGGACAGCATGAAAGGTTTAGTCCCGATGGACCAGGGATATCGTTGGATAGTCACAATGAGCAGGATGCTCATGATCTTGGCTGGTGCGGCCGCGATTGCGTCGGCCGCATCAGCACAGGATATCGTCTGGTCGAAGCACTATGGCGGAATCTACAATGAAGGGGGTTACGCCTGTGCTCTGACACCCGCAGGCGGATATGCCGCGGTCGGCTCCACCTTCTCCTACGGCGCCGGGGATCACGATGTCTACCTTGTCTGCACCGATTCTCTCGGTGATACTCTCTGGTCACGTACATACGGGGGATCGCTGGCCGACTACGGTCATGATTTGATTCTCGCGCCCGACAGCGGCTTTGTGATCGTGGGAACGACCCTCTCCTTTGGCCGAGGGAAGGAAGACCTCTATCTCATCCGTACGAATCGTTACGGCGACCCGCTCTGGAGCCGGACCTACGGCGGCGCTCAAACCGACGAGGGCTGGTCGATTCGCGCGACTCGCGACGGCGGCTTCATTTTATGCGGCACGACGGCGTCTTCGGGCGCGGGGTACGGTGATTTGTGGCTTATCAAAGTCAATTCTATCGGTGATTCGATCTGGGCTAAGACCTACGGGGGAGCAGGCGGTGAGTCAGGATTTGCGGTTCGTGAGACGACCGATGACGGCTTTATTGCGGTCGGGTGCACGGGCTCATTCGGTGAAGGATATTCCAGCGTTTACACGGTCAGAGTCAGTTCGACCGGTGATTCACTTTGGGCCCGGACCTATGGCGGCGCCAAGGCGGATGTCGGTTATTCCGTGGAAAACACCCTCGATCTCGGATTCATCATCGCCGGTTCCACGGCGTCGTTCGGGCTCGGCTACAGCGATGCATACATCGTGAAGCTCGATGGCGCGGGGAATGTGGAGTGGCAGAACACGTTCGGCGGAACCAAAGATGACCGGGCCTACTCGGTCTGTCCGACCGTCGACGGCGGCTACGTGATCGGCGGCACGACCGAATCATTCGGCGCCGGCGGCTCAGATCAGTACGTGGTCAAAGCTGATCCGCTTGGCTATGAGACATGGTCCAGGACGTTTGGCGGAAGGCAGGCAGACTACTGCCGCGCGATCGCGATCAATCGGGCCGGCAATCTAGTTCTCGCCGGGTACACCTATTCATTTTCCTCCGGCGGATCTGATTTGTATGTCAGCGCCGTCTCCAACGAAAACACTACCGACGTTTACGAACCGGAGAACACGCCTCTGCCGGGCACGTTCGCTTTGAGTCAGAATTACCCGAACCCGTTCAATATGAACACGCAAATCCAGTTCACACTGCCTCATCGCGCTGAAGTCGCCCTGACGATCTACAATGTTCTCGGGCAGGTGGTCCGCGCCTTTGCTCCGGAGAAACTACCGGCGGGGACATTTTCGGTGACCTGGGACGGCAACGCCGATGGCGGCCGGCCACTTGCCTCGGGAATCTATTTCTATCGCCTCACCACGACTGATTTCACGGCCACTCGCAAGATGGTCCTATTGAAATAGAATTTCATTTCCGTTTTCGGTGGCGTCGGGGGACAATCACTCGCTCTTCGAAAGTCCAATCTTTTTTTCACGGATAATCTGGCCTTGCTTGTCGATTTCGGGAACCGACCATATTTCGATCCGTTCTTCTCTACAATCGCATTACTAAAATTGAACAAGGAGCTACGATATGATGATTTCAAAAGAAATGGCGGCGCGCCTGAATGTTCAGGTGAACCATGAGTTCGAGAACGAGCGTTCTTACCTCGCGATGGCGTACTGGTTCGAATCGATCGGGTTGAAAGTGTTCGCGAAATTCTTCTTCAAACAGGCCGGCGAGGAGCGCGGCCATGGCGAGAAGATCGCCAAGTATCTTATCGATCAGGGTGCGGAGGTCGTGCTCGGATCCGTGGCGCCGGTGCAGGTATCGTTCAAGTCGGCCAAAGAAGCGGCCGAATTGTTCGTGAAAGTGGAAGTCAAGACCACCACGATGGTGCACGAAATTGTCGAGATGGCGGTTCGCGAAAAGGATTACGCCACTCACGATTTCATCAACTGGAAGGTGGGGGAGCAGGTTGAGGAAGTTGCCACCGCCAACGAAGTGCTCGGCATGGTCAAGATAGCTGAGACCCCGGGACAGCTTCTGATGCTCGAGGGTCGTATCTGGCAGATGATCGAAAAGGGCTGAGCCCGTTCCACAATCGGTATGTGACAACGGCCGCTCGAAAGGGCGGCCGTTTCCGATTTCGAGCGCGAACGCGCTCTTAGTCTTTGATCCCGAACTGATACAGCACGAACGCGTATTCGAGCGCGATCTCTTTCAACCGGCCGTAGCGTCCCGATGCCCCGCCGTGTCCAGCGGTCTCGATTTTCAATAGCAGCAGATTGTTGTCGGTGTTATTGGCGCGGAGTTTCGCCGCCCACTTGGTCGGTTCCCAGTAGCTGACGCGCGTATCGTTCAGCCCGCCCTGAATCAACATGATCGGATACGCTTTCTTCTCGACATTGTCCATCGGAGAGTAGGAGCGCATGTACTTGTAGTACTCTTCCTTGAACGGGTTGCCCCACTCCTCGAACTCCTCGACCGTCAGCGGAAGCGACGGATCGGTTTCGGTGGCGATCAGATCGACAAACGGCACCTCGGCATCGACAATCTTGAACAAATCCGGCCGCATGTTGGTGATCGCGCCCATCAGCAACCCGCCCGCACTGCCGCCGTTGGCGACCAGCTTATCCGACGATGTGTACTTGTCGGCAATCAACTTCTCGGCGCAGGCGATGTAATCGGTGAAGGTGTTCTTCTTATTCAGCAACTTGCCTTCTTCGTACCATTGGCGACCCATTTCAGAACCACCGCGCACCTGCGCGATGGCATAGATAAATCCCCGATTCAACAAACTCAGCCGTGTCGATCTGAACTCCGGATCGGTGGAAATGCCGTATGCGCCGTAGGCGTACAGCCACAGCGGGTTCCGGCCGTCCTTCACCAGTCCTTTCCGGTAGACCATGTCGATCGGCACCATGGCGCCATCCGGGGCCTTCGCAAAAATGCGTTCCTGCTCGTACTGCTTGGGGTCATAGCCGCCGAGCACCTCGGTCTGCTTCTTGAGCGTGCGCTGTCTGGTTTTGAAATTGTAATCATAGATGGATTGCGGTGTCACCAGCGATGTGTAGGTGAACCGCAAGCTGTCGGTCACGAACTCGGGGTTGTTGTCCGAGCCAATCGAGTAGACCGGCTCATCGAACGAGATATTATGGTTCTGATTACCATTCAGATCGGTCACGTTGATCTGCTGCAGCCCGCCTTTGCGCTCGTACACGACCAGCCAGTCGGCGAACAGATCAAATCCGGTCAAATACACCGAGTCCGATCCGGATAACATGGTCTGCCAGTTGGCGCGTCCCGGATCGGCGACCGGCGCGGTTGCCAGTTTGAAATTCTTCACGCCGTCGTTGGTGTAGATGTAGAACTTGTCGCCCCGGTGCTGGACCGAGTACTCGATTCCCTTGGTGCGCGGCTCAATAATCGTGAATTGGCCGGTTGGGTTATCGGCGTCCAGATAGCGCACCTCGGAGGTCATCTCGCTGGTCAAACTCAGCATCAGGTACTTTTTGCTTCGCGTCCGGTCAATTGATACCGAATACATGCTGTCCGGTTCGTGGTAGACCATGACGTCCGTCGACGGATCGGTCCCCATGGTGTGCCGCCAGAGTTTGTAGGCCCGCCATGCTTCGTTGGCGGTGGTATAGAATATCGTCTTGTTGTCGTTCCCCCAGGCCGTACTGTAGTGCGTGTTGGGAATCATATCGGGTTCGAGTTGGCCGGTGGTGAGGTCCTTGATGCGAATCACATATCGCTCCGAGCCGGCCGTATCGTACGCGTACAGCAGCCAGCGGTGATTGGGGCTGACACTCAGCGCCGCCACCGCGAAATAGTCGTGCCCTTCCGCCAGCGCGTTAATATCCAGCAGCACCTGCTCAGGGGCATCGAGGCGCAGCTTCTTGCGGCAGAAGATGGGATACGCCTTTCCCTGTTCGGTGCGCGAATAGTAGTAGAAGCTGTCCTCGTGAATCGGGAGCGAGAGATCGGTCTCCTTGATCCGCCCCAGCATCTCGTCGTACAGTTTCTTCTGCAGCCCCTCGGCGGGTTTCATCATCGAGTCGGTGTAGGCGTTCTCGGCGTCGATGTACGCCATCACCTCGGGATTCTCCCGGTCGCGCAGCCAGTAGTAGTCGTCCACGCGGATATCTCCGAACATGGTGTCGACCTTCGGTATGATTTTCGCCACCGGCGGCTTCAGCTCGGCCGCCTGCAGCGCAATCGCCGCGAGCAGCAGAACGGGAAGCAGGAAGGCCGCGAACGATTTCATCTTCCCCATACATGCTTTCCTTTCGCTGTGAGCCATAGGCCTTAGTCTCCGATTATCTTGATCAGGACGCGCTTGCGGCGACGTCCATCGAACTCGCCGTAAAAGATCTGCTCCCACGGTCCAAAATCGAGCCGGCCGTCGGTAATCGCCACCACCGCCTCGCGCCCCATCACCTGTCGCTTCATATGCGCATCGGCGTTATCCTCGCCGGTGTCGTTGTGACGATACTGCGCTATCGGTTCGTGCGGAGCGAGCCGCTCCAGCCACTTCTCGTAGTCCTGGTGCAGGCCGGACTCATCGTCATTGATGAACACCGAGGCCGTGATGTGCATGGCGTTCACCAGCACCAGTCCTTCTTTCACGCCGCTGTCCCGAATCGCCGCCTCGACCTCTCTGGTTATATTCACAAACCCCCGCCGCTGAGGCAGATTGAACGTCAATTCTTTGCGCCAGCTTTTCATCGCCGACTTTCCCGATTGCCGTTGCTGTGAAGCCGGTACACGGCTTCGATCTGATGCTGCGCCCCTTCCGAGGCCAGTACGCTGGAAAAGAGGGCAAATTCGGTCACCGGGAACGCTTCGAGCGTCAGCAGACTGTTTTCCGCCAGGTAGCGCGCGACGCGCTCAAGATGGGCGTCGCGCAGTCGGGCAATGGCCACGTGCGGTGCGAACTTGCGCGTCTCCCGGGCGAGACCGATACGCGCCAGCGATGCTTCCACCCGGTTGCGAAGCTGCACCAGCCGCTCGTTCTTATCCACCCCTACCCAGAGAACTTCCGGTTCTCTCCGGGGAGGGAAGTGACCTACGCCTTTGAGTGTGAGGTCAAACGGCTCGGCGGTAACCTCACCGAGCGCATCCACAATATCCTGAAAGACGCCGCCGTCCACCTCGCCGACGAATTTCAACGTCAAATGGAGCTGGGCTGCCGTGAGCCAGCGTGCTCCCGGCACGCCGCCGCTCAGCGCCAGCAATCGATCCTTAATCTCCGGTGGTAAATCAATAGCAACAAAGAGGCGAAACATACAGGCACTCGACGCACAACCCGGCCATGCGCGGTAACCGACTGCGCCCGGACTCCGGGTTCAATGGGCGGGTGATGGGCGCGAACCCTGATCGCGTCCATCACCTGCCGGTCAAGTCCCTATAATAGGGATTCTATCTTGGAAGTCAAATGGGGATCAGTCGGTTCTGTCTTGGACGGATAGCGAGCCACCAGCTTGCCATTGCGGTTCAGCAGAAATTTGCTGAAGTTCCATTTGATAGGGCCGTTGATACCCGCATGCTTGGTGAGTTGGACAAACAGCGGATTCTCGTCCGACCCCGCCACGCTGA
The DNA here is from genome assembly GCA_003105265.1 of candidate division GN15 bacterium. Taxonomy (GTDB): domain Bacteria; phylum Zixibacteria; class MSB-5A5; order GN15; family FEB-12; genus FEB-12. Next base: position 48,730 of record PQAP01000004.1, on the reverse strand, counting down.
TCTTGGCCATCATAGGGAACGTCACACCGTAGGTCGACGTGCAGAAATTCTGGATCTGCTCGTTCGTTCCCGGTTCCTGGCCGCCAAAATTGTTGGCCGGGAAGCCGATCACCACAAACCCGCGGTCTTTGTACTTCTGATACACCTTCTCCAGACCGGCATACTGAGGCGTATAGCCGCACTTGCTGGCGGTATTCACGATCAGCACCACTTTCCCCTTGAAGGCCGCCAGCGTGGTGTCATTGCCGGTAATGGTCTTGAAGGGAATGTTGAGATAATCGACCGAGGCGTTCGACGCCATACCCTGATGCTTGGAGTGGTCGATTTTGGTCGTTTGGCTGTTCATGGCGACCCCCGTGTGCTTGGTGGTACCTGTTGTCGTGGCAGCCGAGGACAAAGAAAAAGCTGCCACTACCAGTGCAACCGTCAGACTTGTCACAGCGCACGTCTTCATTGACTACCTTTCCTTTCGTGCCCGGACAGGTTCTGGCATAAGTTGTTACTGAGATGTTATAACCGTCAACGCCGTTCAGTGGTTTCATCATTCTTGAGCCGGCCGCGGTAATTAGGTATATTGGAGCGTATTGTAAGGCCAACGTATGCACGAACTTGGAATCGCTCAGAATATTGTCGATACGGTCCTGCTGGAAATGCAGAACCGGAAACTGCCGGCTGTCTCAGCGATTGCCCTTAGGATCGGGGCTTTGACCGATGTCGATCCCGAGGCGCTCGTGTTCGGGTTCGAGATTCTGAGCAAGGATACAGTGCTGCGGCAGGCGCGACTGAATGTCGAGCGCATTCCTGTCCGCGGCGTGTGCGAAAGCTGTGGCGCTCCGTTCGAAGTCGAGGGGTACGTGTTTGTCTGCCCCGGTTGCGAAAGCCGGTCAATCAAACTCACCAGCGGCACGGAGCTGGATATCGCCTACCTGGAGGTACCGGATTAGCGTATGACTGAAAAAGTGACTATCGAGCAAAAAGTTCTCTCCGAAAACGATCGACTCGCGGCGGAGCTGCGGCAGAAGTTCACGCGCCATCGCGTGCTCTGCCTGAACCTGGTCAGTTCCCCCGGATCCGGCAAAACCAGCTTGCTGGAAAAGACGCTCGCCGCGCTCAATCACGAGCTGAAGATCGCGCTGGTAGCCGGGGATGTTCAGACGGAAAACGATGCCCGGCGGTTGGAACGGGCCGGAGGGAAAATTGTCCGACCGATCGTCACCGGCGGGGCATGTCATCTCGATGCCCGCATGGTGGCGAAGGCGCTCGAAGCCGTGCCGCTCGAGGGGTTGGATATTCTGTTTATTGAGAATGTCGGAAATCTGGTCTGTCCGTCGAGCTACGATCTTGGCGAAGATATGAAAGTCGTGCTTATCAGCACGACCGAGGGAGACGACAAGCCGCTCAAGTATCCGGGGATGTTCCGCCGGTCATCGGTTATGGTAGTCAACAAAGTTGATCTGATCGGAAGCTCCGAGTTCAGTCTGGCGACCGTGCGCGAAAACGCGCTAACCATCAACGGTCAACTGACAGTCATCGAGCTTTCCTGTCGCTCCGGCGACGGCCTGCCCGCGTGGTATGGCTGGCTGCGGAGTCAGGTCCGTCGCTAGAAAGACGGGTGAGCGTCTGTGAGTGCCGACATTTCCTCTCACCAATCGCGCCCGCCGGCGGGAATTGAGCGCCATCGCATCCGCGTCAATGGCATCGTGCAGGGGGTCGGATTCCGGCCGTTCGTGTTTCGGCTGGCGTCGCGGCTCGGCCTGGCCGGGTCGGTCCAGAATAACAGCGTCGGAGTCACCATCGAAGTTGAAGGGGCGCGCGCGGCCATCGACGAACTCAGCCGTCTCCTGCAAACCGAATTACCGCCGCTCGCTCGTATCACCGAACTGAATGTGGAGGAAATACCTCCGACCGGCGAGACCGGTTTCGGCATAATCACCAGCTCGCGGCAGCAAATCGCGGGCACGTTGATCTCACCCGATGTCGCCGTGTGTGATGACTGCCTCAGAGAGCTGTTTGACGAGAATGATCGCCGCTATCGCTACCCTTTTATCAACTGCACGAACTGCGGGCCGCGCTACACGATAGTCGAACGCATTCCCTACGACCGGCCGTTCACCTCCATGCGCGTCTTTCCGATGTGCCCGAACTGCGAACGGGAGTACCGTGATCCGCTCAACCGCCGCTTCCACGCCCAGCCGAATGCCTGCCCGGTGTGCGGGCCGAAACTCACGTGGCACTGCGGCGATACATCGGTTACAGGCGAACAGGCAATCACGCGCACGATCGAGTGTCTCAAATCAGGGCAGGTCGTCGCCATTCGGGGGCTGGGCGGATTTCACCTTGCGGTCGACCCACACATTGATCGCGCGGTGATGACTCTCCGCGAGCGCAAAGGGCGGGCGGAGAAACCGTTCGCCTTGATGGCGAGGGATATCGAGGCGATCAAGCGGTACTGCGTGGTGTCGCCGGAAGAGGAAGGCCTGCTGCGGCATTATACGCGGCCGATTGTCCTGCTGCGCAAGAGGGAGGGCGCCGACCTGCCGGACTCCATTGCGCCGGGACAGAAATACCTCGGTTTCATGCTGCCCTACACGCCGCTTCAGCACCTGCTGCTGCGAGACACGTTTGACGCGCTGATCATGACCAGCGGCAACTATTCCGATGAACCGATCGCGATCGGCAACGACGAGGCAATCGAGCGGATGGCAAATCTGGCCGACAGTCTTCTACTTCACGATCGCGAAATTCTTCAACGGTGCGATGACTCCATCGCCCGGGTCGCCGCCGGACAGCCCCGAGTTATGCGTCGGGCCCGCGGCTATGTCCCGGAACCGGTGATTTTGCGCTACGGAACGGCGAAGAATATCCTGGCGGTCGGCGGCGAGCTCAAAAACACCATCGGATTGTCGCGCGGCCGCACCGTCTTCCTGAGCCAGCATGTCGGCGATCTGGACAACCCGTCCGCGCTGGCGTTCTTCCATCACGCCATCGAACACCTCGGGCGGTTGCTCGAGGTGAACCCACAGGTGATCGCCTATGACCTGCATCCGGAGTACCTGTCCACCAAGTGGGCGCTGGATCAGAAGTACTTGCCGGTGGTTGGAGTGCAACATCATCACGCCCATCTGGCGTCGGTCATGGCCGAAAACGGTGTGAGGGAGAGGACAATCGGGATTATCCTCGACGGTACCGGGTTCGGTCTCGACGGTACGCTCTGGGGTGGCGAAGTCCTTGTCGGAGACTACCATTCATTCGATCGCTTCGCCTGGTTGGAACCGGTCCCGATGCCGGGCGGAGCACAGGCGATCCACCAGCCCTGGCGCATGGCGTTTAGCTACCTACACCACGCTTACGGAAATGAAATTGAGCATTTGCAGCTCGATTTCCTGAAAGATATCGATTCGTCCGAGCGCCGGATCCTGGTACAAATGATCAATCAGCGAATCAATTCTCCGCTGACCTCCGGCTGTGGGCGCCTGTTCGACGGCGTGGCGGCGTTGCTGGGGCTGAAACGCGAAGTATCGTATGAGGCACAGGCGGCCATGCTTCTCGAGATGGCCATCGGCAGCAATTCAAGATCGGCCGGTGATTGGCATCGCGATATCGCGGCTAATCGATTCACCGGCGGGCCGATCAAGCTTTCGCCCTTCATCAAGGTCGTTGTCGGTGATATTCTCAAGCGCGAGGAATGCTCAACGATAGCCGCGCGCTTTCACAGGACGTTGGTCGAGCTGTTTGTTCACTCGGCAAAGGCCGCCGGAGAAGCGACTGGAATCGCCACCGTTGGCCTTAGCGGAGGCGTCTTTCAGAATGTATATTTGTTCGAACTGATGGTCAAACGCCTGAAGCAGGAAGGTTTCCGCGTGCTGGCTCACGGGCAGGTGCCAACTAATGATGGCGGTATCGCTCTTGGTCAGGTGGTAATTGCGGACGCGCTCACGACAGGACAATAGAAAGTAGCTATGTGCCTTGCTGTCCCCGGAATGATTATTGAAAGAAGCGAAGAGAACGGCCTGCCGATGGGCCGCGTCGATTTCGGCGGTACCGTGATCCCTGTCTGTCTGGCATATGTTCCCGAATCGAAAGTCGGACAGTATGTAATCGTGCACGCGGGTTTTGCCCTGAATATCGTGGATGAGGACGAGGCACAGAAGACGCTGGCTCTCTGGCGCGAACTGAATCAGGGCGACTTCGGTGATTTGCCTGGGGAACGGTCGGCATGAAATTCCTTTCTGAATTTCAGGACCCGGACTCGGCACGCCGTATTCTCGATGAAATCAGGCGAACGGTCACCAAACCCTGGGTGATCATGGAGATCTGTGGCGGACAGACGCATGCCATTGTCAGGAGCGGGATCGACCGCCTGCTGCCGTCGCAGATCGAACTGGTGCATGGTCCCGGCTGCCCGGTCTGCGTCACGCCGCTCGAACTCATCGACAAGGCCATTGCCATCGCCTCGCGGCCGAACGTGATATTTGCCTCGTTCGGAGATATGCTGCGGGTCCCCGGCTCCCGTAAGGATCTGTTTGTGGTGAAGTCCGAAGGGGGAGATGTAAGGGTTGTGTATTCGCCTCTGGATGCCGTGCGGATCGCGCGAGCGCATCCGGACAAGCAGGTGGTCTTCTTTGCGGTCGGATTCGAGACCACCGCACCCGGAAACGCGATGGCGGTGGTGCAGGCAGAGCGCGAACGGTTGACCAATTTCTCGCTGCTCGTCTCCCACGTGCTGGTACCGCCGGCGATGCAGGCCTTGCTCAGGTCACCGCTCAATCGGGTACAGGCATATCTGGCTGCCGGTCACGTGTGCACCGTGATGGGCTGGAAACAGTACGAACCGATATCATCGCAGTTCCGGGTACCGATTGTCGTCACGGGTTTCGAGCCGATTGATCTGCTGGCCGGCATTCTTGCTGCGGTGAGGCAACTTGAAAGCAGTCGGGCGAGCGTCGAAAATCAGTACGCCCGGGCGGTGAACCGCGAAGGCAACGCGGTGGCTCAGGAAACTGTAGACCGCGTGTTTGAAATTGCCGATCGCAAGTGGCGCGGTATCGGCGTCATTCCGCAGAGCGGCTTGTGCTTTCGACCGGAGTTTGCCAGCTTTGATGCCGAGCGCCGATTTGTCGTGCACGAAATCGAGGTAGCCGAACCGGCCGAGTGCATCAGCGGTCTGATTTTGCAAGGTTTGAAGAAGCCGCACGAATGCAGTGCCTTCGGGGCACGGTGTACGCCGCAAACGCCGCTCGGCGCTACCATGGTGTCATCCGAAGGCGCCTGTGCCGCTTATTACAGCTTCCAGCGCAACCGGAGTATATCGTCGCATTAGCAGGTGAATATGAGCCGGAAGCCACTTCGTACTGAATCGTTTTCACAATGTCCGCTGCCCATCTCGCAGCATGACACCGTCCAGCTCGGTCATGGCAGCGGTGGTGTAATGATGCACGACTTGATCGGCCGGCTCTTCCGCTGGGCGTTTGATAATCCGACGCTCAATCGGATGGATGACCAGGCGGTGCTCGCACTTGACAGCAATCGTATCGCCGTCTCGACCGATTCCTTCGTGATTGATCCGCTGTTTTTCCCCGGCGGCGATATCGGCGAGTTGGCAGTGTACGGTACGGTCAACGATGTCGCTATGTGCGGCGCGAAGCCGCTGTATCTCACGGCCGGATTCATTATCGAAGAGGGGTTTTCTCTGAGTGATCTGCAGACAATAGTCGTTTCTATGCGGGATGCCGCTCATGCCTGCGGCGTGACTATCGTCACCGGCGATACAAAAGTCGTCAACAAGGGGAAGGGGGACAAATTGTTCATCAACACGACCGGCATCGGAATTATCGGCCACGACTTTGTTATCTCCGGCTCGAACCTCCAACCGGACGACGTCATAATTCTCAGCGGCTCAATCGCCGAGCACGGTATCGCCGTGCTGTCGAAGCGGGAAGGACTGACGTTTGAAACTTCGATCGTCTCCGACGCCGCTCCGCTTCACGAACTGGTTCAGGTGATGATTGCCGCCGGCGGTAACGGTATTCACGCCATGCGTGATCCTACGCGCGGCGGAGTCGCCGCCACGTTGAATGAGTTGGCCTCGAGCTCCCATGTCGGCATACGGGTGATTGAGAAAGCGGTTCCGGTTCAATCGGCCGTTGCCTCCGCCTGTGGCTTGCTCGGTCTGGATCCGTTGCATGTCGCCAACGAAGGAAAATTGATTGCCGCCGTCTCTCCGGCATCAGCTGACCGCGTCCTCGCGGCCATGCGCGCTCATCCACGGGGAGCGAACGCGGCAATCATCGGTTCCGTAACCGCGGCGGACCCGGGCCGGGTCCAACTGCAAACGATCCTCGGCAGTTGGCGCATTCTCGATATGCCGGTCGGTGAACAATTACCGCGCATCTGCTGACGAACTCCTGCCTGTTATTCGAAGAAGCCCGGACCTTCTCAGTGTTCATCTCATGAGCATTTGACCTCCCGGCGAACAGCTTCATAATGAAACGCGGGCGCCGTCACGCGCCTTAACTATCTCCTTATCAACACCTTACGAATCCGGCCCCGATCGGCCCGGGATTTGAAACAACTGTTTCAGTCCTCAAGGGACCGTGAAAAAGAATAAGGAGATACCGCATATGACTACCTCCCGGACTTCTCCGCTTCAGAGGTCCTCTCTCTTACTCGCGCTGTCGGCAGCGAGCATCCTGCTTGCCCTGGCCCGGCCGACCTCGGCTGCGCTGCAAGCGGCCAGTGCCACGCCGACATCGGTTACACTGACATGGACTGCCCCCGGCGACGACAGTACCACCGGTACGGCGGCAGTGTACGATATCCGTTACTCGCTGGCGACGATCACCGATGCCAACTGGTCATCGGCCACTCAGGTCACCGGCGAACCGACCCCGGCCGCAGCCGGCACAGTGCAGACTTTCGATGTTACCGGGCTGAATCCCGGCACCACGTACTATCTGGCAATCAAGGCCGCTGACGACGCCGGCAACTGGTCCGGGTTATCCAATATTGTCGCCAAGGCAACCTTGCCGGAAAATACCCCGCCGGCCAATATCGCAAATCTGACGGCGACCGCTTCGACGCAGAACTCGGTCACTCTGACCTGGACTGCTCCGGGCGATGACGGCACCACCGGTACTGCCACTACGTATGACCTCCGGTATTCAACCAGCACCATTACCGATGCCAACTGGGCCGCGGCGACGCAGGTGACCAGCGAACCGTCGCCGAAAGCTGCCGGCAACGCTGAAGCGTTCACTGTCACCGGACTGAACGCCAGCACTACTTACTACTTCGCGATCAAGACAGCGGACGAAATCCCTAATTGGTCCGGGCTGTCCAACATAGCCAGTCGCGCCACCACGTCGGAGACCGTGGCTCCTGCCGCGATCGCGAACCTTGGGGCCTCGAACGAAACCGCGACATCGGTGACGCTCTCATGGACGGCGCCGGGCGACGACGGCAGCACCGGCACCGCGACGACGTACGACATTCGGTACTCAACCGCACTCATCACGGCGGCTAACTTCAACTCGGCCGCTCAGGTGACCGGTGCCCCGGCCCCGAAAGTTGCCGGCAGCGCCGAGTCCTTTGTCGTGACCGGGCTGGCGTCCAGCACGATGTTCTATTTTGCGATCAAGACGGCCGACGAAGTCCCGAACTGGTCGGCGATTTCAAACGTCACAAACCGCACCACGCTTACAGAGTCTACGCCGCCGGCAGCTATCGCCAACATGACGGCCATAGCGTCGGGTCAGAACTCCATTACCTTGATTTGGACGGCGCCGGGCGATGACGGCTCCACCGGCACTGCGGCGACGTATGACTTGAGATATTCCACCGCGAACATTAACGCGACTAATTTCGCGTCGGCTACCCAAGTTACCGGCGAACCCTCGCCGAAGCCGGCCGGCACTCCGGAAACGCTGACCGTGAGCGGCCTTAATCTGAGCACGACGTATTACTTCGCCATCAAGACGGCCGACGAAGTCCCCAACTGGTCGACCATCTCGAATATTGCGACGCGCGCCACCACCGGTGACCTGACGCCGCCGGCCTCGATTAAGGACCTGAGCGCTATTACTGGTTCCTCCGATGGCGAACTGGTTCTTAGCTGGACTGCCCCCGGCGATGATAGCGTGACCGGTACCGCTACTACATTCCTGGTACGCTATTCGACCGGCGTCATGACGGCGGCCAACTGGGACGCCGCGGCCCTCTACACTCCGCCGCCCATACCGCAGACGGCCGGAACGCCGCAAAGCTTGACCATGCGCGGTCTTGTCCCGGGACAGGTGTACTACGTCGGAATGAAGGCCGTGGATGAACGGGCCAATTTCTCCGGTCTGTCGAACATCGTAAGTGCCCAGGCCAAGATCACCATCATCGCGGATAACGACCAGGAGGCCCCCCTCCTGGTCGCGCCGGCCGATGGTGCGGTGGTAGCCAGTTCTCGACCGATCCTCGCGGCGAAGAACGTCGTGGGTGTTGCCGTCAGCGCGTACTATTTCGAGATCGCCACCGACTCCAGCTTTGTCGGTCTGGCCGCCTCCGGCTCGGCTTTGCCTGGCGCCGACACGACAACGTGGCAGGTGGAGGATCAGCTTCAGCCGGGCACTATCTATTTCTGGAGAACTCGAGCCGATAATCTCGCCTACAGCCCGACCGCCTCGTTCACCGTCCAGCCGTCGACGCACGCGTATCCCAATCCGTTTGTGATGGCTTCAAGCCCGCGGACGACTTTTACCGAATTGCCCTCCGGCTCGAGTCTTACGCTCATGACGGTCGCCGGCGAACCGATTCGGACCTGGACCAACCTGACGGGATCGGACATTCAATGGGACGGCACCAACGACGCCGGTTCCACCGTATCGTCCGGCATGTATCTCTGGTACGTCTCGAATTCGGATATCAAGGGGAAGCTGATTGTCGTGCGGTAAGGGAAGATTCTATTTCCGCAACCTGTGGATGAGCTCGATCCTCGGCGTCACTGCCAGGACCGGAAGCCCTAAAATCTGCTGAACATCCTCAACCTTTTTGAACGACGAATCGAATAGTTCCAGAAGTATCACCGCCGCCGCGCCTACCACCAATCCCAACAGCAGACCCATAACCGCGATCTTCTTGCGGTCCGGTTTCACCGGGTCAAGGCCAAGCTTGGCCGGTTCGATGATTCGATACTTGGTCGACGACATATCCTGAAACAGCGCCTGCTGGATATTGGAGCCCTCCGCCTGGCTCTTGAGGTAGTTGCGGAGTTGAGTCGCTTGCGCGATTTCCTGGTCCAGCGCGGCAATGCGGGCTTGATGACTGGAAATCTCGCTCATTCGGCTTGTCAACTGGTCAAGCGCTGCCTTGACCTTCGTCGCTTTGGCGGTGAGGAAATCGACCGAGGTCAGCGAATTGACATATTGGGCGATCAAGTCACGGGTGCCGTCGTCATACTGCTTGAACTGGCTGTCCACCAACCGTCGGTTGATATTCTGAATGCTGCTGAGCAGGGAGTTCTGCCGCAACTTGAGATTGAGTACCTGCTGGTCGCTCCACGGGTAGCGCAGGGACATGCTGAGGATGCCGTCGGTCTGCTGCTTGAGATCGTTCCGGATTTCGGTCAGTTCTGCTGTCGGCTGCAGTGAAAGGGATGCCCGGTTAAGTCCCGGGACGCGGTCAAGTTTTGCGATAATGTCGGCCTGCGCTTTCTTTGCGTCCGCCAGATCGCTGTTCATGCGATCCAGGTCGGACTGAAGATCAAAGCGATTGGTCTCCGACCCGACCCCGGCGTCGAGTTGAACCTGCTGAAGGCGCTGCTGCAGGTCGGCCCGCTCGCCGATCAGCTTGTCGAGCGCATTTTCGTACTTCTGCACCTGAACGTCGGAAAAGTCCTGCGAATTTCGTATTCCCGACAGCTCCTCTTTGGCTCGCTCCTCTATGAACAGCTCGCCGAGGGTATTCGCGATATCCTGGGCCATCTTGGGGACGGGCGACTGTACCGTGATGGCGACCCGATCCTGCGCCGCAAACCGGACCTCCACATTTTCCCGAAGGTCATCCTGCAGGAGATTGAGGGCCAGCTGACTCGGGTCGACCTCCGGGTGCTTTGAGGCGAGCTTCTGCACCTGGCTGGCGAGGCCGGGACTTCGGTCGATATGCAGTTTGTCCACGAGCTGGGAGACATAATCGGACGACGTAATGTCGTTATAGATACTGCGCAGTTCGCTTTCGTCCGATGCCCGCGAACGATAGTTGTCCTGGAGTCCCAGCAGGCGCTGCAGATCGCCGGAAAGCCGGAACTGCGGCGCAATCGAGACGATCGTGGAGGACTCGTAGATGGGCGTGATCAAATACGAAGCCAGATAGGTAAGTATGCTGATAAGAATGAACGGCACAATCAAGAGCCATCTCCGCCGCACCAATACGGCGTAGACCTCTTTAAGACTGATTTCGTTTTTATCGTTGCGATCCTGATTCATACCTGTGCCGAGCACCCGGCCCGCTGATTTTACGCTCGGATTACTCTCCTGTTCCGTACTTAAACATCGGCATATCCGTCGGTTCCCTAAAATACCCTGACTCAGAGATAGGGTCAAGGTACAAAAGAGCTTATGGGCACAGTTCCACCAGGCCACGGCCGGCCCGACACCCATGAAATATCGTTTTCCGAGTGAACCGCCGGCCATTCTAAGCGGTTTTCTGTGTATGCCGATAAGAATTATGATGAGGTGCCCGTTGGCGGACAACAGGTAGGGCCTGTTTAGGGGCTGCCGACGGACCCCGCATTGCCGGTTGCGCGAAACGGGAAAATATCTATATTCGCAACTCGCCGACCGGTTTTTCCATGGTAAAATGTTGGAGCGTTTTGCAAAGGATACATATTGGAATTCACTAAGGACAGCTTGAAAATCGATGCGGCTGCAGTCACCGAGCAGTTGTGCCAAACGATCCGGACGCAGATCCGTACCCGCCTCCACAAGACGGGCGCCGTGGTCGGAGTATCCGGAGGCATCGACTCGACCGTCTGTGCCGCCTTGTGCGCCCGGGCCCTTGGCCCGGAACGCGTTGTGGGCATCATGATGCCGGAAAAGGATTCATCGCCTCTGAGCGAGCAACTGGCGCGCAAGCTGGCCGCGCAGTTCGGATTTCAGGCGATCAAAGAAGATATCAGCGGCGGACTGGCCGGACTCGGCTGCTACGAAAGGCGGGATGAGGCGATCCGGTCCGTGTTCCCCGAGTTTGACCCCTCGTGGAGCGCCAAGATTACGATCCCGACCAATATCCTCGAGAAGGACACCTTTAATTTCTTCCACCTGACGATCGAAAACAAGAGTGGGGAATCGAGGACCAAGCGGATGCCGCTGGCTGCATACCTGCAGGTGGTGGCGTCATCCAATCTTAAACAGCGTCTCCGGATGACCACGCTGTACTACCATGCCGAGAAGCGGAACTGGGCCGTGATCGGCACCGGCAACAAGGATGAGCATGAACAGGGATTCTTTGTAAAGTACGGCGATGGCGGCGCTGATCTCAAACCGATCGCCCACCTCTTCAAGATTCAGGTGTATCAGCTCGCGGAGTACCTCAAGGTGCCGCGGGAAATCATCGATCGCACCCCGACCACCGACACGTACAGCGCCGAAGTGACTCAGGAAGAGTTCTTTTTCGGGCTCGACTTCTACAAAATGGACATGCTCTGGTATGCCCTGGAACACAAGGTACCGGCGGAGAAAGCGGCGGAGGTGCTCGGCCTGACAGTGGAGCAGGTTCGGCACGGTTACGCCAATATCGAACGCAAGGTGAATGCGACGGAGTACCTCAAGCTGCCCCCGCTTCATGCCGTGTAAGAGTGCGCCGGTGACAACCATTACAGCGAAGAAAGGTTTTGCTATGACGATAGATCAGACAGTGTTGAGAAAGGAACTCCGGCAATTCATCACCGATTCGTTTTTGATCGGCGATGACCAGGTGGTGTTCGCCGATACCGATTCGTTCATGAAGAACGGCATTATTGATTCCACCGGTGTGCTGGAGCTCACCGCCCATCTCGAGGAGAAATACAGCGTCACGCCGTCCGATGACGAGATGCTTCCCGCCAATCTGGATTCCATCGATAATCTCGTCAATTTCATTCAGCGCAAGTTGAGCGCGACGGCGGCGCAGTAGCGGGAATCGACGCGACACGGCTTCAGATCGACGGCAGTTCCATGAAGGTCCATGACTTGTTGCGCAACGCGGCCCGGGTGTTCCCCGATCGGATCGCCGTATCTCACGAGGACCGCCGGATTACCTTTGGTCATCTGAATGCCGCTTCCGACCGGCTTGCCGGATATCTGCGTCAGCTATCCCTCAACCCCGGTGACCGGGCCGCCATCCTGCTCGAAAACAGCATCGAGTACGTGGTCATCTTCTTCGCGGTTCTCAAAGCCGATCTGGTGGCAGTGCCGCTGGACACCTCGCTGGGCGCCGATTCGCTCGGTAAGATTGTCGCCGATTGCGACGCGCGCGTGCTGTTCGCGCAGGCAAAGTTCCGGCGCAAACTCCCGGAGCTGCTGAAAGAGAACACATCCGTCGCGACTGTCATAGCCGACAAGCACGTCGGCACCGGGCGCGACAATCTACACCCGATACTACTCGAATCGATCATTGGCGACCCTCCTCGGTACAGCGAGCCGCATCAGCCGGGCGACCGGCAACCCTCTGCCGCGGAGTCACCGCTGGATATGTCCGATGCGTCCGGCTCGAACTCCCCTCATGAACTGGCGGCTGTCTTCTATACTTCCGGATCCACCGGCGCCGGAAAGGGTGTGATGCTGTCGCACCGAAATCTCGTCTCCAACACGATCGGGACCGTGCAATATCTCCACTTGTCGCCGAATGACTCGGTGCTGGTGATACTGCCGTTCTATTACATCTACGGCAATTCGCTTTTGCTCACACATGTCGCGTGCGGCGGACGTCTGATTATTGACAATCGCTTTCTGTACCCTGAGGTGGTGCTCGATACGATGGAACAGGAAAGGGCCACCGGCTTTTCCGGGGTGCCGTCGAATTTTCTCATCCTCCTCGGCAACTCCACCTTCGCGACGCGCAAACTGGAGCATCTTCGCTATTTCACGCAGGCCGGCGGGGCCATGGCGCCCGAAACCATCCGCCGCCTGATCTCCGTCTTCGGCCACAAAGAGATTTTTATTATGTACGGCCAGACCGAGGCCGCGCCGCGCGTTACCTGGCTGCCGCCGAATCGGCTGAATGAAAAAGTCGGCTCGATCGGTATCGCCGTACCGGGAGTGACGATTGAGGTTCTCGATGACAATGATAATCCCCTGCCGGTCGGCGAGACAGGCGAGATCGTCGTAAGCGGCCCCAATGTGATGATGGGGTATTGGAATCAGCCGGCCGACAACGCCGAGGTCCTTCGCCACGGAAAGCTCCACACCGGCGATCTGGCCAGGCAGGACGCCGACGGATATTTCTGGGTGGTGGGTCGCAAAAAAGAGATTATCAAGTCGGGCGGCAACCGGGTCAGCGCCAA
>PQAP01000004.1:0-35108 GCA_003105265.1 candidate division GN15 bacterium | reverse complement strand
GCCAGTCCTTCGGCGCCCAGCGCAGTCGAGACCACGGCCTTTCCCATCGCCAGCCCTTCAAGTATTTTGAGCCGGGAACCGCCGCCGATTCGCAACGGCACGATCGAAACTGCCGTGCGCCGCATATCCGGGCGCACATCAGGAATGGAGCCGGTAAAATCAACTCCGTGCTCTCTCCCCAGCGCCACCAGCCAGTCGGGCGGCTGACGCCCTATGACGAGACACTTCACTTCGGCGACCTTAGCTCTTAGCAGCGGTAACACCGACCGAATGAAGAACTCGATACCATCCTGATTGGGTCGCCAGTCCATCGAACCGGTAAATGATACCAGGCATTCTTCCGGAAACGACGGCGATGGCGTGAAATAGTCGGTGTCAACGCCATTGTCGACCAACCCGACCCGGAGATGCGGATACTCTTTTCGAATCATCTCCTGTTCCACGGGCGACACCGTGATCAGCCCATCGAGCCAGCCGAATGTTTCGTGCTCGAACCGGACGACCTTGCGGTACTGCAGGCCGACATACATTCTCCGCGCCAGCGACTGGCTTTTCTCGATATAACCGCGCCAGATACTGCTTTCAATGTTGTGAGCGACCGCGATTCGCGGCGCCAGCGAATACTTCCTTAGGTAAACTGCGTACGGCGACCATTCCGCCAGCAACAGGTCCGGCTTCCGGTCCACCACCAGGCGAGCCAGTTGATCCCGGTAGACAGGGGAGAGGTGGCCGGCAACTATATAAGGAAGCGGTGAGAAAAGATTGGCGAAGAGTTTCCAGTAGAATGCCGCGCCGCTTTTGGCCGGGTTACTTCTCGTGACCGTAATGACCTCGATACCGAGTGACTTGAGATGCTCGATTCCTTCCGGTTCGCGGGAATCGCCCCAGACGAAGCACAGCAGCGTGATCCGGTGCCTCGCCGCCAATTGTCTCAGCAGATTGTAGGTGCGGACTTTCTTGCCCGAATCGACCGGATAGCAAAGGAACTCGTCCAATACCAGTATCTTCAAGGCAACTGCTCCGTCGGAATGTTGCAGATGGAGAACCGGTATTTCCCGCGCTCAGTTTGCGCGATCTGTTCCACAAAGTGAATATCCGCCTGCATCTGTCGACCGAAAATGTCGGTGATATTCTTCCGAAGCAGGGAGAGAGTCGTTTCGGAGAAACTGATATCCCGCACGACATAGAAATCCATATGCTCAAACCGGTCCTGGACAATCTGCACCTGTTTCAGCCCCGGGATATGGATGACGAAAGTATCCAGAATGGAAATCCCGAACACCGGCTTCTTTTCCGGCGTGTATAGAAAATCGGCCGTCCGCCCCACCACTTCCTTGAAGCGGGGAAGCCCCCGGCCGCAACCGCAAATGCCGGGCTGGGTGAAAGCATAGTCCCCGATCTCGTATCGGATCATCGGCATGGCATAATTCACAAGATCCGTTATGATAATGCGCCCGGGCTGATGTTCTGTCTCGTCCGCTACTTCGACAAACAACCCCTCGGCGCAGACGTGCATGCCCTCGTGGGCCTCACATTCCGACGCAATAATCGACAACTCCTCACAGCCATAGCGGTTGAACACCGGTGAATTGAAAACACTCTCAATTGTCTTGCGCTCAACTTCACTGAGCACCATTGCGGTGGTGATAATGCCTTGAAATGAGACGTCGGTGATGGATTGCGACTTCACGTATTCGGCGAAGCGATAAATCGAGTGCGCGTGTCCCATCATCACCGGCGGCCGGTATCGGCGAATCTCCGCCACGAACCGAGCGAGGTGCGCTTCGTCGAATTTGAGCGTGTCGAGATAGATGGCGCGGTCGGTCAGGCGATTGCGTATTCTCGCTCTGAGCGGCTGCCGTTTTTCGGTGTCGCCCCAAACGGCCGCGAGCCGATCTCCCGGCGTCAGATTTGCCCACGTATTGTGGCGCAGGGTCGCCGCTTTCTTGAACGAGACCGCCGGAATGTCCATGTACGTGTGCAGCGGCACCCCGGTGGATCCGCCCGTGCGGTTGTGCATCGTGTTGCCCCGCGAGTAACCATCCGAAAACAGCTCATCGCCGGCGGAGCGAATATCGTCCTTGGTCAGCACGGGGACAGTCGTGACATCTTCGAGCGTCTTTATCGCCGATGGATCAAACCCTGCCTGCTGAAACCGCTCCCGGTAGTACTTGTTGTGGTCGCGGCAGAAACTCAGCAGCCGCAGCAGCTTCTTAAATTGAAGGTCCCTGATCTCATCGGCGCTGCGGAACTGCGACCCGGCCAGTTCATTGACGAACGGCTCGATGCGGTAGCCGTCCCGGCGGAGGAAATAATCGAACGTGAGATGTCTGACCACCGGCTTTAGCAAATCCATCTATGCCTCCGCGCTCTCCGCGGCTGCCAGATTATACTTTGCCACCACCAGCCCGGCCATCAGATACCACGTATCCCGCTGCAGGATGTGTCCGAATACGCCCGCCACCAGCAGTCCGGCGATAATCGCGTACCCCGCGCGCGCAAACACCTTCAATTCTTCGCTTCTCGCCTCGGGAACACCCCGTATTCGACTCAGCTTGCGAAGATCGAGAATCATAATTACCAGAAATGTGAAGAATGCCGTGGTCCCGATCACGCCCGTCTCCGCAAGCGCCTCGATATACAGCGAATGCGAATACAGCCACAGGCCATGGCGGTCAAGATAGGCCGCCGCGAACACGCCCGGTCCGACCCCTACAAACGGCCGGTCGGTAAACATTCCCAGACCGGCTTTCCAGGCGTCGATACGGCCCTGGCTCGATTCGTCGATCTGACCGCTCGTGATACTGCCGTATCGCTGCTTGTATTGCTCCGGCAGGACCACCCAGGTTGCCACCGAGAGGAGCACGAGCGCGGCGATATAGGCCGCCCGGTGCCGCGAGAACCACGCATAGCAAAAGGCGATCGCCAGAATGCACAGCACGCCGCTCCGCGACGCCGTGATCAGCAGGGTCACGAAACAGATACCGATCAATCCCATGCAGATGGCCCGCACGAGAGCTTTCCGATACCGCGCCATCAGGTAGATCAGCATCGGAATGGTGGTGGCCATGTACATAGCCAGCGAATTGGCGTGCTCACCGTAGGACGTTGCGCCGCCCGTGCGCATGACGCCCTGATTGATTCGGAAATGACCGCTGAAGTAATTGTAGGCCGCTTCAATGCCTATGACGGTGGTCAGCACCACAATGAACCAGTACGCATACAGAAATCGCTTCTCGGTATTTACGAGGACAGTCAGGTAATAGTAGAAGATGAACAGCTTCACAAAGGTGAACACCACCTCTGCGGATTGCGACTTCCATTCTGAAAACAGGGTGCAGACACCGAGCGCGCCGATAAAGACGAAGAATGAGATCGACAGTCGGTCGGTGGGGAAGCGGAGTCGCGACCCGCGGAGAGCGTCCGAAACGGCAATGGCCGCAAGCAGAAGCAGACCAAACACCAGTTCCAGCCGCAAGGGCGCCAGCGCCGGATACCGTTCGCCCGGACGCAGGAAGTACAGGAGCGCGTAGAGAAAGAACCCGAAGAACGGATATTTGAAAACCAGCAGGAGTCCGAGCAGCCCGATAATGCTGCCGATCAAAATAGCCGGATCGACTTTCAGCGTGGCGGCGCTGAGACCGATAATCGCTGTGGCCAGCCCGACATAGAACACTGTCTTGCCGGTGACCAGTGTCTCGGGTTCGCGCAGGTGTGATTGCGGTATCAGTTGGTTTCCCATAGCGGCTCGCTCAAATCACAAACCGGTCTTTCGGAAGCTTTATAAACCATCGAACTGAGTCAACATGAGTCGTCAAGTCGGTCGCCCGCGTGCGCTTGATGCCGAGCACGGTCACGTGTCTTATCTCCTGAGTCTTCACATAACCAAGCTGGGGAAGCGTATTCAATACCGGGGTGTTGCCGTCTTCCACCATCTGAATAAGTCGTTCCGCTCCGGCCGCAAAGAAATGATGGGCCAGGTTCACCAGACACCTCTTATACAGCCCCTTGCCGCGTTCCGCCGGGTCGGTCATGATTCCGTAAATATACTTGTCGACGGCTGCACTCACCAGACTGTACCCCATCCCCCGGATATAGCAGGACCCACTGTGCACCCAGTTAATGTTCACCGGTCGGTTGTTCGCAAACACGCCGTAACAAACATCCCCGGCCTCGAACCGTCGGTGGTACTCTGTGACGTCGAGCCCGGTGATCCGGCTGCAGGCCGGCATCTCTTCTCGGGTGGCCGCTCGACAGTGATACGGTGCGGGCAGGGGAGGGGTCGAAGCATCAGGCGAGGTCGGTCGGTTCAGAACATAGATAAATGCCTTCCCCTTGTGAAACAGCCACCAGGGTACGCGCTCTGAGATGGCTTTGCCAATCAGATCAAAACGCCCCTGCCGTACGTGAGAGATAAATCTGCCGAGCGCGCCCATTGGTTACATCCAGTCTATCTACGCAAGCCGATGACACATATCCGCCAGCCGCCGAACCTGCTGTCTGGTCTCGAGCGCGGGCATGGAGCGAAGCGCGTGCGTGGTCTGCCCGGTTTCCCGGCGGTGTTTCCAGGTGTTGAACGCCTCATCGAGAAAGGCAATTATCGGCTCCGCCTCGGGGGAAGAGAACGATACGCCGCAGTCGTACTGTGTGATGAGATCAGGAATTTCTCCGGGCGGGGCGAAAGCCATGATCGGTTTGTTGGTAATCATATATTCGTAAAGCTTGCGGGGAATCGCCGCGGCGAGCGCCGGGTCGAATCCCTGAAACAGCAACAGCAGATCGGCCGCGAAGGTCTCCTTCAGCGCCTCTCGCTGTGGCATCCAGTCCCGCTTGACGATCACCTCGCCGAGTCCGTGCCGTTCGATCAACCCGGCATGCTCCGGCGCCCAGTTGCCGATAAATAGCAGCCGGATCTGCCCGGCTACTTCGGGCCGCTGATTCATCCACATACGGACCGCCGTGAAGAAGAACTCCGGATTGCGATGTCCGCCATACAAACTGCCGGTGTACAGCAGCGTGAATCGGTTTTCGCCCGTCCCGGACGCGACAAACTCTTTGAAATCATCCGGATCGAAGCCGTTCGTCACGACATCGATCTGATCACTTCGCAAGAACGAATTGTTCTCCATCAACTGCGCTTTGAAGGTATCGGTATTCACCGTGATTCCGGCCGCCTGGCGGAGGACCGACAATTCGTAGCGACGGTCGCGGCGCCCCAGCGCGGGGGAGAGCTTTCGCTCAGCGTAACTGGTGTTCTGGGTCCACAGGTCGCGGAAATCGACGATAAGCGGTTTATGCGTGCGCGATGCCACATGCGCGGCCAGCAGATGCGCCGAGTGCGGCGGCGATGACGACAGGATCAGGTCAACCTTTTCTTCTTTGACCGCCCGGAGGCCCGTCCACAACCCGCTCCAGCGCCAGAAATAGCTTGTGTCTGGAATCGACAGATTCTGTTTGACTGTCTGCTTGAAGCGCGACACCAATCCGGGCTCTGCTTCCCGTCCGGTTTCAGCTGACAGCGACTGCTTGACCTCGGTGTCGCCGGAACTCTTCACCTCCGGCCTCCAACGGAATGGCTCTACGGTCGGTGTGTGGTGCACCGGCACATAGTGCGGAACTTGCGCCATCAGTCCTTCATCCCGCGCCATCGTGTTCGGATTATTGGGCGTCAGTATGACCGGAGAGATGCCAAACTCCGGAAGATACTTGCAGAACTTGAGAATGCGATANACCCCTACCGCAGCGAATGGCGGAAAGACGTATGTGACAATCAGCAGTCTCTTGGGTCGTGGTTCCATGACAAACAGCCGCGCTTCTCTAACCGCGCGGCTTCTCCGGCCGCAGGNTCCTCAGCCGCAAAAACATAGGGGTATGCCGAAGTGATNCCAACCTAAAACACGCTCATCCGCGGGAACNNGCCCCGGGCGCCGGCAGCGCCTGCTTGCCGGTACACCGATAGATCGTTTTGCGCATCAGCGCGTCCATCGCGTCGATCAGNGGTACAAGCGAATCCGCCTGCCCGAACAGCAACGGAAACTCGGAACAACCGGAGATGACCGCCTCGGCGCCGTTCAGCACCAGCCAGTTGAGGGCCAGCAGCATTTTGTCGCGGGCCGGTTGCGTGTGACCGGCCTTGATGCCGTCCGGAGCATACAGCGCCTCCATGACGTACTTTTCCTGCACGTTGTCCGGCAGAACCAACGGTTGATATTCCGCGGCCGTAAGCGCCTTCTGGAATAATCCCGATTTCAACGTGCCCGTCGTCGCCAACACCCCGATCGTCCGTGCCTGCGGCGCCGATTTGCCGAGCAGCTCCAGCGTCTCCTCGACCGCGCTCAGAATCTCGCACCGAATCTCCTTGCGAAGGTCCCCGATGTAGTGGTGTGAGGTTACGCAGGTGAGTATGATCATATCCGTGTTGTTTCGTTCCAGAAGCTTCGCCGATTCGAGCAACAGCGGATATGAACTCGGGCCCTGCTTCAGTATGGATCTGGTCCGATCCGGTATCGATGAATTGGAGTAGAGCAGCGCTTCAATATGGTCCTGGTCCACTTCCACCGGTGTAAGCTTGATCAGTCGCTGATAGAACTCCGCGCCCGCTTCCGCGCCCATACCGCCGATTATGCCCAGCAATGGTCTCTTCTTATCCGTTGCCATCCCGCGTGTTCCTTCCTGTTTTGATTCCCGGCAGGTTGATACTCAGATGGTCACATTCCTATGTCGACCGTCCCGCCGAATCTCTTGAACCGGCATTCGAAATCCGGGGCGAATGCGTGCCGATAGCGGCGCCGCAATATATCGGAAACCCCACGGTCGCTCAAATGGTTTCCGGACGCATACATGAGTGAACACGGTCCTCCGGCGGGCAGTTTAATTTGCATTGTCATCCGCCGATGAATCTACGTATACTTTTCACTCAATACCGATAACTCAGGGTGATCGATGCCGGGAATATTTGGCTTCATTTGTAAACAGGGCGGCGACCGCGGCGCCAACGAAGTGCTGATCAGGAAAATGGGTGAGCTCCAAGCTCATACCAGGGGGTACGAGACGCAGACCTACGCCGAAAGCTGGTGCGGACTCGGGTTGATCGGCCTGCCGGTACCGGGAGAGGAGCGATTTGCAGTTGATCAGAACCGGGGTCTGGCGGCGGCATTCGGCGGATTCATCTACGGTTTCCAGAAACTCTCCGACGACTTGATGCAGCCCACGACTCGCAAAGCCACGCGAATTCTCGATATTTATGCGAACGATGCCGTGTCCATGCCGGAGAAGTTGAACGGCTCGTACAACGCCGTCGTGATTGACCTCAGGAACAGGCGAATGACGATCGCCAATGATCGCCTCGGGCACTGGCAACTGTACTTTTTCGAGGATAATGACCGGTTACTTTTCGCGGGCGAAGTAAAAGCGCTGCTGGCCTACGAACGGTTTTCCCGCGAACTCGATCCGGAAGGAGTTTATGCTTACCTGAATTATCAGGTGCATCTGGGAGATACCACCTTCTTCAAAGGAGTCAAGCGGCTCCCCTGGGCGCATCAAATAGTCGTCGACAATGGACAAGTGAGGATCAATCCGTGGTGGGAATGGCGCTTCGAAACAGAGACATCGCAAACAATCCCTGAACTGGTCGAAGAGGGCCACAAACTCTATCAGGAAAACATCCGCCTTCAAACTCACGGCGCCAAGCATGTGGCCATTCCACTTTCGGGCGGCCTGGATTCACGCATGGTGCTGGCCCATGCCACCGCCGCCGGGCTGGAACCGGAAACATTTTCCCATGGACCAAAACGAAGTCTTGAAATGCGGTTCGCCACCAGGGTCGCCAAAGCCGCCGGCATCAAGCATCACCGGATTATCGAAATCGATCCCGCCTGGTCCTATGAGTACGCCGAGCGATTCACGTGGCTGACCGACGGCCTCGTGAACATCAACCCCTGCGTGCTTCTCGGAGTCACCGAGCGCTACGGTCTGCCGCCTGCCGATACTGCTTTCCTGAACGGGCTGGCCGGCCGTACCGCCTTTGGCTACGGATACTTCAACGCCTCGGATATCAGTCGCACGCTGACCCGCGAGCAGAAACTGGACCGCCTGCGCCGTTCGCTGGTCGGACAGTATGTCGATGACAACTACTACCGGATGTTTCATCCCGATATCAGGCCGAAGCTGAAGGAGCGCTATGATGCCGCAATCGAAGCGGATTTCGCGCAGTATGAAAAGGTGTCCGACCTATTCTGCCACCAGCGGGATCTGTTTACGCTCCAGAATCGTCTGAAACGACGGTTCGACCAGATCGACGTCAACCGCTTTATCCTGCACGATCACTTCGCGCTCGAGGATGACCGAACGCTGGACTTCTATATCAAACTGCCGCCCGCGCTGAAAGCGTATCCTATTCGCACGCTCCTGATCGAGGGGCTCAAGCAGAAATTTCCGCATCTGGCGGCGGTGCCGCAGCAGCATTCGGGCGTGGACCTCTATTCACAGCCGTCGAAATGGCGCACCATGCTGAAGGGCTACGGCAGACGCGTGGCGTACTATACCGAGCGGCTGTCGTTCGGCCTCGTGAATATTCGCGATATGGATACCTATGTTCACTACAACCAGTGGTACCGCACGAACCGCAAGCTGCGGGAGTTCATCGACGGTATCCTGCTTGATCCCCGGACGCTGAATCGCGGCTATTTCGATCCCGCGGGAGTGCGGTCGATGCTGGCTTATCAGAAGCGCGGGGGAAACACGTTCGACGAGCTCGCCATGTTGGTTTCATTCGAGCTTTTTCACCGCCAGTTTATCGACAGGTGGAGTTGAATGCGCTTGATTCTTGGACAACCGCTGTGAGACTGCTCTTCGCCGGTGATCTCTCCTTTGACTGGCTGCCGAAACCATCGCTGTCGGCATTGATCGGACAGATANTGNNGGGNNCNGNCNNCNNANTNNCCCNNGAACTGCATACGCCGCNTNTGACTCGNGCGCGAATTCTGGCTCAGGCCCGTCAAATNTCANGNGGNNTGCGCGANGTCATCGCNGGCGCCGATCACTTCTGNGTCAATCTGGAGTGCGCCCTGTCCGATCGCGGCCAGCCACTCGATCAAAAGCGTTACACCATGCGGGCCCTGCCACATTATGTGCTGGCGTTGCGGGAAATGGGCNTGACGCTGGCCTGCCTGGCCAACAATCATGTACTGGATTACGGTCCCGACGGGCTGGCTGACACGATTCACTACCTCGGCCTCGCTCAAATACAGCATTGCGGACTGCGTCAAACGGCGGGCAGTCAGCAGACGCCCGCGGTGCTGACGAAGGATTCGGAAAGGGTGGCGGTCTTCAATTTCGTCGAGCCACGCATCATCGATCCCAATCCCGATTTGTACTTTGCGCACGAACCCTGTCCGTTTCCCCTCGACCCGGCTCTGGCCCTTGAGACGGTAGCCGTCGCCGCCCGATCGATGCCCGTAGTGGTAGTCCTGCATTGGGGGGAAGAGTGGAGCTACCTGGAATCCAACGCTCAGCGCGAAGTGGCTCATGCTCTGATCGATGCCGGTGCCTCGGCGGTTATCGGTCACCATTCGCACCTGGCCGGTGTTGTGGAAGAATATAAGGGCCGCCCGATCGCTTACAGTCTCGGCAACCTGTTCTTGCAGTTGCCGCCGTTCTCCACCGGCCGATCGGCCCCCCGCTACATGATCAACGTGGAGTTCGGGCACGGCTCCTACCACAAATACGGAATCGCCACTGTCGAGCCGGATGACGCCGGTCTCCCGGTCAGTCCGGCTTCTTTCGAGTCAACCTCGGTCTTCGGCGACTACTGGCCGTCGGCGATTCCCAAATCGGAACCGGCGTGTTTTGACTCCGCACGTGAGATCGAGAGGGCAACGGTGATTATCAGCCGGGAGGGCGTAAGGCACGAAACCCGCTGGAGCGGCCACTATTTACTGGACCGCACCATCGTCGAAGGAAAAGTCCCCGTCGGACCCGGCTGGCGATGCGATGATATTTACTGGTCCGGAATCGCTCGCCACCGTGACTATCTTGCTCCGGAGTTTCTCGCAGCCAACCTGGCGCATACTTTCGATGACGTCACGCTTTACTGCCGCTTCAAACCGGTAACCCCGTTCCATCGACTCTTCGTGATAGCCGGCCGGCCGGAACTGTTCAGCCGGCGGAAGAAATTCAGTTGCCCCAAACTTACCGTTCACCTGAATGACCGCCTGCTCTTTACCTTCAACCGCGAGAATCCGTCCTCGCGATGGACGGTTCAGGAATTGCCTCTTGATCAAGGTGCAATCGATTCCGGCGATTTGGTGGTGACGGTCGAGGGCGTAAAGGGATTCTACGGCTATCTGAACTGGCGCCTGATCGGCATCTGAGAGCGCGCCGTTACTGACGGAATCGCGGAATTACTCTTCCCACATACGGCTTGGCGAGTGCCCAGCCCTTGGTCAGTTCACCCGGTTCAAAGAACCTGACGGCATACAGCGCGAACGGATACACAAGACAGGCAAAGGACTTGATCGCCAGGTTGAGTACCGATGAGCCGGTTTCGACTGGCGTGATCAGAAAGTACATGACGACGGCCACCGCCACCAGTTTCAGCACGCGCGACCACTCGATCGCGATCTTTACCAATCGGTTGCCTACCACAAAGAGAAGAGCATCTTTGATGACGAAGCAAATCAGAGTGGCCCAGGCCGCGCCCCACATTCCCCAGCGGCTGATCATGATGAAATTGAGCACGATATTCGTCCCGCCCGTCACAAAATTGATATACATCACGTACTTGGTTTTCTTCTTGAACAGAATCCCCATGTTGAAGTGCATCTGAAAACTCGAGATGATGTAAGCGAGCACAATGACCGGCACCACCAGGTAAGCATTCCAGTACGACGGCTCCGACATGATCTTGATCATATCTTTCGTCGCCACCGAAATTCCCAGGCCGACAAAGAACATGGCCGCCGTGAAGTACGTGAAAATTCGCGCGAAGATTCGTTCCGAATCCTCCTTCTGGAACATCTCGAACCGTCGCGGCACCCAGATCTGTGCGAACGGCGAGGAGACGAATTCGTTCACTAATATGCCGAAACGGTACCCCAGGGTGTACAGTCCTGTCTGCGTCAACCCGACGTAAGCGTTCACGAAGAAGCGATCCGATACGTTTACGACGTACGCCAGTATGTTCGAAGGAATCAGCGGCAGGCCGTATTCGATCATTGCCTCCAGTTTGCGCCACGAAAAATGCATGCCGACTTCCTTGAATGTCGACGGCACCAGATAGGAGACCAGCACCGCGTTCACGATCACCGTGCTGCTGAGAATCCCTGCTACGCCCCAGCCCATGCCGACAATAAACAGGACGTTCAGCCCGATCTGCATGAAGAGACGGGAGAGAGCGACCACGGTGAGCCGGATCGAGCGCTGGCGGATGCGCAAGTAGTTATAGCAGACGTTGATGAATATGTCCAGCGCCAGCCCAACCAGTGACAGTATCAGCAATCCGGAATAATTGTGCGCCAGCGGGACCGGGGTCGCCTCCGAAAGTTTGCTGAGGATCAGGATGATGAAATTGAGGTGACTGGTCGCCCGGAAGACGAGATCGCTCAGAATGCCGGAAATCGAGATGAAGAAGAGTATCAGAACCCCCGATCCGACTCCAAAGCCGTAGAAGGCGCTGGAAACTGCCAGATTCCGCTCTTTCTGGTCCTCCGAATCGAAATAGAAGCGGGCCAGCGANGTGCCNATCCCCAGATCGACGACCATCCCGATGAANGCGGTNGCGAAATACAGAAGATCNANCGTGCCNTANTCNGCCGGCGTCAGGTANTGNGTNTACANCGGCANCANNAGNAACGAGACGACGCGATTCAGCAGGTTGGCGATGCCATACACGCTGGAGTGCTTGGACACTACTTTGAGTTCGGATGCTACCGAGTTGGCCATCTCAGATTGCCCCGCCTGATCCTATGATGATTCCTGTCGCCATTGGCCGACTCTTGTCGTGGAACCCAGTCACAATTTCCCGGAGGTGTCGAAACAATCTCAGCTTCGGTCCTGCTCTGCCATGCTGTCTGATGCCGGCTGACCGGGATCTCTGGCGCCTATCACCCGTGCGGGGTTCCCCGCCACAATTTTGAACGAAGGAATCGGCTTACCGCCGACCACCGCGCCCGCCGAAATGACCACGCCGTCACCGATCGTGGCGCCCGGCATGATGAACGCATTGGCGCCGATCCACACGCCGCTGCCGATAGTCACTTTCTTGTAGTCGTACCCCTGATCGGCGATCCTGGCGGAGGAGTTGTCAAACCGATGATTGGCCGACCAGATTTTCACTCCCGGCCCGAGTATGACATCGTCACCGAATTCAATCCCACCGGCCGCCTGCAGAAAATTGGAGTCGCCCAGCGACAGGTTATCTCCCGCGATGATCGACTGAGGATTGCGAATACGAACATCCTGGAGCACCCGCAGGTTGGCCCCGATTTTCCCGAAGTACTTTCGGTACAGTCGTGAGCGCAACTGCACGCCGAATTCTCCCGGGCAGTCGCGCACCAGTGACTGCAGCATGCCGAACCGCCCCTGGCGGTGTTTCAGATCCCAGTAAAATAATCTGAGCAATGTGAACATCGGTCAAACCAACTCCGCATTACTCTTCTTCGGCATTGAAATCGCTCTCTCCAGTGGCAACCTCCTCACTCCCGACCACCCTTCACGACGCCCTCGTCTCGGCCAGCGTCTCCAGGAGCCGGCTGTACATAGTCACATAGTCGCTGTTACTGCTTCTCTTCAGCGTTTTCACGAGGCGAGCCATGAAGATTGACCACGCGAGAAAGAGTCGGTAGATCGCCCTGACAAGAAAATACGATGACGCATGATAACGGCGGAAAAAGATCATCCGGCTCTTAAGGAAGTTCACCTGCGAATCGACGCCTCCCCGCTTCCGGCGGCTGGCTCCGACCACGTGCGTCACCACCGCCTCCGGCAGATACACGCTCCGGAACCCCGCTCGCTTCATTCGGCAGAACAAGTCGTTTTCTTCCGAGAACAGAAAGTAGTCCTCGGCCAACAGACCAACCCGGTCGAAGACCTCCTTTCGTATCAACACGCACGCTGCCGAAAGTACCTCCACTTCCCGCAAAGCCGTGCTCCGCTCCCACGCTCTCGTGCCGAATCCGAACAGCGTGTAAAATACCGAGTTGAATGGAAAGAAGTGAAAAGCCAGACAGTACTTGAGCTCTCCAATCACCGACGGCAGACGCGTGAATGACCGCTGCACCGCCCCGTTCGGATATATCAGCTTAGGGCCGACCGCCGCAATCCCGGGTCGCCCGGAAATCTGGTCCACCATGCTCTTGATGGCCCCCTGATGCGTTACGGTATCGGAGTTAAGCAGAAGCACAAGCGGGGCGGTTGCCGTGCGCAACACCTGGTTATTGGCCCGGGCAAAACCTACATTCTCCCGGTTTTCCACCAGATTGACCTGCGGAAATTCCGCCCGAATCATCGCGGGAGAGCCGTCGGTGGAACTATTGTCCACCACCCAGATTTTGTATTCAAGATCGGTCTGCCGGAGGTCGGCCAGCAACGACTCAAGGCAACGCCGCGTGAGCTCCAATGTATTCCAGTTTACGATGACTATCTCTATCTGTGACATGGCATTACAAGATTTTGTGCGCGTCAGTATACGCAGTTAAAACGCCGGACGCAACCGCATAGATGGCCCTTATCCACGATTCACATTATGGATGATCACCTCGGTGCGCGCAATCAATTGACTGTCAATTGATTACGGGTTTGCCGTTAAATACGTACAACGAGTGTTCTGTCTGTTTTGGCGCAATTGGGCACCCGTGGATGGCCAAAGTCTCCGTTTTTCGTTGACGATTATACAAGCAACTGTATCTTTGGGTATAAGTGTTTCGGATCCCCCTAATGGTTGGGGGCTTGCAAGATACTACTGCACGGATGGTCTGAGGAAAGGGAAGTCCCAGTCGCGGACATTGCTAATGTAAGCGGCTACCTGTCGTAGCCGGTGTCAATCTGGTTTGTGATGCTGCGCCCGGCGCCGCGTCTTGACTGAGGACGGATTTTGTTTGTCTAGAATGAAGATTCCTTTTTCACAGACCCACTCAGGGCTTGCTCTTATCGCTTTGTTCTTCCTGGTCCTGCTTCTAACCGGCAACCCGGCTCTTTCTGAAACGGTGGGCCTGCCTGTAAAAGTCACTTCGTCCAATCAGGACGGTGCCACTATGGCGATCCCGAGATGGAAAGGATTTGTACTCCCGACCGATCCGAACCGCATGTGGCTCGCGGTCGCCGACTGGGGCGCACAGGCCAATCACCTGGTGTACACAACGAACGGCGGGACCACCTGGAATTTGCCGGGAATTCTTCTCCCTAATGACTATGCGCTGGACTATCATGTTTCCGTGGCCGGAGATGCCGCCGGCAATCTGTATACTGTCTTCCCCTACGGCAACCAGATTCAACTTCGGCGGGTGAAATACCCGGCCCAGTCGTCCGCCGATCTTGACCCGCTCAGAATCGTTCACACCGGCGTCAGTCAGCCGCGGGCCAACGTCATGATCCAGCCGGGAAACCAGCGGCTCTGGGTGTTTACGCGGGAATCGTATGTGCCTTCACAAAACGTCCGCTATTATTACAGCGATAATGCTGGACAGACCTGGGCAAGCGGTACCGCCGACCCTACCAATGCCAACGAAGTCCGCATCGGCTCCATGCCGTATGTCAACGGTCAGCCGGCACTCGTAGTACTCTACCTGAACAATTCGCTCGGCTTCAAATACTATTTGTGGAACGGCACTCAGTTCGAGGCCCGTCCCGACGCACAGATCTATTCCGGCAACATCGGGTATGACCGCGCGTTCACCCACAATGTTGTCGCGGGAGACAACTTCCATCTGGTTTTCGGCTCCGGAGATACTCTGTACCACTATTGGAAGAAATACAACAACGGCACCGGTGCGTGGCAACGCGATGTCGTCGATTACTCTCCATATACTCAGGGGAACGATTGGGAAGTTGCGAGCACCGTCAGGGGAGACGAGCTGTTCGTGCTCTACCGGAAATCGCTCTCGGCAGATACCACCCGGGGACAGATCTTCTGCCGCAAGTGGGCGCAGTCAAGCCAGAGCTGGTATCCCGCTCAGCAGGTGTCGACGCTCGCTGAAAACGTGAACAATCATTGGCCCAACACTGTGATGCAGGTACCATCGACCGCCACCGCCATTCCGATCTTCTGGTATACACACCTTGGCACCAACGACGAGCAGGTCTATTTCAATGAAATCCAGCTGCCGCCTCCGGGCCCGTGCTGCCTCGGCACACGCGGGAATGTTGACGGTTATGGCATCGTTGACCTGAGCGACCTGAGTATCCTCTCGTCCTATCTGATGGGCATGGGCACCTATCTGCCGTGTCCGGATGCCGCCAACGTCAACGGCACGGGCATCGTGGATATCAGTGACCTAAGTTACCTCGTCGCCTACCTCACCGGCGGCGGCGTGGCTCTTCCGGTATGCCCTTAGGCGGCATACGGTTAGCGTGCTTCGCATTTTCCGGCCAATTTGCCGGGAACCTCTGCCGATAATTCCTACTAAAAGCTTTATTATCCGCATTCCGTTGCCGTTGACCTTTATCTTGGCGAGGTACAATGAGTAGATCCTCGATATCGTTCCAGTGCTTCGTACTGCTGTTTCTGGCAGTCGTCACCGCGGCCATGAGTAGTGCCGCTGAGACCGTTACCGCGCCACTGCAGTTTGCGACCTCCAATGCATCCGATGGTCCTACGCTGGGGATACCTCGATGGAAAGCATACATGCTGGAATCGGATCCAAATCAATTCTGGGTCAGCTATGCCAATGGCGGTACCAGCTTGAGCAATCTCAGCTACACTACCGATGGCGGGCAGACGTGGAGCAGTAATGCCATTCAGATCGATGCCACCGGCTGGCTTGATATGCATCTGTCAGCATTTGGTCGCAACGGCAGCTTGTATTTCACCTGGCCGGGCACGAGCGCGATCATGTTCCGTAAATTTGCGCCGCCCGCCCACAGCAATACCGACCGCGGGCCGCTCATCTCCATTGCCGGCACATCCTCGAGTCATCGCTCCAATCTGATGGTCCAGAACTCCGGCCGTATCTGGCTGTTCACGCGGTTGAGCTACGCCAGCGCCGCCGAAAACGTCCTGTACAATTATTCCGACAACGACGGCGCTTCGTGGACCCACGGCGTCGCCTACGCCACTAATTCCACCAGCGTTCGTATCGGCTCGATGCCGTACGCGGGCGGGAACCCGGCGCTTGTTGTGCTCTATCTCGATGACGCCCGCGGATTCGAGTACTACCGGTGGAACGGGACCTCGTTTGTCGCCGAACCGGACCATTCCATTTACGCCGCAAACATGGGGCAGACACGCGTATTCACGCACAACGTCATCCGCGACACGGTCTTTCATNTNNTCTTCGGNCTGGGAACATCGCTGCATCACGTCTGGAAGAATTTCAACGGCGGCNCGGGCNCNTGGAANCACGAAATCATTGATAACTCGGCNACNACAGTNGANAACGATTGGTACCCGACCTCGACCGTCCGCGGCGACGACCTGTACGTCTTCTATTGCCGGAAATCCACCGTCGACGACGCGACCTCCATGATCTACTACAAGAAATGGTCGCAGACGTCACAGACATGGACCGCGCCGGTGCTGGTGTCCACCAATCCCGGCAATACCTCCAATCGCGATCCGAACACCTGTTTCCAGGTGCCGACCAACTCGGCTTACATTCCGGTAGTGTGGCGATCTCTGACAGGTCCATTCACGCTCTGGTTTTCCAAGGTGATTGTCAGCGCGGACACAATTCCGCCGAATACGGTACAGGACCTTGGTGTCGCTCCCGGCGCATCCGCTGGTGAGGCCGTCCTCTCCTGGACCGCTCCCGGCGGCGACGGTTTCTCAGGTCAGGCAGCCGCCTATGACATCCGCTATGCCGAGTTCAGTCTCATTGCCGCGCAGTGGCAGTCGGCCTCACCGGTCGCCAATCCCCCGGTACCGAAACCGGCCGGCCAGACTGATTCCTGTGTCGTTACCGGTCTGTCTCCGGGCCTTACTTATTACTTTGCACTCAAGGCAGTCGATTCCAGTTCCAACTGGTCAGGTCTTTCCAATGTCGCTGCCTTCGTCGTGCCGACCGATGTACCGCTGGACCCCGGTCGCTCCGTGATCCCCGGCGCCACCGCCATCACCGGCAATTCCCCCAATCCGTTTTCTGCTGTTACCAACATCCAATTCAGTCTCCAGGCGCGGTCTCGTGTCTCGATAACAGTTTATGACTTGCTTGGCAGAAAGGTGGCCGGAGTCCTTGACAAGGACTTGCCCGCGGGGGTGTTTTCAGTCAACTGGAACGGTCGTGATGATCACGGCAACCCGGTGGCTGCCGGTGTCTATTTTTCCCGATTGGTAACGGATGACAAGACGAGCACCCGGGAGATGGTGCTGGTTCGGTGACTTGCGGTCCCTCCAGAGAGAACTTCAGTCCAGACTATTTCCCCAACAACGAAACGATTCTTTCCGCCGTCTTGCCGTCCCACAGATCGGGAATCCTTCCCTTCTTGGCCCGTCCCGCAATGATTTCTCCTGCCGCGTGAAGCAGTTTCTCCGGCTCCGGACCGATCAGCAGGTTGGTTCCTTCGTCGACCGTCACCGGACGCTCGGTGTTGTACCGAAGGGTAATGCACGGTATCTGCAGGTACGTGGTCTCCTCCTGAATGCCGCCGGAGTCGGTGACTACGAAGAGTGACTCCGATTGCAGCCGCAGGAACTCCAGGTAGCCGAGGGGCTCGGTGATGCGCAGGGCGTTGGCGTCGATCCGATCCAACATGCCGCCCTTGTTCATCTCCTTGGCGGTGCGAGGGTGGCACGGAAACACCACCGGCACGTGGCGGCCAATCTCCGCAATCGCGACAAGCAAATCCGTCAGGATATGCTGATTGTCGACATTCGATGGACGATGCAGGGTCAGCACCACGTATTTCCCGGGCGCGAGCGACAGCTGCTCGAGAATCGGTGACTTGCGGCACGCTTCCAGGCTCGCAATCAACGAGTCGATCATGATGTTGCCGACAAAGTGAACTTTCTCGGATGCCACTCCTTCGCTGGCCAAATTCCGAAGACCCGACGGTTCCGAGACAAACAGCAGGTCCGAGAGCCGATCGGTGACGATCCGGTTGATCTCTTCCGGCATGCCGTTATCGAAACTGCGCAATCCCGCCTCCACGTGCGCGACCGGAATGCCGAGTTTTGCTGCGACAATCGACGCCGCCATTGTGGAGTTGATGTCGCCAAACACGATTGTCAGATGAGGCCGAACTGTCTGAAGCGCTTTCTCCATCTCGATCATGATCCGGGCCGTCTGCTCGGCATGAGTCCCCGATCCCACTCCCAGAAAGATGTCCGGCAGCGGCATCCCCAGTTCCTTGAAGAACAGGTCCGACATTTTGGTGTCGTAATGTTGCCCGGTGTGGATCAGAATCGGCTCGAACCGGCTGGAATGTTTGCGCAGTTCCCGCATCAGGGGAGCGGCTTTCATGAAATTGGGGCGCGCCCCGACTACCAGCGCCAGCTTCTGTACCATCAGTTCGAATTTCCTCGGTTTGCTATGCCCGATTGAGCGGACGTTTCCGTAATTATGGTCGGCAAAAGTACGGCGCAACTCCATTGGCCCGCAACTTATTTCCGTCGCCCCGACAGGCCGGCCGGCAATTTTTGCAGTGCATCCGCGAACTGCCCGCGTATAATGTCGGAACTAGGATATGGCAGATACTTCAGGCAATACGAACAAATGGCTCCGGATTGCCGTCCTGATCGGGGCAATACTGGCTCTGCTGTTGTTTCTGGAACTGTATGACCCGTGGAAGATTTCGCTTCTCTGGGACGAAATCTTCAATTTCGGCCATCTGCCGCTTTTCGGTCTGATCAGTCTTCTGCTGTTGCGGGTGGTAACGCTGACTGCAAATCGTCCGTTGCCTGCGCTGCGAAGATACGGATATGCTCTGGCCATTGCGCTCGTCCTCGGCGCGCTCAGCGAAATTGTGCAGATCGGCGGGCCGCGTGACGCCGACATCTTCGACTTTCTGAGAGACGCTATCGGTGCGCTCAGCTTCCTCCTGATCTTTTTCGCCTTTGACCCGGGCACCCGGAACCTGGCGCCCCCCATTCCAACCGGCCTCAAACGTGTCATCCTTCTGGTTGTCGCTCTTCTCCTGATCGGCGGCTCCGCTCACTCCGTCGCCTCAGTCGGCCTTGCCTGGCTCGATCGAGATCGTGCGTTTCCCACCCTTCTATCGTTTGAGCATGGGTGGGAGCAGCGGTTCGTCTACGCCGACAGCGCCACCGCGACTGTGGTGTCGAACAGGGAGATTAACCCCGGCGACTCCGCCAACCACGTGCTGCGCGTCGACTTTCAAACCTACACCTACACCGGCCTGATCCTGCAGGACCTCTATCC
The DNA here is from genome assembly GCA_003105265.1 of candidate division GN15 bacterium. Lineage (GTDB taxonomy): Bacteria > Zixibacteria > MSB-5A5 > GN15 > FEB-12 > FEB-12. Next base: position 15,579 of record PQAP01000004.1, on the reverse strand, counting down.
CGATTGGCGGGGCTACCGGACACTGGACTTCTCGGTCTATTCCATCTCGCCCCGAACGGAACAGCTTCGACTGCGCATCGATGATCGGGAGGCATTGAATCAGCGCGACGATCGTTTCGAACGGATTGTCGATATTCTCCCCGGTCGGAATCAGATCAGCGTGCCGCTCGAAGAGGTTCAGCACGGGCCGCCGGACGGCCGCAGCATGGATATGAGTCGAATCAAGAGAATCGTGCTGTTCGCTGCGAGCCAGCCGCGACACCGATTTAATCTCTGGTTTGGCGATTTCGTGCTGAAGTGAGGATTCTCGCGAAAACACCGGATATAAAAAGACCGTCGGGCAATCTGCCCGACGGTCGAATTATTTCTGAGACGAAACGCGTCTATTTTCTACGGCGGATCAATCCGAGACCGACCAGCCCGAGTCCGAACAGCCCCATCGTCGCCGGTTCCGGCACGGGGGCGGTAACGATTTCAAACGTCACTCCCGAATTGTAGTAGTGGCAGTCCGGGTCGAATCCGAATCCAAATCGGCCATCGGAAGCATAATTGTTCAGCGCATCCACGAGGCCGAGTTCGCTGAAGCGATAGGTCAAATCATAGCCGCGCGCCACACCGCCGACCGGGTCGGTCCAGTTGCCGACCAGATAACCCTGACCGGCAAAATTGTCGCCGCCGCCCTGCAGATCCAGATAGGGATACACACCCAGCGGAGCAGTGTTGAGCAGGTGCGAGTACAGGTTGTTCGGCTCGGACTTCCAGTTCCAGATGTTGTGGAACGTCAGAACCGCGTCGACAATGCGCTCATTGGTGTGCGTCCAGCGCATTCCCCACGTGAAATACTGGAAGTGATCCAGATTGTTGAGATTGGAGATCGACGGGGTAAACGTGTACACCGTCGCTCCCGCCTGACCCACTGCCAGTAAGGTCATCGCAATGACCAGTGTTGCCAGGAAGAGCTTTCTCATGCGTACGGCTCCTATTCGGAAACGATTGTTTTCGTGCTCATAGCTATACTTAGCCGCCTTACTCATAGCGATAATCGGGCCAACCGGTGGTTTTTATGCACCTCCATTCGAATTCTTCTTCGAATCACCAACACATTACTTGTCAATAAGTTATCGATCTAAACCAGGCCCAGGCCGCCGCACAACTCCGAAAACTGACGCTGGCTGTGGGCTGACAGAGGTATCATGAGCAATAAAAGTGCATCTTGCAAGCCATTCATATGCAATCTGTTGCATCGAATTTTGCGGTTTTTGGTAAAAACACTACAAAAATTAACCAATTTTGGCAATAAGCTCTTGCATCAGGGCATCATAAACTATATAATGGCCCCAACACCGATACCTACCTCACAGGCGTCCTCGCTTAGGGTCCCTCGGTTAGTCTTCGAGCCACGGAAGGTACATGTCGTTCGTTCGCCTCTTTGTTTTGACAACAGGGATTTGTTTCGCGGCCGGTTTGTCTCAAGCATCTTCAATCCTTCTTCATTGGACCGCCCCCGGCGACGATGGTCGGGTTGGTCGTGCGGCTCAATATGACTTGCGCTACTCAACCTCTCCCATAACCAGTACCAACTGGAATACGGCTACTCGCGTCGGTGGTCTGCCGACCCCGCTTCCGTACGGAAACAGAGAAGCGTTCACGGTCAGTGGACTACTTCCGTCCACCACCTATTATTTCGCTATCAGGGCCGCGGACGAGGCGCTGAACTGGTCAATCATTTCCAATATCGCCCAGCGCACTACCTGTTCCGGCTGCGTCGGCACGACCGGCAACGTCAACGGTTCGGCCGACGGCCGCGTGGACCTTATCGACCTCACCACGCTGATCGCCTATCTCACGTCCGGCGGCGCGCAGATCTGCAACGAGGCGGCGAATGTTGATGCGTCTTCGGACGGTGTCATTTCACTCTCCGATCTGTCGCTGCTTACGGCTTATCTCACGGCGGGCGTGCCGCTGCCAAGCTGTCCCAAGAACTAAGCTCCGGCAACTTTGCAGTAGACATCCGTACGGAACTCCCGTATATCTAGCCGGTTAAATCACCGAAGGCGAATATCCCTTGCGGGGCCTGGCTCCCGATGGATTGGCCTAAACAGCGGGAACGGCGGCGTGCGGCCTTAAGCCGGACCTGTAACACGCCGACATTCAGGATAGGACAGCGGAAAGGATTGGCATAAGCTTACTATGAAATATCTTGTCACCGGCGGCGCCGGATTTATCGGCTCGAATATTGTCAGGCGGCTGCTGGCCGACGGTCATACCGTAAGAGTGCTGGACAATTTCTCCTCCGGTCGTCGCGAGAATCTCATCGATCTCGGCGGAACAATCGAATTGATCGAAGGGGACATCCGCGATTACTGGACCGTCGTGCGCTCCGTGCGGGAAATCGACATCGTCCTGCATCAGGCGGCCCTCCCCAGTGTTCCGCGTTCGGTGGAAAACCCCCTGACTTCCAACGCCGTCAACATCGACGGCACGCTGAACATGCTTGAGGCCTCCCGTCACGCCGGCGTGAAGCGATTCGTAACGGCATCCTCGTCTTCTGTCTATGGTGAAACCGAGGAACTTCCCAAACGCGAAGCCATGGTGCCGAGTCCGCTGTCGCCGTATGCCATATCCAAACTGACCAATGAGTATTACTGCCGCGTGTACTGGCAGCTCTACAAGTTTCCGACTGTCGCGCTGCGCTACTTCAATATTTTCGGACCGTATCAGGACCCGAAGAGCGAGTATGCCGCGGTGATTCCGAGGTTCATTACCGCGCTAAGGGACAACCGCCGGCCGACNGTNTANGGNGATGGCGAGCAGTCNCGCGANTTCACCTANATCGANAANTGCATNCAGGCGAATTTACTGGCGTCNGTAACTGACGGCATGGTCGGCCAGGCCTTCAATGTCGGGTGCGGCGCGCAGTTTACCCTGAATCAACTACTCGACTACCTCCGCAAGATTATGCACTCCGGGANNCAGGCGAACTATGAACCGCCCCGCTCGGGNGATATCCGGCATTCCTACGCCGCGATCGATCAGATAAAGCGGTTCGGCTACAAGCCGTCGGTCGATTTTGTCGAGGGCTTGAAGCGGACGGTCGCTTTCTTTGCTCCCGGAGCCGGCTCGTAATTTTGGCAAATTCGTCTCTTCGAATATGTCCATGAGCCAGACCGATCACGACCTTCCCAGACTGACTGTCATCCTGCCGGTGCGCAACGAAGAGCGGTTTATCCGGCAGACGCTCACTGCCATCCTGCTTCAGGAGTATCCACACGATCGGCTGGAGATAATCGTCGCCGACGGCCAGTCCGAGGATCGCACCGCCGCAATCGTCTCCGAGATCGCGAAGACCGATGATCGGATCAAGCTTCTTGACAATCCCGGGCGGTCATCGTCCACTGCCAGGGCACTGGGTGTCGAACATGCCACGGGCGATATTATCACGTTCGTCGATGGTCACACGCATATCGACAACGATCAGCTCCTGAGGCATACCGCCATCCTGATGCGCGAAAAGCAGGTTTCCGTGCTGAGTCGCCCGCAGTTTCTGGATACGCCCGACAACAATCTCTTTCAGCGGGCCGTCTCGCATGCCCGCAAGAATCCGCTGGGCCACGGGCTTGACTCCACCATCTACTCCTCACAGGAGGCGTATGTCGATCCCTCCAGCTCCGGCGCCAGTTATCGCCGGGAGATATTCGCGGAGGTCGGCAATTATGACACGCGATTCGGCGCCTGTGAGGATGTCGAGTTGAACTTTCGGCTTGCGCAAGCAGGATACCGATCGTACACGTCGCCGCAGCTGGCGGTGTATTATCATCCGCGCGACTCGTTTCGAAAACTGTTTCAGCAGCTCTGCCGTTACGGCGTGGGACGGTTTCGGCTGGCGCGCAAACATCCGAGCTCCCTCTCGCTCGGTACGCTCGTACCGGTGGTATTCGTGCTGGTTCTGCTGGCACTGGCTGTCTCATCGTTCTTTTCGGCTACAGCTCTCGAATTATTGGGATGGTTGGTCGGCTTGTATGTAGCTGTTACTATTCTCTTCTCGGTCGGGATTGCAGCCCGGCACGAAGGGAAGATGTTTCCGTTTCTGCCTCCGATCTTCTGGACTATCCATATCGCCCTCGGCTGGGGATTTCTTTCCGAGTTGGTTCGGAGCGTGGTCGGGCGAGGAGTCTCTTTCAAAAAGTAAGCGATGGTGGACTGCCGAGGATATCGCGCGAATTAACTCTTGTTGCGTTTTCCTCCCGACTTGCCGATACTAACTGCATGAATCAGACTGACACGAGACAGCGTCTGATACAGCACCTCACCGTTCATCGCTATTACTACCTGCTGTTGGCGGCGCTGACCCTGTTGAGCGTGCCGGTCCTGAAGAACCTGATCGCGGACTGGATTCGCGACGACAACTACTCCCACGGTTTCTTCATCATCCCGATTTCGATCTACCTGATCTATCGGCGCCGTCATGATCTGGCTTTTCCGGCGGCGCCGTCGCGTGCCGGCATGGCTGTCTTCATTGCCGGCTGCCTCGGACTGATCCTCGGTATCGCAGCCAGCGAGTTCTTCACGACTCGGCTGTCGCTGGTCGTTATCATCACCGGCATGTCCCTTTACTATCTCGGTCGCGCCAATTTCCGAAAAGTCTGGTTTGCGTTCTTCTTTCTGCTGTTCATGATTCCAATTCCGGCGGTGGTTTACAATGCCGCTACGTTCCCGATGCAGCTATTCGCCACCAAAGTGACCGCCGGGCTCCTGCAACTCATCGGCGTGCCGTGTGTACGTCACGGCAACGTGATACAGCTTCCCGATTATGCGCTCGAAGTCCTTGAGGCCTGCAGCGGGCTGCGGAGTTTGGTCACACTCATGGCCTTGGCAGCGCTTTATGCGTACCTGACCCTTCCGGGCACCGTGCGCCCGATCATTCTCTTTCTGGCAGCCATACCGGTTGCCGTCGTCACCAACATCTTTCGCATCTTCGTTACGGCGATCGCTGCGTACGCCATCAGCACCAGCTTCGCCGAAGATTTCCTTCACGAGATTTCCGGGCTCCTCGTGTTCGTTACTGCTTTGGTTTTGATTCTCATTCTCGGAGGAATTCTCAGGTGGCGAAAAAGGCCTTCCTGATAATGCTGGCGCTCCTGCTGGCTACATTTGCTTTCAGCGCCGTATTGCAGTTCGGACGTCCGGCGACCGGACGGCGTATCGATGTCCGGCAGTTTCCTGCCGCCAAAGGGGATTGGCAAGCCCGGACATTGCCGATTGAGCAGGGAGTCATCGCGATGCTTCGGCCGGATGTTATTTTCAACGCGCTCTATTCCAACGCCGCCGGCAACCGGGTCGACCTGTTCTTCTCATACTTTTCGGGCGACAATGCCCAGAGTGGTGTCCACTCGCCGCGCAACTGTATGCCGGGCGCGGGGTGGACCATTGAGCGGACCGAAAAGCGCGACATCCCGTTCGGGAACGGCGTGATACCGGCCTCGCGAATGTATGTCCGCTATGAGACCGATAACCGCGTCGTTGACTATTTCTATATCACGCGCCACGGCGAGACATCGAACGACTACACGCGTAAACTCTACACGATGATCGGAGCGCTCAGCTTTCAGCCCGCCGATGTCGCCTTCGTACGGTTCATCGCCGCCGACGATCCCGCCGATATCTCGCAACTGGAGGCGTTCGAATCTGAATTCATCGGAGAGATCTACGGGCTGCTCCCATTCAAGCCGCCGTCTCAGCGCGGTTCATAACCGGCCGCTTACAGCCGATGATAGCATAAGAAACAAGGAGCGCATTCAAATGAAGAAACTGTGTCTGCTCTTGCCGCTGCTGCTGGTGGCAGCATCCTGCACCAAGATTGACTATGTCGGCGAGGAATATCCGCCCACCAATCACGTCGATATGTACTTCTCGATGGCCGATGCCCCGACCGGCGCCAAAGTGATGGGGTATATTGTTGCTTCGGCTCCCGATATGGTGAGCGCCGAGAAGATGCAGAAGAAGATGATGGAAAAAGCCCGGGTGAAGGGTGCCGATGGTATTGTCATCGAGGGGCTTAACCGCTACCAGGCCGGTTCAAACACCAATTACTCCGAGTCCTCTACCCAGAAGACCGATTCCAAGGGGAAGACCAAGACTACCACGTCCGGCAGTTCATCTACGTCTTCTGAGGAGAAAAAAGAAATCAAAGGGACACTGCTCAAGTACCGGTAGACAACTATCGTTATCCAATTGCGATACAATTGATTAACTGAAGAGGCCAGTCGGGTCGGCTTTCGTCCGGAAAATAATCACTTGACTGGCCTTCTCAGTTGGAACTAATTAACCAACAGGTTAGTTTAACTAATCGGTTGGTTGAAGGAATGAACGCAACGACACCACATATGAGCCCAGTATCAGACCCCTCAGCGGGCACGCGGGAGCGCATTATCTCGGCCGCGCGGGAGGAATTCGCCCAATTTGGCATCGACGGCGCACGCGTGGACCGGATCGCCAGAAAGGCGGCGGTCAATAAGGCAATGCTGTACTACCACTTTCATTCCAAGGAACTGCTCTATGAAGCGGTCGTGAAGGAGTTCTTTCTTGGTGTGGTGGAACGATTGCGAAGTCACATTGAGGCGTTCGAGAATCTCGAACAGGCACTGGCCGAACTGGCGGAAACCCACGCCCAGATGGTGAAACAGGCGCCCGGTATCGTGCCGATTTTGTTGCGTGAACTGGCCAATCCGCAATCTAACCTCTGCGAGTGGATCGCCGGCGCGATCGGAGGAAGCGGCATCACGTCGATAGCGGAGCAACGTCTCGATGAAGCGGTTCGATCCGGTCGTTTCCGGAAAATCGAGATTCGTCAGGCCATGATTTCGTTCATCACCATGAGTCTTGGGTATCATCTTATGGCCCCGCTCGTGGACCGAGTCTGGAACGTTACCGACCGAGAAGTATTTGTTCGTGAACGCAAGGCAGCCATTGTGGACCTGTTCTTGAACGGCGTAAAGGTGAAACCGATATGACACGATACGTTCTCTTATTCCTGCTGCTCGCCGCAGCGTCCTCGGCACGTGATATCAATCTCGCGCAGGCCCTGCAGATGGCCCAGCAGCACTCGTACATCCTGCAGAAGTCACAAGCGCTTCGGGAGGGGGCCGCATCAGATCTCAGCGCGGCGCGGGCCGAGCGTTGGCCGACCCTGTCGGCCGCCGGCACGGCCTTTCACGTCAGCGAAGTGCCCAAGCTCACGATTGACGTCGGCCCCCTCTCAATGTCCCGTGAAGTCGGCACCGCCGAAACATATCAAGCCGATTTTCGTCTCACGATGCCGGTTTTCACCGGCGGGCGAATCTCCGGAGCTGTCGACATTGCCTCCGCGACGGCCGATTACTATTCCGCGCTCGCATCGGCGGATATGGATCGTGTTGCCTTCCAGACACGGGCACAATATTTCGGCCTGTCGCGCGCCGATGGTCAGTTACGGTCGGCCCGCGCTGCACTGGAGCGAGCCCGGGCTATTAACAAGAGCGTGCGCGGTATGTATGAAGCGGGGGCGGCCGACTCGGTAAATGTCNTGGAAGCCACCCTCGCCGTAACCAGGGCCGCTGATCTCGTTTCGCAGGCCGAATCAGGCCGTCGCGCGGCTGAGATTCAACTGACCTACCTGCTGGGGCTGGCGCCGACCGATTCGCTCAATCTCACCGATTCGATGTCGGCCCAATCACTGCCCGAACCGCCCGATCAGTCGCCGCCGCCGAGGCCGGAACTGGCGGCGGCCGAGGCCGGCATCAAAATGAACAAGGCCCGGCTGTCGGTGGCACGGGCCGACTATTTCCCCACGCTGTCGGCGTTTGGCGGGTATTCGTACGGCAAGCCGAATCTCGATCGCTTCAATCTCACCTGGAATAGTTATTTTACGTTCGGCGCCAATCTCAACTGGTCATTCAATCTCGGCAACCGCACCGCCCGCAAGACGCGCTCCGCGCGGTTTGCGCTGGATGCCGCCGGCCAGGATCGCAACCAGATCGCCGAGAATCTGACCCGCGATGCTGCGCTGTACTTCGAACAACTGAAATACGCCGATAGCCGTTACCGGTCGGCCGTCACGCAGGCACAGATTGCCACTGCCAACTATTCGCTGGCCCAGGGACAATTCAGCAACGGCGATCTGGCGGCCAATCGACTGTTGGAAATTGCCGCCGACCTGAACGCCGCCGAAGCATCGCTCGCAGCGTCGCTCGCTGATTTTCACCTCGCGCTCAGCGCCTATTACTATGCCACCGGTTCCGCGAACCTTCGGAGAGGACTATAACATGAAGTACTCGCTCATTTCGCTCATGATACTCGCCACGCTGACCGGCTGTGGCGGCAACAATGCGCTGCCCGGCGGTTCCGGATTCATTGAGGCCGATGATGTTCTGGTCTCGGCGGAGACATCCGGCCGCGTGCTCCAGCGGAACTTCGATGAAGGCGTCACCGTCAGAACGGGAGACACGCTGGCGCTGATCGACTCAAGCCGCGTGAAGCTGGATATCGCGGCTATGGAGGCCGCGCGCCAGTCGGCGGTGGCGTCGCTGGAGACCGCCCGGTTGGCCGTCACCAAGACCCGGGAATCGGAGAAGTACGCCCAGTCCGAGTCCGAGCGTGTCGCCCGAATGTTGAAGTCCGGTTCGGCGACCCAGAAGCAGATGGATCTGCTCGCATATGAATCGGCACAAGCCACGGTGGCGCGAAAGGCCGCCGAGGCCAATGTCAACGTCATTCAGGCGCAACTCGAGAAGGTCGATGCCGACCTCAACCGTCTGTACCGCCAGCTTCAGGACTGCTATCCGGTTTCGCCAATCAGCGGGACAGTGACCGAAGCCCTCATTGAAATGGGGGAGACGGTGGCGCCGGGGAAGGGGCTCGCCAAGATTGCCGCGCTGGATTCGCTCTGGGTCAAAGTGTATCTGCCGGTCGAGCAATTCGCGAAAGTGAAAATCGGNGAGAAAGCCCGGGTCAGNACCGAAGCGGGNGGCAAGACGTATGACGGCTGGGTAATCTGGACCTCGGACGAGGCCGAGTTCACNCCCAAGAACATTCAGACCGAAAAATCACGCGCCAATATGGTGTACGCGGTGAAAGTGCGAATTCCGAATACCGACGGCTTTTTGAAAATCGGCATGCCCGTGTTCGTCACGCTGGAGCGATAGTGGCTTACCTGGATNTCCAAAGGATCAGCAAGTCGCACGGACCGATTCAGGCCGTGCAGGAAATTTCGTTCGCGATTGAGCGGGGCGAAATCTTCGCGCTGTTCGGTCCCGACGGCGCCGGAAAGACCACGCTGATTCGCGTGCTCTGTCACCTGATGGACGCCGATTCCGGCGACGTGTATCTGGATGGCCGGGCCATCTTCCGGGACTTTGAGCCGGTCAAGCAGGTTCTCGGCTATATGCCGCAATCGTTCTCGCTGTATATGGACCTGAGTGTCGAGGAGAACCTGACATTCTACGCGGGCATCTACGGCCTGACCGGCGAGGCGTTTCGCCGCAAACGGGATACGCTGTACGCATTTTCCAATCTGGGACCGTTTGCCGCTCGGCGGGCCGGCGCGCTCTCCGGCGGGATGAAACAGAAACTGGCGCTCTCGTGCGCGCTTATCCATGATCCGTCGATCCTCATTCTCGATGAGCCCACCACGGGTGTCGATCCACTCTCACGCCGACAGTTCTGGGACATGCTGCTGGAATTGAAACGCCAGGGGGTGACTGTCCTGGTGACCACCCCGTACATGGATGAGGTGCTTCGAGCCGACCGCGCGGCATTCATGTTTGCCGGTCGGAAACTATCCGAAGGCACACCGGAGGCGCTGGCACAGGCGTTTCGCGGCAACATCTATCTGCTTGAGCACCTTCCCAACCGGGATGTGCTTCGCCGCCTGACGGAGATTCAAGGCCTGACACCCCGCCGATTCGGAGCCGGCTTTCACCTGCATCTCGCGGAGGGCACGACTCTGGAACAGTTGGCTCCTCAATTGCGCGACGCCGGAATCGACCCGACCCTGCTCAATCGAATCGAACCGCAGCTGGAAGACCGGTTCATTCAACTCATGGAGACCGGCGCATGAACGGCAACGCGGTTGAGATCGACCATCTGACCAGAAAATTCGGGACGTTCACGGCTGTCGATAATCTTTCGCTGTCCGTCGGGCGCGGTGAAATCTTCGGATTCCTGGGCGCCAACGGCGCCGGCAAGACCACCGCGATCCGGATGCTGTGCGGGCTTCTGCTGCCGACTTCCGGCACCGGGACGGTCGGCGGTTTCGATATTCTCAGGCAGTCCGAACGGATCAAGCGCACGATCGGGTATATGTCGCAGAAGTTCTCTCTCTATCCCGATTTAACCGGGCGCGAAAATCTGAGTTTTTACGGCCATACCTACAGCTTGGACAAATCTACGCTCAAGGCACGCATCGAGGAACTGGCCGAGCTGCTCTCCCTCTCGGAATTCATCGACCGCATTTCAGGGCGGCTGCCGCTCGGTTGGCGGCAGCGTCTGGCGCTGGCGGTCGCCGTCATTCACAAGCCGACCATTGTCTTTCTCGATGAACCCACCGCCGGTGTGGACCCCGTGTTCCGACGGACCTTCTGGAAGCTCCTCTACGACATGGCTGAGACCGGCACGACCGTCTTTGTCACCACGCACTACATGGACGAAGCCGAGTACTGTGGCCGCATCTCCATCATGCACATGGGGAAGCTGGTCGAAATCGGCGCTCCCCGGGAACTGGTGCTGAAACATCGCGCGAGTGACCTCGAGGATATGTTCATCAATCTCATCCGCCCGCAGGGAGTGACCGATGCGGCAAATTAAGTTCATCGCTCAAAAGGAGATGTACCATATCCTGCGGGACTTCCGGTCGCTCATTATCATCTTCGTCATGCCGGTCATGATGACCTTTCTGTACGGTTATGCCATCAACATGGATATTGAGCATATCCCGCTGACGTATGTCGACAAAGACAACACTCCCGAGTCGCGCGCCCTGATCGACCGCATTCTCAAATCCGGCTATTTCTTTCTGACACCGCACTCGCCGGAATTGAGCGATCCGGACCAGATCCTCAGGGCCTCCCATGCGGCGGGGTTTATCCTCATCCGGCCCGGTTTCGCCAAAGCGTTGAATACCGGCGAACCGTTCGAATTGGGGTTGATTATCGACGGCTCCGAGGTTTCGCAGGCAGCCGCTGTGCAGAGTTACAGCAATGTCATCCTCAACCAGTTTCTGCTCGACCGCCTGCCGCCGGAAACGACCGTCCCCGGCGTCAAGCTCTCGCAGCAGGTGTTGTTCAACCCGGACCTGCAGTCGTCGCACTTCTTCGTTCCCGGGATTGTCGCGATCATCCTGCTGATGATTTCAGCGCTATTGACCTCGATTACGATTGCCCGTGAGAAGGAAATGGGTACGCTGGAACAGCTCCTGACCGCCCCGGTTACCCCGACCCAGATTCTGATCGGCAAACTTCTGCCGTACATCGTTATTGCGTTCCTCGACGGACTGCTGGTGCTGATCTTTGCCAAGCTGCTGTTTGGTGTTCCCTTTGTCGGCTCGTTCCCCCTCCTGCTCGGGTTCGAGCTGATTTATGTCACGACCGCGCTCTCTATCGGCATTCTCATTTCAACGGCCGTACCGACCCAGCAGCTGGCCATGCAGTTTGCGCTCTTGCTCACCATGCTGCCGACCATCATGCTCTCCGGCTTCATGTTTGCCATCAAGAACATGCCGATCCCGCTTCAGATCATCAGTCGGATTGTCCCGGCCACCTACTTCCTGAAGATGATTCGCGGAATCATGCTCAAGGGGTCGGGCTTCGCCGTGCTGGCGCCGCAGGCGGGATTCCTCGCACTGCTGATGATCCTGTTTCTGTTTCTGGCAATCCGGCGATTCAAAACGAGGATTGGCTGATATGTGGCGCCAGTTTGTCGGAGTCATCAGGAAGGAATTCACGCAGGCGCGGCGGGATCGCAACACGCTCCGCATGCTGTTTGTCCTGCCGCTGGTGCAAATCATCGTGCTGGGATACGCCGTCAATACCGATGTCAAATTGCTGCAGGTCGACGTGTATGACGCGGACCGCTCCGAGGCCTCGCGCCAGCTGGTGACTCAACTCGGAGCCGGTGATTACTTCATTCCCGTCGACCGCGCGCTGAACGGCAGCAACGTCCCCCTGTGGCGACTGGAGGAACGATTCCGTGAGGGTGACGCCCAGATGGCGCTCATTATCCCGCGCGACTTTGCGAGAGACTTGCAGCTGAGGCGGCCCGTCAAGATCGGCTGGATCACCGACGGCACCGATGCCAACGCCGGGCGCACGGGGACCGGGTATGCCTCGCAGATAATCCAGCGGTTTTCCAACGATGCGGTCGGGCTGCATCCCAATGTCGAATTCCGCTCGCAGTTCATGTTCAATCCGGAAGCCGAATCGGTCTTCTTCATGGTACCGGGAATTGTGGCCACGCTGCTCACCATGCTCACGCTCATGATGACGTCCATGTCCATTGTCCGCGAGCGGGAGATGGGGACCCTCGAACAGGTGCTTGTGACCCCGATTTCGTCGGTGACCCTGCTTTTCGGGAAGATCGTTGCGTTCGTGATTACCGCGATGCTGGTCATGGCGATCGCGCTGGCCGCGGGCGTTTTCTGGTTCGACGTGCCGTTTGTCGGTTCGCTGCCGCTGATGGTGGTGCTGACCCTGTTGTATCTGCTGTCGACGCTCGGCCTGGGCATGTTCATATCGACCATCACGCACACGCAGCAGCAGGCCATGTTTCTGGCCTGGTTCTTTTCCATTTTCACGATGCTGACCTCCGGCTATCTCACGCCCATCGCGAACATGCCGGTCTGGCTGCAGTACGTCACCATGGTGAACCCGATGCGGTTTTACATAGAAATCGTGCGCGGCATAATGCTCAAGGGCTCCAACCTGTGGGATCTCTACGAAAACGTGGTCGCGCTCGCCATATTCGGAACGCTCATATTCAGCTTCGCACTGTTGCGCTTCCACAAACGAACGACTTAAGAGAGGGCAGGCAATGCGTATACTCATTACCGGAGCCCGCGGCCTGATCGGAACAGCTCTTGTCGAGCGGCTCACCGGCGCGGGCCATGACATCGTCACGCTGACTCGTTCCGACGCCGATACCGGTCGGGGCCATTACGCCTGGAATCCCGAAACGGGCGAGTGCGATATCAGAGCTTTGCGCGCTGTCGATGTCATCGTTCATCTGGCCGGCGAAAATATCGGCGCCCGGCGCTGGACACCCGAGCAGAAACGACGCCTCCGCGACAGCCGCATCAAGAGCACAGCGCTGCTGGTTGATACGATCTCGCGATTGGACCATCGCCCGCGCGTTCTGGTGAGCGCGTCGGCGGTCGGGTACTACGGAAATCGCGGCGATGAACTGCTGACCGAAACCAGCGCCCCCGGCGGCGGATTCCTGAGTGATCTCTGCCGAGATTGGGAAGCCGAGGCGATGAAGGCGATGCCGCTCGGACTGCGGGTTGTCTGCACCCGTACCGGTATGGTGTTGTCGCGGCACGGTGGGACACTGGAACGGCTTTTCCCAATGTTCAGGATTGGACTGGGCGGTTCGCTCGGTTCCGGCAACCAGTACTGGAGTTGGATTACGCTTCAGGATGCCGTGCGGGCGATTGAGTTTGCGATCACCGGCGACCGGATCACCGGACCGGTGAACGTCGTCTCTCCGAATCCGGTCACCAACGCGGAATTCACAAAGTCGCTGGCCCGGGTGCTCCACCGGCCGGCCATCTTTCCGGTCCCGGCGCCGATTCTGCGGCTGGCGCTGGGTGAGATGGCCGATAGTCTCGTTCTCGCCGGCCAGCGGGCTGTCGCCGCACGGTTGACGGACGCAGGTTTCTGTTTCGAGCATCCGGATCTTTCTAGTGCGTTCAGAGCCATACTCGGGTAACGCGCACCGCGAGCGCCGCCAGCAAAAGCAGTTGCGACTTTTTCAGTCCGGTATATATTGCCGCCGGATTTGAACCTATGACGACAGGATATTGATAGCTCATGGATACACAGCCCACTCTCCCGCGGCGCTCTCTGTTCCGGCACCCGCTGGCCGCCTTTGGCGGCGCGTTGTTTGTCGCCGGGGCCTTTGTCTTCGCCATTCTCTTTCTGATCGACATGACCTCCGGCTCGGACAATCCATACAGCGCTCTGGTGACGTTCGTGATCGCCCCGGCAGTGATCACGATCGGTGCAATCCTGTTCCTGTTCGCCGTCTATTTTCAGGTACGGGCGGCGCGCAAGCGGGGCGAGCATGTCCGGTTCAGTCTCCGGATCGACCCGTCCGATCCGACCTACATGCGCAACCTGTGGCTGTTCCTCGGGTTCAGCGCGGTCCTGATTCTCGTGGTCAGTTACAGCGGCTACCGCGCCTACGAAGCGACCGATTCGGTCGCCTTCTGCGGCAAGACGTGTCACACGGTGATGGAACCGCAGTATGTAACCTATCTGAACTCGCCGCACGCCCGTGTTCCCTGCGTTGAGTGTCACATCGGTCCGGGGGCATCGTTCTTCGTCCGTTCAAAAATCGACGGCACCCGGCAGTTATTTGCCACGGCCTTCAATACGTACTCCCGTCCCATTCAGACGCCGGTGCACAATCTCCGCCCGGCGCAGGAAACCTGCGAGCGTTGCCACTGGCCAAAGCAGTTCTGGGGTGACAAGTACACGACTCATACGTACTACCGTACCGACGAGGCCAATTCGCCGTACACCATCAGCATGCTGGTGAAAGTTGGCGGCGGCAACCCGCGCACCGGCAAACTTGAGGGCATTCACTGGCACATGATCGCCTCCAGCAAGGTTGAGTACATCGCCACCGATCCCAAGCGGCAAATCATACCATGGGTGCGCACGATCAGCCCCGGCGGCGACACAACTGTATACAAAGACCCGAACGCCAAGTACCCGGACCCCAACGATCCGAAGACCGAGATTCGCCGGTTTGACTGCATGGACTGCCATAACCGTCCGAGTCACAAATTCCTGGCGCCGGCCACCGCTCTCAATCTCGCCCTGTCGTCGGGCACTATCTCAACCAAGCTGCCGTACATCCGTCAGGTCGGACTGGACGTGCTGAACGCGCCGTATCTGAAGACCGATCAGGCCGTCGCGGCCATATCGGAAAAGCTCACCGCCTACTACCAGGAGAAGTATCCGGATGTCGCCAAGGATCGCGGCGCCGAGATCGCGCAGGCAATCGCGACCATTCAGACGATCTACAAAGAGAACTTCTTCCCGGAGATGAAGACCGATTATCGCGCCCGCGAAAACAACCTGAGCCATTTCGTCAACGACGGTTGCTTCCGGTGTCATGATCAGGTGAAAGTGAACGATAAGGGAGAGAAGATTCGCTCCGACTGCTTCACCTGTCATTTGATAGTGGCGCAGGGACCGTCGGAAGATCTGACCAAGCTGACCAGCAATATCGCCGGACTGGAATTCCAGCACCCGGAAGATATCGGCGACGCCTGGAAGGAATCCAAGTGCACTGAGTGCCACACGCCGGAATCCGGGTATTGAT
>PQAP01000003.1:19658-40280 GCA_003105265.1 candidate division GN15 bacterium | reverse complement strand
TTTGCCGCGATCGACGGCCGACCGAACAGCAAGGGCGGGCATTTCCGCGTCGATTTGTTGCCCACCACGTGCCATATCTACTTCGGAAGTGTAGTCGGAGCGATGCCCGACGGTCGACATTGCGGCGAACCTCTGTCCGAGGGAGTCTCACCGGTTCAGGGAGCCGATCGCAAGGGTCCTACAGCCGTATTGCGTTCGGCCGCCAAGATTGATCATCTGCGCACCGGCGGCACCCTTCTGAATCAGAAGTTCACACCGCAGTTGCTCGAAGACGACGAGGGAATCGCCAAGATCGCCCATCTCGTGCGGGCGTATTTTTCGATGGACGGGCATCACATTCAATTCAATGTCGTGACGGCGGAGACACTTCGCAGTGCGCAGCGGGAACCCGAGAAACACCGCGACCTGATTGTTCGTGTAGCCGGTTACAGCGACTATTTCGTGGATCTGGGAACCAGCTTGCAGAACGAGATTATCGGCCGTACTGAGCACGGCACGACCTGACATCGGAGAAGCAGGAACGCTCAGCGGTTACCGCTTTTTGGCGGTTCGCAAAGGAGTCGGTACTGATCGGGACGCCGGTCTGCAAAGATATCGTTTCTGCTGGTGACGCTCTTGTTGCGGGCGGCCGCGACGTCGATTTCAATCATCCGCACGCATTCTTCATCCCCAGTTGCGGACGCAACTACAAGACCCGCAGTATCGCAGATGATTGATCTTCCCGTGAAGGTGAGATCGCGCTCGGTACCTGTACGGTTGGCTGTGATCGTGAACACCCTGTTCATGAGCGCATGCGCCGGTACACCGCGCTGAGCCAGCCACGGCAGCACGAGATTGGATGGATGACAGATAATATCCGCCCCCTTGAGCGCAAGAATCCGCCAGACTTCGGGGAATATCCAGTCGAAGCAGATGAGAATGCCGATTCTCGCCTTGCCGATTTCGAATACCGGCAATCCCTTGTCACCCGGCAGAAAACAGTCCTTTTCATTTTGAAACAGATGAATCTTCCGATAGACGCCGATCAGTCCGCTTGGACCAACCAGCGCGGCCGAGTTGTAGAGGTGATTTCCTTCCCGTTCGTTGAAACCGGCAACTATGTACTGCTTGTTTTTAGAGCAGAGCCCGGCCAGAAAGCGCAGAAGAACGCTGTCGTCAACCGGCTCGGACAATTCCTGAGCCTGCTTGTCGGACAGGAAGTTGTACCCGGTACTGCAGAGTTCGGGCAGCACCAGCAAATCAGCCCCGCTGAACCCGACACTGAGGCGTTCGAGAGTGGAGAGTGTCCTCTGAATGTCTCCAAATATCGGAGAATACTGCACGAAGCCGATTACCATAGGGAACTCCCGATCTAAGTCTGCGCCCGCCCCCGCGTCGGCGGCCGAAACCTGTGGCACGTATGGCCGGTTGATCGCATTAACTTCATATCTGACAGCTACTAAAGCCGATACCGGACCTGACGATAATAGAATGGACTGGTAACCTCAAGCAAGGAATGCCGATTAACTAAATCATCGCCGTCCTATCGGTAGATGCGAATCGGAACACCTGTGGCTGCAAATGAATAACTGCAACGTGCACGCACTCGTCGGGAAACCGGCCGCTTTCTCAAGAGGTCGGCACTCATGATCTTCGCGAGGACGCAGACGCGATTCATCCTTCTGTTTTCGGCCATCATTGCGATAGTCATTCTCGGCGCTTACCTCTGGCAGCAGTCGGAATATGCAAAGGCCGACCTTCTTCTCCGGGACAAAAAACACGAGAAGGCGGTGCAGACTGCGGAACTTGTCGAATTGCGCGGCGAAGCGCTCAAAACCGTGGCCTACGATTACACGTACTGGGATGAAATGGCGTCATTTGTGGCACATCCCGATAGCATATGGGGGACGGAAAACCTCGGCACCTGCCTCGCTACCTATCGCATAGACATGGTCACTATCTTTGACTCGTCCGGCCGGCAAATGTACGGAGTGTCCACGTCAGATCACCCGAATATCTTTGCCGAGTCCGCTCTGATCACGGCCGTTCAGAACGCCTCAAAGAAGCAGCCATTTGACCATTTCTTCGTGCTGACCACTCAGGGATACGTGGAAATTCGTACCGCGCCGATTCAGCCAACTGCCGATCTGAGTCGGAGAACGACACCTCTGGGATATTTCGCCGCCGGACAAGTCTGGTCGACCGATTTTGTCAACGAGTTGGGCAATCTTGCCGATGTTTCCGCCGTGCTCATAGGCGCCGGTGTGCCTGATCCGGATTCGGCCGAAGTCGGAAGCAGCAGGGCCGGGGATTACTGCTACACTCTGCCGTTGCCGGGAGTCGACGGGTCGACGATCGCCACGCTCCACTGTAAAGCGGTATCGGCCGTACAGGCGGAACTCCAGGACTACCATAGCCGGGAGCTCCGGTGGCTGCTCGCCTTTGCGGCGATCGTATTGGTAGTCCTTGGGCTGTCGGTGTACTTCTGGATCAATCGGCCGCTGCGTTTGATCTCCTCCGGACTGGTCGACAAGGACCCGCAATCCCTGGATCGCCTCCTGCAGTATCGGTCCGAATTCGGTCGAATCGGCGAACTTATCGGCACCTTCCTCGATCAACGGGAACGGTTGGAAATCGAAATCGAGCGCCACAAGCAGATGGAGTCGGCCCTCTCCGAAAGCGAACAGCGCTACCGCGTGACCTCGGAGCAGACCGGCCAGATGGTCTATGACTGGAATGTCGCCACCGGCGCCATCCATTGGGCGGGCGCTATCGAGCACCTGACCGGGTATACGCCGGAAGAATTCCGTACCACCGACATTATGAAGTGGGAAGAACTGATTCATCCTGAAGATCGGCCGACAGCGACACAGCTTCTCGATGAGGCCGCCAAAGGGAACGGGCGTTACTGCGTCGAATACCGGTTGAGGCGCAAAGACGGCTTCTATGTTGTAGTTGAGGATACGGGTGTCTTCCTGCGTCGGGAAACCGGTGAGCCGTTCCGGATGCTCGGAACGATGAACGACGTCACTGAGCGCAAAATGGCGGAACGAGTCATCAGGAAGAGCGAAGCCAAGTACCGGAGTCTCTTCGATACCGTTACCGATGCCATCGTCATCGCCGCCAATGATGGATGCATTATCGAAGCCAATGCTGCTGCCTGTCGCCAGACCGGCTATCCTCGGGTAGAAATCCTCGGTCTGCAATTAGGCCGGCTCTCAAATCGCACGCCGCAGGGGTTGGACGCGCTTCTCGCGGATATCCACAGCAAAGGACACCTGCACTACCAGTCGCTGCTCCGCAAGAAGGACGGCACAATATATCCTGCCGACCTCAGCGTCAGCACGTTTGACCTGAGTGGGCAGGATGCCATGCTGTTCGTGTCCCGCGATATCACGGCGCAGAAGGCGGCCGAAGAAGAACTGGTCGCTTCTGAGCAACGGTACCGGGCAGTATTTGAGGCGGCCAACGACGCGATCTTCCTGATGAAAGAGGACAAATTCGTCGATTGCAACGTGCCCACCCAGATGATGTTCGGCTGCACGCGGGAGCAGATTGTCGGTCAGCCGCCATACCGTTTCTCACCCGAGTTTCAACCGGACGGACAGAGCTCCAGGGAGAAAGCGCTGGAGAAGATCAGCGCCGCCTACAATTTCCAGCCCCAGTTCTTCGAGTGGCGGCATTGCCGCATGGACGGCACGCCATTCGATGCCGAGGTGGCCCTGAATCGGCTGGATATCCAGGGCGAAGTGGCGCTGCTCGCCATTGTTCGCGATATCACCGAGCGTAAGCGTGCCGAGGACCAGCGACGGGTCCTGCAGGAGAAGCTCGAGCGCGCCGAACGGATGGAATCGCTCGGTGTGCTGGCCGGTGGCGTGGCGCACGATCTGAACAACATGCTCGGTCCGGTGGTGGGCTATTCCGAACTCCTGATGCGGGAGTTGGACTCCGGCTCGAAACTTGCCGCCCGGGCCCAGAAAATCATGAAGTCCGCGCAGGATGCTTCAGACATCATTCAGGACCTGCTGACACTGGCTCGCCGCGGACGATACGAAATGGCGCCGATGTCGCTGAATGATGTGGTCACCGATTATCTGCAGTCGACCGCATTCACCGGGCTGAAAGAGCGGCACCCCGATGTCAGCATAGAACTTCACCTTGGCGACGATTTGAAGCCGATATGCGGTTCCTCGGTGCACCTGACCAAAGTAGTCATGAATCTCATGACCAACGCGTGCGAAGCGATGCCGAACGGCGGGACGCTCACGATTCGAACCGAACAGAAGCATGTCGAAGCCCTTCCCAGCGGTTTCGCCAAGTTCGAACACGGTGAGTACGTGCTGCTGCGGGTACGGGACACCGGCACCGGTATACGTCCCGAGGACCTGCCCAAGATATTCGAACCGTACTACTCCAGAAAGACGATGGGTCACAGCGGCAGCGGACTGGGGCTTTCGGTCGTGTACGGCGTCGTCAAGGATCACCACGGCTACTACGACGTGATCTCGGAAGTCGGTGTGGGCACGGAATTCCTGCTCCTGTTTCCCGTGTGTGAATCCCGTTTGGAGACGACCGCGGTCGCAGTTGCGGCTGCCGGCGGTAACGAGCGAATTCTGGTGGTGGATGATTCAGCCGTACAGCGCGAGTTGGCCCGCGAGATCGTTTCAAGTCTCGGTTACCAGGTTGAAACGGCCGAAAACGGACACGCGGCTATCGCCTTCCTGCAGGAGCACAAGGTTGACCTTGTGGTTCTTGACATGATCATGGAGCCGGGTTTTGACGGCCTCGATACCTATCGTGAAATCCTCAGGAGAAAAGCCGATCAGAAGGCCATCGTGGTCAGTGGCTATTCCGCCACTGAGCGGGTGCAGGAAATGCAGCGCCTCGGCGCCGGTGCCTATGTGCGCAAGCCGTACACCGTCGATGTCATTGCCCGCGCGATCAGAGAGCAGCTCGACTCTCCATTCTCACCCAAAGTCCAGCCGCCGTCCCCGGTCGTGCCCCTGCAGCCGGCCTGAGCATCCCCGGCCGGCGTAGGCCGTCCTCCCAGATTAGTCTTGACTTCCTCGACCGACGGCCGCGAGATTCTCTCTGGCTTTCTCGTGAATTATTACAAGGAGAAGTAACCATGCCGGTTCAGACCTATGCCAACCATCGCCGAACGGTTTTCTTGTACCACGCGGTACTAATGATCGTGCTGCTGCTGACACTCATCGGATCATGCGTCAACCTCTACAAGTCCTTTGGCGACCACCAGCGACTTTACAGCGCCGCCCTGATTTTCGTACTGGTCCTCTGCATGATTCTGCTGGCCATCTTTGCGCGCTCCTTTGCGCTGAAAGCTCAGGACCGCGCCATTCGGTCGGAGGAGAATCTCCGGCACTACGTGATGACGGGTAAATTGCTGGACTCCCGACTGACTATCCGGCAGATCATCGGGCTGCGCTTTGCCTCCGATGCCGAGTTTGTCGCGCTGGCCAAACGAGCCGCCGACGAGAGTCTTTCCGAAGATGATATCAAGCGGGCGATCACCGACTGGCGCCCGGACACCTATCGCGTGTAAGTAATATCTCTTGCCCCGCAACGCTCTTGCGGGTGTCCGATCTCGCACGATTGTCGCGCCTGCGGTTGCGCGGAATGCCGCAGGCGATGACCTGTCCGGCGGGCCGACCCGATCCCGGGGGCATTCCTTCCTCCCGGTCCTGAAAATTTCCATTGTGGCGAAACTTCTCCTTGAACCTCCCGTATTTATCGTCAGATATCAGCAGAATCTCCTGAATGCGGTTGGGAACGACACTATGGAGTTGCTGTATGTATCGTTGGCTCAAGCAGGGCAGTCTCGTTGCCGCTTCGCTGTTGCTTCTCGCGGCCTCGCCGCTCACCCAATCAGTTTCTACCACGGACTCCCCGGTACGAGAACTTAAGGCCTGCCGGGTAAATGGTCACACGCCGCAGATCGACGGAAACCTCAGCGAGCCCGGTTGGGACACGTGCGCGGTTCCGTTAGCGCGCGGCTTCACTCAAAAAGTCCCCAACGAGGGTCAGCCCGCGACCGAATCGACCACCGTCGCCGTTATGTACGACGACGATGCCCTCTACATAGCGTTCTGGTGTTTTGATTCGCGTCCGGATCAGATCGTCAGTCAGTTGGTGCGCAGGGACCGTTACTCGGAAGCAGATTATGTCGAAGCCGCGATTGATCCGTTCCATGATCATCAATCCGGCAATGAGTTCGTTGTGAATGTCTCCGGCGCTCTCCAGGATTCCCGGCTATACAATGATGAGAGCTCGGACATGACCTGGGACGGCGTCTGGGAGGGGCGGGCGCGCTTACAGCCATGGGGATACAGCGTCGAAATGCGCATCCCTTACCACTGTCTGCGTTTCGCCGAAGCGAACACGCAGACCTGGGGAATAAACTTCTATCGCTATGTTGGCCGCCGGAAAGAAGAGAGCCGGTGGAGCTTCTCACCGCTGTCGCAAGCCGGTTTCACCTCCCGCTTCGGACACCTCACGGGTATCGACAACATCAGGCCGGCTCGGCACCTCGAAGTGCTGCCCTACGGAGTCAGCAGCATGAAAAGCGAACCGAGCTCGCTCCGCAACGCTGACGGCCGCACCTACGGCGGTAACACCGGCGTGGATGTCAAGTACGGGATATCGTCGGATCTCGTTCTCGATGCCACCATCAATCCGGATTTTGGACAGGTCGAACTGGATCAGCCGGTACTCAATCTATCTGCCTACGAAACGTTCTATGAGGAAAAGCGTCCCTTCTTCCAAGAGGGGGCCGACCTGTTCAGTACCGATTACACGCTGTTCTATTCTCGACGCATCGGCCGCCCGCCGCGGTACGCGCTCAGCGACCCGTCGTACGGGTACTATGACGGCGATTTCGGCTTTGAAACCGATCGTCCCAGCGCAACCACGATTCTCGGCGCCGCCAAACTGACCGGCAAACTCTCGGACAAGACGACGATCGCTGTCCTCACCGCGACGACCGCTCAGGAGAAAGCGGAATATGCCGCGCTATCGGGCTGGACGCCGGAACTCGATACGGCCGGGGATACGACTGACTGGATCGCGAGAGATACGACCTACCGAAAGGGGATAGTCGAACCGGTTGCCAATTACTCCGTCATTCGAGTCAAGCAGAACATTTTACGAAACTCCTTTGTCGGCGGCATGCTGACGGTGGCCACGCAGGATCGAGTACGACCCGCCACTACCGGAGGCATCGATTGGCGCTTTGTCAGTAACGACCGCAACTGGATACTCAGGGGACAGAGTGTCTTCAGCAGTGTCGGCACCGGCAAGACCGGATACGGATTCGCCTCACTGCTCCAGAGAAAAGCCGGCCGACATGTCATGGCTTCCATTTCTGCCCGGTTCAACAGCCCCGATCTGCAGTTGAACCGCCTGGGATACAATGCGCGGGCCGATGCCAAGACCTTCATCGGCTGGGTACAGTACCGAACCACCGAACCCTGGTGGATAGTCCAGAGTTCCCAAAGCAACCTCAATATCTACTCGCGCTGGAACTATGACGGCGTAAACATCATGCGAAGCGGGGATATCAACAATTATCTGGAATTCACCAATGGTTGGTCAATCAATACCAGCGTCGAAGTGCAGGGAGAGAAATACAGCGATGAGGAGACGCGCGGCAACGGCCTGTGGATCTGGCCCGTCTACCCGACTTATAGCTTCCACATGTGTGGCAATACCGACCCGCGCAAGAACCTCTCGTTCCATCTCGGCGGCGCCTACGGCACCGATCGCGGCGGCGACTGGTGGGGAGCTCACTCTAACCTGACGTTGAAGCCGAAAAGCAATATCGAGCTCATTCTCAGTTCCAGCTACACTTACTACGGCAACAGCACGCGATGGATCAGCAATAGCATGGGCGAGCCGGTATTCGGTACGCTCAACTACTCGACTCTGAATCTGGGGCTTTCGGGAAGTGTACTCTTCAACCAGAATCTGTCGATTCAGGTTTCAGCCCAGGGACTTCTCAACGGCCTCGATTATTTCGACTACCGGTTCTATCGCTTCGCCGATAACTCCTACTTTGCCGATCCTGCCCTTGCCGGCTGGAACACCGACTACAACTATTCGGCGCTGAACACGATGGCCCTGTTGCGCTGGGAATACATGCCGGGAAGTACCCTGTATCTGGTCTGGACCCGCGCCAACGGAGTCTACGACCCGACAGTCAACAATCTCGACTTCTCGCGTGACCTGAAGCGGTTACTCGGCCGCGGCAGCGACAACGTGTTCCTCCTCAAACTGAGCTACTGGATGAATATGTAGAGATTCGCCTTTCAACCTACCTTCGCCGGCATCCTATCGAGAGTCAGGATGCCGGTTCCTTTTGTGCAGCGACTCGGATCCGGCGCAGAAGCTGCAGTTTTAAGCTGGACAACAAGCTGCAGAAAATATCATTTTTAAAATCCTTCATATATGATAATATAGGTGTGTACAGGGTATGATTTTACGCATGCGCGGTGTTCGGGGTATCGGTCGGTGGATTGCGTGCGGGCTTTCGCTCGCCGTCATCGCATCGGCGTCTCATATTTCGGCCAGGGGCACGTCAAAGCTGACGGGCTCATTGTCGACCGACTGGTACTTCCTCGACGACGGCACTTATAGTCGGGTTCAAAGCTATAACGCCCTCCGCGCCTCACTCACCATTCCATCCGGACCATCACAATACCTGCTGGTTCGCACCAATCTGAGGTGGCGAAAAGATCTCGACAATAGCCCCGCGGCCGTTTCACAGCTGTATGTGTACGAGACATATCTTCAGTCCTCCGGTCTGATCAAACACACGAATATCTTCGTTGGCCGCCAATTCCGATTCTCCAATCTCGGTTCCGCGCTGATCGACGGCGGCACGCTGCAAATCAAGCTCGGGCGCAGATTTCAGTTTGAGGCCTTCGGCGGCAGCCAGGTGCTCAGCGTCAAACCGGATGAAATTCGGTCCTTCTCGGACCTTGGCATGGCCGGCGTCCGGATGAGCGGGCGGATCAATGATGCCACCTACTGGGGCGTCGATGGGCTGCTCCGAAGGTACGACGGTTCCACTTCGTACAAAGCGGTCGGCCTCGATCTCGCGCACTCGCGAAGGAAACTCCAGGCGTACGCGCAGGCAACATATGACCTGGCTAACAGCCGGTTCGCCACCCTGCGCGCCCGTATCAGCGTGAGTCCGAACAAGTGGTATGCGAGCGGTGAGTTCGTCTGGCGCGAGCCGTATGTCCGCTCCAACAGTTTGTTCAGTGTTGTCGCATTCGATCGCTACCGGCTGGCGCGGCTGGGTCTCAGAAGAGTTGTCCACGGATCACTTGCGGTCGACGGCAGCGCCAATGTCTCTTTCACCGGTACAATTACCACGCTCTACAGCACGCTGGGAGTGGCGACAGGGAACTGGGGACTTGGCTGGCGGCATCAGAAGGGTCGGGGGGCCTCGAGCGATGGCGCCTACGGCTATGCGAATCTTGACCTCACGAAACAGTGGTCGGTCTTCGGCAATACCGATCTCAGCCGGTACCGCGTTCAGGAGCTCGAGGAATCCCTCATGGACTCCTATGCGGCGACCGCCGGCATATGCTTCCGGCCGGGTCGCGATTTCACCATCAGGGCGGAAGGACAATTTCTGCGCAACGCGATCAATACGTCGGACTGGCGGCTGTTCTTACGCGTCGCCAAGGGATTTCTGATTCAACCATCACCGGCAGGGGCACGACCATGAAGTCAATACTCATCGGTGCAAGCGTGGCCGTTGTGCTAGTCGGCGCCATTCTGGGAACAGCCCTGGCGTATCCGGACGCGAAGCTGGCGCCCATCAAGGGAGACATCATTTTCAATCATGAACTCCACGTCATCGGGAACGGGTTGGAGTGCAGCACCTGTCACGCTTCTGTCGACACCAGCAAACTCGCCTCCGACTACAATTTGCCGTCGATGGACGTCTGTTCCTCCTGCCACGAGCAGGTGTCACAGGACACCGCCTGCGGCATGTGCCATCGCAATGCCATCGAGCCATCGGCGTTGCCGCGCGTGAGCCGCCCGATCGTGTTCAGTCATGCTGCCCATATCGGCCGAAAGACCGGCTGCAATGTCTGTCACGCGGCTGTGGAAACCAGCCATGAACCCTCGGGCAGAGACTTTCCGGTAATGGCGGACTGCATGAACTGCCATGATGGTACCAAAGCACCCGACAGGTGCGCCCTCTGCCACGAAGACCGCATCACACTGGGCGATATCCATCCGCCGAACTGGAGGATGCAGCATGCCGATGCCGCCAATCGCGACAAGAAATGGTGTCAGAGCTGCCACCGTGGTGACGAAAGCTGCGTGGCCTGCCATCGCGGGGACAATACCGAAGGAAAGATACACGGCCTCAACTACTCGCTAACCCACGGCGTTGACGCCAAAGGGAAGGTGACCAACTGTCTTGCCTGTCACGACAGCAAGACCTTCTGCAACGATTGCCATGTAGCGCAGTTGCGTATGCCGCTGAACCATTCGCTGGCGGCATGGCGCACCGGTCACGCTCAGGCGGCCCGGGAGGATATCGAAAATTGTCAATCCTGCCATGATTCCGAGGATCCTACTTGCGCCCGGGTTGGATGCCATCATGATGGCGACGGCGTCAGGGGTACTGATCCTAGTATCCACGAGGACCGCTCCGGTCAACTGGGCACTCACGGACCGTGGCACGATGACGACGGGTACTTCTGCTTCCAATGTCACGTCAACACTCGAACGCGCGGTCAGGGCTTCTGCGGCTACTGTCACGGCGCGGGCGATTAGAAAACCGGTAGATAGAAAAGCGCGATGATGATCCCACACCACCGACCTGTCTATGCTGCGCTGCTCATAACCGCCGCGATATTCATTTTGTCGCTCGGGTGCAGCGAGGACCGCACGCCTCCCACTCTTCCCGGCAGTCACCCGGCATCGTGGATGGATCAGACCTCTCCGGATTTTCACGGTACGGTCGTCTTTCACAACGGCGTCTCGCATTGTCAGTCCTGCCACGGCTCCGATCTGGGCGGCGGCAAAGTCCACATCGCATGCAGTCAGTGCCACGCACCCGGAGTCGATTCCCTGTGCACCCGCTGCCATGGCGGCCTTGACAACAATACCGGCGCGCCGCCGTTGAGCTTGCGCGGCTATGTCTCGCCGGATTCGGTTCCGGTCGGTGCCCACACCGCGCACTTGTCGGCAACCTCGATTGCCCATGCCTTCGATTGCAACACATGCCATGTCGTCCCCGGCTATTCCTGGGATTCCGCACATCTTGATTTCAACATCATGACCGGCAAGGGAACAACTGACTCCATCGCCGAGGTGACATTCCACGGCCTTGCAGTCGCGGCCGGTGCTGCGTACACTCATTCAACCGCTACCTGCCGGCTTGTTTACTGCCACGGCAACTTCAGCGGCGGTGACTCGGCCAACACGCCGGTGTGGAACGGGCACAATCAGGCCGCCTGCGGATCGTGCCATGATGTGGGTTCGAATCCGGTAAAGCTGGGCACCTTGCATCAATACCACATATCGCTGTTCGGTCTCGAGTGCGCCGATTGCCATGCCAACGTCGTCGACACGGCGCTACACATCGTGAATGTCGATCTGCACGTGAACGGTAGCGTAGACAGGCAGGTGAGCGATACGACAAAGTGCGAGGGCTGCCACGCGCAGGGGACCTCCGGATGCACGCAGTGTCACGGCGGAGTCGACAACCAGACCGGTGCGCCGCCCCGGGGCCTGAGGGGCGAAACCGCCGCCACAACGCGCGCGGTCGGTGCGCATACGTCGCATCTGACCGGCGGACACAACTCAGCCGAGCAGCGCTGCGGCGACTGCCATCTCACGTATACAAGTGTGGCTGATTCCGGGCACTTCGCACTCGACTCGGTCGCCGAAGTCATTTGGGGCGGGTTTGCCAATCGGAATTCCGGTGCAAACTGGAACCGAAATGCCAATACGTGCGCGAACACCTATTGCCACGGCAATTTCACCGGCGGCAAAACTTCAAACACCCCGAACTGGACGGCCACAGGTCAGGCCGACTGCGGCTCATGTCACGATGTCGGCTCAAATCCGTCCGAGTTGCAGGGCATCCACGGTCTGCATGTGTCATCGTTCGGGTTAACCTGCAATGATTGCCATGCCGGAGTAGTCGACGCCAACAAGAGCATCACCAACCGCTCACTTCACGTCAATGGCGTGGTCGATACCGCTACGGCCAATCCGTCATTGTGCACGGGATGTCACGCCGATGCGCCTGCCGGATGCGTGTACTGTCATGGTGGAACCGACAACCAGACGGGCGCTCCGCCAAAAGGTCTGAGAGGGGAAACAGCGACCACCACGCGTGCGGTCGGTGCGCATACGATTCATCTGGCCGGCGGAACGTTTTCCGACTCGGTGCAGTGCGTGGCGTGTCACCCGACCTACACAAATGTCGCCGATCCCGGCCACTTCGCACTCGACTCGGTTGCCGAAGTCGTGTGGGGAAGCATCTCCAATCAGAGCGGCGGCGCTGCGTGGACTCGTTCCACCAACACCTGCAGTTCAACCTACTGCCACGGTAACTTCACCGGAGGCAAGACAACCAATACACCGAACTGGACTGCTTCCGGACAGGCCGCATGCGGGTCATGCCACGACGTGGGCGACAATCCGGCGCAGCTTGGGGGCGCTCATTCACTGCACATTACGTCGTACGGACTCACCTGCAACGATTGCCACGCTAACGTGGTCGATGCCGGCAAAAACATTGTCAACCGTCTGCTTCACGTGAATGGCGTGGTCGATACGGCGGCTGCCGACCCTTCGGTGTGCGCGAAATGCCATGCCGCCGCGCCCGCCGGGTGCGTTTACTGTCACGGCGGTATCGACAACCAGACCGGCGCTCCGCCGAAAGGGTTAAGAGGCGAGACGGCCACCACCACGATCGCGGTTGGCGCTCATACCAAGCACATGAATGGAAGCGCCCTGGCCGGACCACTGCAGTGTCGGGATTGCCACCTGTCGTACACGTACGTGACTGACTCGGGACATTTCGCGCTCGATTCAGTTGCCGAAATTGTCTGGGGCAATTTCGCCAACAGCTCCGGCGGAGCGACCTGGAGTCGATCCAGCAGGACCTGCTCCAGCACGTATTGTCACGGCAACTTTGCCGGGGGGATGGCCACGAATGCCCCAGTGTGGACCTCGGCCAGCCAGGCCGCGTGTGGTTCGTGCCATGATGTCGGGATTCACCCGTCACTGCTTCTGGGCAAGCATTCGACTCATGCGGGTGAAGGCGTCGCGTGCTACAAATGCCATTATGCCACGCTTAATTCGAGCGACCTGATTAGCAACCCGAATGCGCACGTGAACGGTGTTTTCGATGTCCGGTTCTGGACCGGCACCGGTTCATGGAATGCAGCCACCAATTCCTGCAACCCGCCGGGCGGAAGTGGTTGCCATGGAAGAGAAAGCTGGTATTGACCTCGACCGCCGACCGCTAGTCCGTACAAACCAGAGCAAAATTATCGCCTTTGGGGCGGTGAAGAAGTCGCCGCTCCCCAATTTCCTTCCGCGATTGCCTTCGGCCTCTTGATCGACGGTTTCAATACTTGGAACATCCCTTAATTCCTCCGCTATCAGGCGTTGATTTTTCTCAGGTATATAGTATAATTCAACTCCCCGGATACGGGCGCGAATTAGGCAAATGACTGTCTGACTCTATGATAACGCTGCCAAATGGCGGTGAATTGGTCAGGCAATTGTGAAAGGTGTAACATGAAGCAGATACTGGTAACGGGTGCCGTAGGTCAGATTGGTTCGGAATTGGTGCTGGCGCTCAGAAATCGGTACGGGGCCTCCAACGTGATCGCATCTGACATCCGGGTTCCGGAGAACGGAGAACTTAAGACAAGTGGTCCGTTCGAGACGCTCGATGTCCTCGACCCCAACAGCATTACCCGTATCATGCAGTTGTATGATATCGGCACTGTCTACCACCTGGCCGCCGTGCTGTCCGCAATCGGCGAATCACGGCCGAGTGTTGCCTGGCAGATCAACATGAACGGCCTGTACAATTTCCTCGAAGCGGCTCGTCAGTATCATCTCGCGTTGTTCTTCCCGAGCTCCATCGGCGCCTTTGGCAAATCGACGCCTCAGGATGGCACGCCGCAGGATACAATTCAGAGACCGGACACCATCTACGGTGTCACCAAGGTTGCGGGCGAGTTGCTGTGCGATTACTATCATAAGCGGTTCAAAGTCGACACGCGCGGTGTCCGCTTTCCCGGACTGATTTCCCATGTCGCCGAGCCGGGCGGCGGCACCACCGACTACGCCGTCTCGATCTTCTACGATGCCATCAAGCACAAGAAATTCACCTGTTATCTGAAGTCCGATACCTATCTCGACATGATGTACATGCCGGACGCGCTTCGCGCCATGATTGAGCTTATGGAGGCGGATCCGGCGAAACTGATTCACCGGAACTCTTTCAACGTCTCGGCGATGCATTTCACGCCGGAGCAGTTGTCGGCGGAAATCAAGAAACACGTGCGTGGTTTCGAGATCGATTATGACATCGACCCGGTGCGTCAGGCAATTGCCGATTCCTGGCCGAACTACATGGATGACTCCTGCGCCCGCAAAGAATGGGGATGGAAGCCGGAGTACGACATGCCGCGCATGGTCAAGGATATGATGGAGAAGCTAACGGCTAAGCTTCAGTAGAAGATTGATATGAACCTTCCCACACCGCCGCGTGTCGGTATCGATCTCGTCGCGATTAACCGGATGAATCGTCTCGATTCCACTCCCGGACTCGCCGAGCAGTTGTTCACGCCGGCGGAACTCAGCCGTTGCCGGGCCCGAAAGCGACCGAAAGCCGCACTGGCGGCCTGCTTTGCGGCCAAAGAAGCGTTTCTCAAAGCGTCCGGCCTCGCCCTGCACGAGGGGACACTTTTCTCAAACATAGAAATTGACTGTGAACTTCCTCACCGGCCACACGTGACACTCCACGGCTCGCTGAAAGCGAGATTTGGCGAGTCGACTGTCTGCCATCTCTCCATGGGAGAATGCCGTGACCTGGCGTGCGCGGTGGTGGCGCTGGAGGAGAAGAGGATTAACTGATATATGCATCATTTCGGATCATACGAAGATCGCGTGAAATCATTTGACTGGAAGATCTCCGAGAAGGAACTGGAGTACCAGCCGGGGAATGTGATCAATATCGGCTGGTACTGCACCGACCGCATCTGCGAGATGGGTAAGGCGAACAAGACAGCGCTATTGTGGGAAGGCCAGGGAGTGCCGGATCGCAAATACACGTACAACGATATCCGGCTGGCCAGCAATACGATCGGGGCATACCTGCGCTCCCTCGGTATTGGAGCCGGCGACCGAGTCTGTCTGTTCATGGACAAGATTCCGGAGTTGTATCTCGGCTTCCTGGGTGTGGTAAAGATCGGTGCAATCGCTCAGCCGCTTTTTTCGGCGTTCGGCGATGAGTCGCTGTTCATACGGCTCGATGACGCCAGGACCAAAGCGATAATCACTCAGCGCAAGCACGCACTCAAAGTCCGCAAGATACTTGCGCAGATGCCGTATCTGGAGCACGTGATTATCGTCGACCACGACGGCAAGAAAGAACTCAAGGAGCGTGAAAAACCGTTTTCTCTGGACAACGCCACCCCGGTTGAACATCTGGAAATCCATCCCACCACCGCCGAGTCACCGTCGGTACTGCACTACACCTCCGGCACTACCGGCAAACCGAAGGGTGTCCAGCACGTGCATTACTCGCTCATCTCGCAATATCTGACCGCCAAATGGGTGCTGGATCTGCGCGATGACGACATCTACTGGTGCACCGCCGACCCCGGCTGGGTGACCGGCACATCGTACGGCATCATCGCTCCATTTGCATTGGGCGTTACGCAGTGCGTGCAGGATGTCGGCTTTTCTGCGGAAAATTGGTATCGGTTCATCGAAAAGAACAAAGTGACCGTCTGGTACTCGGCGCCCACCGCGATCCGCTCCCTTATGAAAGCTGGTGACGAGATTGTGAAAAAATTCACGCTCACGTCGCTGCGTCATCTCGCCAGTGTCGGCGAACCGTTGAATGCCGAGGCTGTGCATTGGTCCAATCGAGTTTTCGGTCTGCCGTTCCACGATACGTACTGGCAGACCGAAACCGGTTCGATCATGATCACCAATTTCCCCGGCATGAAGGTGAAAGCCGGGTCGATGGGCCGTGCGTTTCCGGGAATTGAGTCCTGCGTGCTCGATCTGAAGACCTACGAGCCGATCACAGAGCCGGGACGGATTGGTTTGATCGCGTTCAAACCGGGATGGCCCGCGATGATGCGCACCTACTGGAACAACCCGGAGACCTACAAGAACAAATTCAAGAACGGCTGGTATCTGCCGGGTGACCGCTCAAGTATCGACAAAGAGGGGTATTTCTGGTTCGCCGGACGCGATGATGATATCATCAACACAGCGGGGCATCTGGTCAGTCCGTTCGAAGTCGAGTCCGCGCTGCTGGAACATCAGGCGGTGGCGGAATCGGCGGTCGTGGCGAAACCGGATGAAGTCAATATGGAAGTGGTGAAGGCATTCGTGACGCTCAAACGCGGCTTCGATGCCGGGCCGGACCTCGAACTGGATATCATGAATTTCATTCGCAAGCGACTGTCGCCGCTGGCCATGCCGCAGGAAATTGAATATGTCGCGTCGCTGCCGAAAACCCGCAGCGGCAAGATCATGCGGCGGCTGCTGCGCGCTAAAGAGTGGGGCGAGGAAATCGGCGATACGTCGACATTGGAAAATGACTGAGACAACAACGAACAGGTGATTGGAGCCATATATGGATGACATGAAACAGATCGTTCTGACCTACGTGAAGAACGAATACCTCGAAGACGAAGAGGAAGAGCTCACTTATGACACGCCGCTCATCTCCGGCGGTATAGTCGATTCCTTCTCGATGGTTTCGCTGAAGCGGTTTCTCGAGAACAAATACAAGATCAGTATTCCCGATGACAAAGCGACACCGGAGGCATTCGACTCGGTCAATAAAATCGTGACGCTGGTGCAGTCGTTTCTCAAATAGCTCGGGCTGAGCCCGTTCTGACAGGTCTTGCGCGAGTTCGCTTTGTGAACGAGCGTGTGACCTGTCAAAGTGATCAAACGTGAAATGATCAATTGGAGGCAATATGGGTTTTAGCGATACTGTACGGGGGACCTATCAGCAGACGCTGAAGGGGATTCAGGATGCCGGCCTGTTCAAACAGGAGCGGTTCATTCACTCGCCGCAGGCGGCCGATATCGAAGTGGAATTTCCCACGGGCGCTTCGGTGAAAAAAGTCATCAACATGTGCGCCAACAACTACCTGGGGCTGTCCAGCCATCCGGATGTGGTCAAGGCGGCGCACGAAGGACTCGACAGCCGTGGTTATGGCATGTCATCGGTTCGGTTCATTTGCGGCACGCAGGACATTCATCGCCAGCTTGAAAAGAAGGTCACCGAGTTTCTCGGCACCGAGGACACGATTCTGTTTCCATCGTGCATGGACGCCAATGCCGGCGTATTCGAGGCGGTTCTGACCAAAGATGACGTCATGATCGCCGACCGCCTGGTGCATGCGTCGATTATCGACGGCATGCGGCTGTGCAGCGCTCAGCAGGATACGTATAAACACGCTAACGTGGAACATCTCGAGGAGAAACTCCAGCTTCATGCCGACAAGCGGATGCGGATGGTGATCACCGACGGCGTCTTCTCGATGGACGGTGACACGCCGCCGCTGGACAAGATGGTCGAGCTGTGCGAGAAGTACAACGCCATGATCTTCATGGATGACTCCCACGCCAGCGGTTTTATCGGCAAGACCGGTCGCGGGACGCACGAGAAATACGGTGTGGTTGGGCAGATGGATGTCATCACGACTACCTTCGGTAAGGCACTCGGCGGAGCGTCGGGCGGCTGTGTGTCAGGTCGCAGGGAACTGGTGGAGATGTGCCGTCAGCGCGCCCGGCCGTACCTATTCTCTAATACCATCGCACCGGTGGTCGTGTCAGGCGTGCTCAGAGTGCTCGATATTCTCTCCAAGAGCACAGAGCGCCGTGACAAGCTCGAAAAGAATGCCGCCTACTGGCGCAAGGGTCTCACCGAGGCCGGATTCGTGCTGA
Source organism: candidate division GN15 bacterium (assembly GCA_003105265.1). GTDB lineage: Bacteria > Zixibacteria > MSB-5A5 > GN15 > FEB-12 > FEB-12. Next base: position 22,085 of record PQAP01000003.1, on the reverse strand, counting down.
AGGAAGGGGACACGCCGATCGTGCCGGTGATGCTGTTCAACGCAAAGCTGTCGCAGGATGTCTCGCGCGATCTCTACCAGGAAGGGATNTANGCGATCGGGTTCTTCTTCCCGGTGGTGGCGCAGGGGCAGGCNCGCATCCGGACGCAGATCTCAGCTGGGCATGAGATTCATCATCTGGATAAAGCGCTCGAGGCGTTTATCAAGGTCGGCAAGAAATACAACATACTTGGCAAGACCAAGCAGGAAATCGTCGAGATGTACGGGGCGTAGCTCCGTACCCTTCTCGCGTGTTGGGAAAGACTGCCGCTGGACCTCGGTCCGGCGGCAGTTGCATTATGATTGACGGCTTGCCCCATTCTGTGGTCTTGCCCTCCATCAAAATCCGACTATATTAGGGCTGTTTTTCTTGGTGCTCCCGCCATGCTGGTGGATTCACCATGATTGTCATTCCCGCGAAAGCGGGAATCCAGAGCTCAAGATTCTCGGAGTATCGCACATGTCGTTAGCCAAGTACATCGACACCCTCAGTACTGAAATCGCCTCCATCGAGGAATCCGGCACCGCCAAAGGACACGAGCGGGTCGTAACCGCCTTCATTCCGCCGGCCGAGAAGAAAGGTCCCCGCTTTCTGCTCGAGGGATTCGGCGATAAGCAGTTCATCCGCATGAACTCCAACTCGTATCTGGGGCTGTCGGTACACCCGAAGTTGATCAAAGCAGAGGAAGAGGCGGCCAAGAAGTATGGCGTCGGGCCGGGGGCAGTGCGATTCATCAGCGGCACGTACAAACCGCACGCCGAACTTGAGCGGAAGCTGGCCGCGTTTCATCATCGTGAGGACTGTCTGCTCACCAGCTCGGCGTATACGTCGGTGCTCGGCGTCATCGTCACGCTGTGCACGCCCGAGACAATCATCATCTCCGACGAACTGAATCACAACTGCATTATCAACGCCATGAAGCTGGCGCGCCCGAAAGACCGCAAGGTGTATCGCCACGTGAACATGGCGGATTTCGAGCACAAGATTGTCGAGTCGATTGGCCAGTGTGAAACGATTCTCGTTGTTACCGACGGTGTGTTCAGTATGCGTGGCGTCTTTGCGCCGCTTCTGACAATTTGCGAACTGGCCGAGAAATACAATGACATGTTCCTGCGCGGCATTGTCGTTATCGTCGATGACTCCCACGGGGTCGGCGCTCTCGGTAAAACCGGTCGCGGTACCGAGGAAATCACGCAGGCCAAAGGAGTCGATATCATTGTTGCCACACTCGGCAAGGCATTTGGCGTGAATGGCGGGTATGTCTGTTCATCGAAGGAGGTCATCCGTTATCTCCGCGAGCGAAATCAGTTCTACATTTTCACGAACCCGATAACACAGGGAGAGGCGGCCGCCGGAGTCGCCGCCATCGACATTCTGGACAGCAGCGAAGGCCGGGATCTGCTGATGCATCTGCACTCGATGACCGTGTTCTTCCGCAACGGTCTGATCGCGCTCGGCTACGAAACGCTGGCCAGCCCGCATCCCGTCGTGCCGCTATTGGTCAGGGAAACGGAAAAGACGGCGAAGCTGGTGGCCTACCTGTTCGACCACGGCGTGTTGGCGACCGGGTTGAATTATCCTATCGTCCCCAAGGGTGATCAGCTCATACGCTTTCAGGTCAATGCCAGTCACACGCTGCACGATCTCGAGACGGTGCTCGGTGTGCTGGCGACCTTCAAGCGTCAACATTGGAGCAAGTAGTCTGCGGCAGGGGGATCATACGAGATATCGAATGGGGGCGAAATTGTGGGAGAAAGAGGCAGCAAGGTCGCCGCTTACTTCATCGGCAGCACGCCCGCGTCCCGCATCATGTGCCTGATCATCAGTATCTGGCCGTAATGCGCCGCAAAATGCTCCAGCACGTGGTAGACTGTCCACGAGCGGGTAATGTGCTTGTCCCGTAAGGCATACGTGGAATCGAGAGAGTCATCGGTCCACTGCTGCAGCTCTTTGTGCACCTCGGCACGGGCGGCATCCAGCATCTCCCAGTACTCGGCCAGCGATTTGCCGGCCAGCGTCTTTGGATGCCTGCCGTCCTCTTTGAGCGGGAGACCATCGTCATCCCCCCTGATACCGATCACCTCCTTAATGAGGTCATCGCCGTCAGGTTCAAGCGGTATCTCACGAGTCGCCACAATAATCCAGAACACATCGACCACCGCCAGATGCGCCAGCAGCATCCCGATCGTGTTCATGCCGGGGACGGGCTGCCACTCCAACTGCGCNNNNGTNANNCCNTNAAGGTCNNTNTTNANNCGNNACANNTGNTTNTCNAGTTGNGCNGCGAACAGNCCNANCATNCGCTGNNTNNNCNNATNATAGCCNNCNGGNATNTCNAGTTTGCGNANTTCCATNNNTNNNCTCCTNTNNNNTANTNAACNCCGNNNG
>PQAP01000003.1:0-19620 GCA_003105265.1 candidate division GN15 bacterium | reverse complement strand
AACCAGANNGTNCCGANANCGCCNAANNCAAANGCGNTNAGNAAATTNNNNTCNGGGCTGATCANCCANAGNANNGNNCCNCCNAANGCCGCNANNGANACNATNGTATCNCGAATNANNTAGTACANNCCNAACATCGCCGCCTCGCGCCCGGTCGGGGCCAGATCCATGATGAGNGCNTTNCGCGTCGGCTCGCCAAACTCCTTCAGTCCGCGCACGATGAACGCCAAAAACAACCACCAGAAGGATCGCGAAAAGTACAGAATGAGAGGGAAGATCGTGAAGAAGATAAACGTGACGACGACAAACGGCTTCTTCTGCGTCTTGTCCGCATAGTACGCCACCGGGATATAGCAGAGCACAGCCGTGGCCATCTCGACCGTCGTCAACACGCCGAACTCCACCGCGGTCACCGGCGACGCAATCGTCTTCATCGCCCACACAACGGCGAACGCGTTGGGAATCTGCTCGCAGAATCGTACGAGTATGTCCGAAATCAGAAGATTCTTCATGTTGGGATTCATCAAACGGAACAGGACGGCGGGATTTTTTTCGGCGGCAGCCCCCTTATGCGAAGCGCCATTCCGGCGGTCATCTTCGATCAAGATCTGTTGGAGTATCGCCGCGATGATCGCCATCACGAGAGCGGCCACGAACGCCAGCCGTACCCCTTTTGCTTCCCCCCATATTTCGATAAACAATCCGCCCAGTAACGGCCCGAGCGACATCGGTATCCGCCGCACCAGCGAGTGCATCGAAACGCCCATCGTCCGTTTATGCGAAGGCAGTATGCGCGCGACCAGTCCCATTGTGGCGGGCAGCGAGATAGCGCTCCACGCCAGGAAGAAGAACGCACCCAGCAAAACGGCGTAGATCGACGGGATGAGTATGACCAGCACGAAGCCGGTCATGGCCATCAGATTGAAGACCAGCAGCGCCCGCTTGGTGCCGATTCGGTCCGAGAGGTAGCCGCCGGGAAAGGAGTACAACGCGCCCAACAGATTCTGAAGCCCGCTGAGCAGGCCGATAGTCATCGCGCCGCCGCCGAGCGCCATCAGGTAAATCGGCAGAAAGCGCTCGGCCATCCGCTCTCCCATCCCGACGAGAATGACCATCCCCAGCAGCGCGACCATTCCGCGTTTGAGAGCGAAAAACTCAATTGTTCGTCGAACGAACCCCATCACGCCTGCACTTACACTTTCTCTCCGGCTACCTGTAACCGACACCAGGCGTAGAGCGCATCGTACACTTCGAATTGACGGCAGAGATTCTCCCGGTCATCCGGATATCGCACGCTGAAACCGACCGCTATCGCCTCCAGGCCGCTAGCCACCGGTTCGGCGCTCAGGCGATCTGTGTCCGCGGCGTTGACAATGCGGGCCAGCCGAAGGAGCGCTTTGTCCTTCAGGCCGTACTTCCGGATGATGGCGTCGAACGAGCAGGAGTCGCCATGATGGCCGAGCTCCGCTCCGGTGATGTCAAACGGTATTGCCTGCTGATTTTTGGCGACCTCCTCCACCTGATCGGCCGCAACAAACAGAAACTCGGCACTGGAGTCGACAAACCGTGTAATCAGCCAGGGACAGGCAACACGATCGACATGCACGTGCGAGCGGGTAACCCATTTCATATTCAGTCCTCCTATCGTGCTTGTACAGCATACCGAAGCGGCCGTTCGGGGCCAACAAAAAGTCCGGCCGGGTTATGAGGGAGGTCGAATGACTAGAGAGAATCGGTCGAAAACGGCGTGGAAGCGAGCGCCGACTCAATCAGCGCCTCGATCTGCGAAATGCGGAACGGCTTGGCGAGAACGCCGTCGGGCGACGCCTGAGCGATAATGTCGGGGAACGCCACGCCGGTGATGAACAGCACCGGCATTTCCGGGTAGAGCCGCTTAACCCGGTCGCGCAACCGGAGACCGTCGATATCCGGCATCCTGATATCCGTGATCAACAGGTCGAATCGGGACTGTTCCAGCATCTCAAGCGCACTGCGCCCACCGTCGGCGCCGGTTGCCGCGTAGCCGATGGCGCCGAGTGTGTCTACCAGGAGCGATAGCAGAAGCGGGTCGTCGTCGACAACCAATATGCGGGCGCGCGACTGATCCATGGTTATCCTCTGATGATCTTCAGCAATTGCGCCTTGCGCTCTTCCAGCAGCACCGGGGTCTTTGCCTCAATATTCAGCCGCAACAGTGGTTCGGTATTGGAAGGCCGCAGATTGAACCACCAATCCGGATACTGCACGGTGAGGCCGTCAATCGTGTCCTGCTCGCCGTCGGCGAACGCATTGGCTACCGCCGCGATCCGGTCCGGAATCGATTCCACGCGGCTGTTGATCTCACCGGAACGCACGAATGGATCGATCTCCTTCACCATTTCATGCAGCGGCCGATTTTCCACGGAAATCAATTCGAGGCACACAAGAAATGCGATCAATCCCGAATCGGCGAACCAGTTGTCCCGGAAATAGAAGTGCCCGGAATGCTCGCCGCCGAAAATGGCGTTATGCTTCTTCATAAGCGGCTTGATAATCGCATGCCCGACCCGTGTGCGGATCGGCGTGCCGCCCATCTTGGTGATCAGCTCCGGCACGGCGCGGGAACAGATAAGGTTATAGAGCACGGTTTCGCCGCGATGTTTGCTTAGAAGTGCCCGCGCGACCAGCGCGGTCACCATATCGCCGCCGAGTTGCCGCCCGAATTTGTCCACCAGAAACATGCGGTCGGCGTCGCCGTCAAACGCCACGCCGAAATCCGCCTTGGTTTCAGCGATCTTCTTCTGCAGATCGACCAGATTCTCCAGTTCAATCGGTGATGCCGGGTGATTCGGAAAACTTCCGTCCAGCTCGAAATAGAGGGGGGTCACCTTGACCGGCAGTTGCTCCAACACCGGGCCGAGCGTCAGCCCGGCCATCCCGTTGCCGGCATCGATAACGATCCGATACGGCTTGATCTTCGACACATCGACAAACGTCAGGCAGTGCTCGGCATATGCTTCGCCGATATCCTTGCGCGCGATAACGCCGCGCGAGGGAGACTTGGCGGCATAGGTGCCGTCCTGGATCGCTTTCAGAATCTGATTCAGTCCCTCCTGTCCGGACAGCGGTTCGGCGTTCTTCCGGCAAATCTTGAATCCGTTGTACTCTTTCGGATTGTGACTGGCGGTAATCATGACGCCGCCGTCGAACCCGAATCTGCCGACCGCGAAATACAGTCCGTCGGTGGAACACAGCCCGAGGTCGATGACATCCACACCCTGATCGGTGATGCCGTGGGCGAGGTTATCGAACAGTTCGGTACTGCTCAGCCGCATATCCCGCCCGACCGCGATTGACTTCGGCTTGAGATAACCGGCCAGCGCGCCGCCGATCTGATAGGCGATTTCGGCATTNAGCTGATTCGGATAGGTTCCGCGGATATCGTACGCTTTGAAAATGGTGGGATCGATAGTCATGATTCCATTCCNGTCTTTTCGATGTCTGCCCGTGAGCCGCAGCGAACTGCGGGCGCTTATTCACAAAGGTCTCAACATCTTATATCGGCATCCATGCCACCCGACACTACGGGGGACCAGTGCGGAAAGCAACAAAAAGCCGATGGCCTGTGTACGTCCACCAGAGCCCCTTTGTATTCTCGGGGTAAAGATCAGCGCGCTTTCGAGCGAGCCGCGACGATGAGGAAGAAGCCGAGTCCGAGCAGCACACCCCCCAGCCCGATCTTGCCGTAAATTGACCAATCCGGTGATACCCGGAGTCGCGAGCGCGCCGGCGCCTGGGGATCATAGTGCACACGCACCTTTGCGCCCGACGGAAACATTGCCACTATCGCTTCGGATTCGTCTTCCTTGACGCTCTTTCCGCCGAAACTGGGTGTATCGAAGCCGGTCGAGTCGCGATACGTCGTGTCCGCCACCGTGTACTGGTAGACAATTTCCGGATGAATTGCCCGGTCACCGGCAACGCGCGACGTTAGGATGACGCCGTCGACCGACGGCCATCGAGTGATGGCGCCCCACGTAGTCAGTTCGTTTGCCTGGTCCAGCACCAGCCAGACGCCGAGAGCAGCCAGCACAACGCCAACGACCCGAAAGAGCGGAGCAAACGTGTATCCCCAGCGACGCCACAGCACGCCTATAAAGATGCCAACTGCGCCGAGTAGCGTGAGAACGACTGCGGTCAAGAGTGCTGCTGCTGATGAGGTCATCTGCTTCTCCGATGTCTGGTCGACAGGCCCAATATACGAGTAAGGCCGTGGCCGACAATCGTTTTTAGCTTGTTTTGCCGCGCATTGGCAGCAACTTGATGCTGCCGGAGTTCGTAAACGAGGAAGAAGGGGTACAGCCGGGAAATTCCGGTCTGCCTGCTCGCGGACAGAAATGTTCGCACTGGATGTCTGCAGGACCGACCGACCGGCAGATAAGAGGATGTGACCTGATGAATACGAGATTTCACCTGCCGCATCGGCTGATCGGTCTGATCGTACTGACACTCTCCACAGTCTTCCTGCTTGCCTTGAATTCCGACGGTTCCATCTTTAAGAAGGGGAAATACGTCGATATCTCTAATCTTGAGCAGTACGACGACGACCTCTATGTGTACGCCAACAAATTGACCCTGCAGGGTGAGGTTTCCGGAGATCTGACCGCGTTCTGCTATCGCGTCGATCTCATGGGCGGAGTCGGGCAATCGGCCAATCTTTTCTGCCAGAGTCTCTACGTAAAGGGCAAAGTCAGCGGGTCACTGCGGACGTTGTCGCAAAACGTATCTATCGACGGTTACATCTCTCGCTCGATGATCGGCATTGGTGAGAATATCAGTCTCAATCCCGGATCGGTGGTCGAGAAGGATGTGACGCTTTACTGCGCAACGGCAGACCTGGCCGGTACGGTCCGCGGGAACGCCGGCATTTCCTGCAACCGCGTGGTCATATCGGGCGTGGTTACCGGCGACGTCAAAATTGAGGCCCGCGAAATTGAAATTGTCGCGCCGGCGGTTATCACGGGAAATCTGACCTACATATCGGATCAGGAGGCAAAGATCGAAACCGACAAGGGTGTTTCGATCGCCGGACAAACTACATGGAAGAAACCCGAAGAGAAAAAGGCGGCATCGGGGCACGAGAATCTGACCCGGTTCCTGCTCCGCATATCCGCGGCTCTGGCGGCCTTCATCTTCGGGCTGATCGTGGTGCGAATCTTCCGGCCGTACGCCGAGGAATCCTTCACGCAATTGCGGACCAGATTCTCGGTATCGATCGCGGCGGGTGTGCTGGGACTGATTGCCCTCGCAGTATGTATCGTTATCCTGGTGCTGGCCATGGCGTTCATGATCGTCGGGTGGGTACTGGTTACCAGTGACCTGGCGCCGGTGGGCTCAATCATTCTGGTCTTCTCGACGCTCATGATTCCGATCTCCAGCTTCCTCGGCATCACCGGCGGCGTGATTCTCTACTCGGGGAAAATCGTAGTGGCGATGTTGATTGGCTGGCTGATCATGTCCCGCGCCCGGGCCGACGCCAACCCCCTCTCCAAGGGCGGCCTTTTCCTCGGCCTGCTGGTACTGGCGCTACTGTTCTTCATCCCGTATATCGGCACCCTGCTGTACATCATTGTGTCGGTGATAGGCAGTGGCGCGATTCTTTTGGGGATCAAGAACTGCCATCGCCCGGTGTGGGGCTCGCCCCACGGCATGACCGACGGCACCGGGTCGCCCGAGGGTCAGGGACAGGCGTAAGAATGTTCCGGCCGCATCGTGGCTCGCACCGCGCCGCTTTCAGCTTGGCTCCACGTGAAGGTTATTCACCTGCAGCCAGTGCCGTCCGCTCCACACTCTGGTTAACCCCACGCTGAGCACCACCGATGATGCCGATTCCAGCATTCGGTTGAAGCGATAGACCGCCGCTTTGTCCACGGGAAACCCCTCGGCGAGCGCGTGCAGTCGAAGATCCGTCACCGGCAGCATCAGGCGACACTCTCCCTCCCGACACATCAGTACAATTTTTGTCCTGTCCTCAAACTCACGCACCCACAACCAGGCCGAACACTTAAGGCGCAGGAACCCCAGAGAGGTATGCCCCTCACCGGCGGCCGACGAATAGGTCTGATGCGTCTTTTCAAGAGTCGGACCGAAGACCGAAGCTATATTCTCCCGGGCTTTGTTTGCCACCAACTGCCAGAAGCTTTCCTTGCTCAGGTACCCGAGCTTCCGGACTTTTCTCAGCGTAATCTGATGATCCTCGACTTCCGGCGGCCGGGGATGAGGCAGAGGTTCGCCAACCTCAAGGCGAGCCCCGAGATCAAACGGTCCGCCCTTTTGGGCCAGCATCACGTGCGTGAAGGCCTGCGGAAACGGCAGGACAATCCTGACATTTTCCAGCGTCCGGTAATCGACGCCGGCGATGCAAATGTTGGGGTACTCCATTCGCGTCAGGTGGGTTACGACGAATTCCATACTCCCCCGCAAGAGTTAAAGGTGAATGATCGTTACATCCTTCCAATGTCGTTTCAGATATTCGGCCGCAAGACGGCGATGGCACTTGTCCGGCTTCGGCTCACTGCACAGAAGCACTGCCCTGCGGTCAAAGAGCGAGCGATCGAGCTGCCGCGCAATCTTCCGCTCATCGAGAAGCTTCAGATACGATTTCTCGAGTTCCTCCCATGACCCCTTTTCCTTCTTGTATCTTGCAAACATCTGCTCGGTCGGCGCCAGGCGAAGTTCGTGGACGTAGTCCGCGCCGCAGATTTCACGCAGGAAGTACGGCAAGCTGTCCGCCTTCGTGAATCCGGCCAACTGCGAGGTGTTGCTCAGACGAATGTCGATCAGCCGCTTGATGCCGTTCGATTTCAATAGTNCGAAGAATTCTTCTGCCGATTTGCCGGCAAAACCGATTGTATAGATTTCCATGAATCCTCTTCTGCCGATCCGAACAGATCGGCCTGATCTATCCNCGGATNGGCGGCGCGAATCGATTCCTGAACCTGCTCGTAGGAGACGCTGGAGCCGTCGCCCCGGATGTGCGTGATCGCTACGCCCTGTCTTACCAGAACTCTCGCTATCAACAGATGACGGTGACAATTGGCAGGATTCTCCTCCCCGCACATCACCGCGACCCTGGTCTTCTCCGCTTCGGTGACTAGACGCTCAATCCCCTGCTGAAACGCAAAGGATCGCGCCAGCTTCCCGTACAGCACCCGCCCGGTGGTGTCATAGAATTCCATGCCTTCCGGCCGGCCACCAAGCTCATCACCGAGGAAGAGGTAGGAGATGCCGTGTTTCGGTAACTCGTTTTCCAGCACAATCCGGTTGAAATGCGGAGCGTACGATGAAACGGGGGAGGAGCGAACATCGATAATCTCTCCCACCTCAAACCTTCTCACCAACTCAATAAATCTTTCGAGCGGGTGATTGGAGTGCCCGATGGTATACACCATGACCTCAATTTATGCCCGGTCGGCGCCGCGCACAATCACGAACTCCCCCAACGAGCGGCGCTTACATCACATTTGCGAGTCGCCTGTCCATGAGACCCAATTACTCCCGGACAAACTCGGCCACCTTCCGGGCAAAGTCATGAACCTCGGTCATTTCTTTGGCCGATGGTATCAGCCGCGCCCGGTAGGTCTCGGGGTAGACTTTGAGCTTCATGGAGGAGAGTCGCTCGGCGATCAGTTTTGTCCCTTCCCCGCCCCAGCCGTACGATCCGAACACGGCTGCCTTTTTGCCGATGCTGTACACGGTCGAAAACAGATTCATCAGGTCCCACACCGGCCTGGGGGCATCGCTGTTGAAGGTCGGCGTGCCGATCAGTATTGCTGCGCTTCGCTCAATCAGGTCCTGCGCCTTCTCGACTGGACAGGTGGAAAGCTCCACCAGATCCGTCTTGAGGCCGGCTTCGGTGAGCCCCTTGTCGATCGCTTCTGCCAGCAGGCCCGTGTTGCCGTAGTTGGACACGTAAAAGATGGTCACCCGCGGCGCCCCGGCCAGCTTGTCCACCGTCCAATCCCGGTAATCCTGTATGAACTGCGCCGCATATTTCCTGAGCACGGGGCCGTGCGACGGCGCGACCATGTCGATATCGAGGCCGTCGAGCTTGGGCATGTTGCGCCGGATATAGCCGGAAAACGGCCGCATAATCGCGTCGAAATAATACTTCATCTCGCGCGGCAGGTCCACGCGCGTGTCCTCGTCGAACACCGATTCGCCCGACAGGTGCGACGCAAACCCGTCGCAGGAGAACAGCACTTTGTCCTCCGGACAGAATTCCATCATCGTGTCAGGCCAGTGCATGTACGGCATGATTTTGAATTTCAGGGTCACGCCCCCCAGATCGATCACGGCATCGTCTTTCACCGTCGTGAGAGGAGTGTCGTCATTAAGCACGTTCCTGACGAACGGAAGAGCGGCGCCGGAGCAGACGATCTGCAGCTTCGGGCTCTGTTTCAGAAGCTCGGCGATCGCGCCGCTGTGGTCCGGTTCCGTGTGGTTGACAATGAGATAGTCGACGGCGTCGAGCGGCACGAGCGACTCAACTTTCGCAAAATACTCTGCCGAGAACTGCTTCTTGACCGTATCGATTAGGGCGGTCTTTTCTCCGCGGACGACATACGCGTTGTAGGTGGTGCCGTATTGCGTGGGCATGACGATATCGAACACTCTGAGGTCCGGGTCCTTGACGCCCGCCCACCAGACGTGTTTGGAAATCTGTACTGTATTCACCGTGAAGTCTTCTCCTGTGGTAGTGTTGTCGTTCTCACCGACCGAACCCGACAGCCAGGCCGACGGGGTCAACCTGCTCAACCGGGATTACGGTCAGAAGTTCCTTCGATGAAATTTCTATCAGTTTCCTGACCTCCGGATCGCTCAACCGGTCCGCAGGTAACCCGATTATCGTGCGACATTTGACCGGAACCAGATTTTCCTCTGTCCGGAAATCAATCGCATAACCCGATCGAATCTTATACCACCACCAGAAGATTGTTTGATTAAAAGGAAACCACATGACGTTGTTTTTTTTCAGCGTGAGCTGAACCATTCGCTCTGTCGTCAGATACGGGTCAATCGCCACGACCTCATTGATGCGCGATTCATCATTTTCCGCCGACACCGCCGCGTCACCGCCTACTCCCCAGCCAATCACCGTGAGCGGGTGCTTGAGCCGCCCCTGGATTTCGAGATAACCGACCAGCGCTTCCAGGTCCGAGGTCTCGAGCTGACCGTCGCTCCGGTATTTCCCGGTCGAAAGCCCCGTTGCCCGTTGATCATACAGCACCACCTCCAGTCCGGAATCGGCCAGCGCTTTGGCCGACTCAACTAAACTGGTCCGGTCCAGGCCCTCCTTATGAATGAGGATGGCGAGACCGTGAAGCTGCTGCGCCGGCTCCGGCTTGGGAATCACCCTGATACAGGCCAGCTTGGTCAGGCCATCGGCCTCCACCCGAAACGTATCCACGGTCAGTCCGGCTGCCACGAAGGCCGACGGATCATTCGCCGGTAGCGGCTCGGATTTAAACGTGCTGAGATCCGGTCGGGCCATGAGCGCCTTGGTCCGATTTAACGGGTAGATGACGTAAACAACAATCAGCAGCGCCACCAGCACCAGCACGGCGATCGTCTGAATGGTATCCTTTGTCGCGCGCGATAATCTGGCCATATGCTCTTATCCCTCAATCACTAAGCGGTTTCGTATCGACTCTGAATCAAGGCCGCTGCCCGCGCCGTGTCAACACAAAACAACCGGTGTCGCTGTGGGCTCGCCGTCGTGCTCCCGCTAGGGAGCACAATGGTGGGAGCACGAGTGACAGTCGGGAGCATGAATTGCCCGGATGGGTCGCCGGCCGGAACAAACTGGCCGGCGCAGGACCTGAAGGGATGTCAGTGATGTGTCGAAAATGAGAGAACGGAAATGGTCGATCTGACCGTGGAGAATCGCAAGTCTGACAATATATATGGAGGAATGGAGGAGAGTAGCTTGTAGGATCGTCGCTCACGATGGAGCACAGCGATGACAGTTCCAGGGAAGAGCGCTTCAGGACGGCTGGTTTGGTCAACTGTTGCGCAATCCCGGTTGTCACGCCGCTATTCGAAAAGAAATTTCGCATTTGGTGTTGACAAGCGGAAGGGCCGCTCGTATATTGACATTCGGACGATAGGTGAAAGCTCCATAGAATCAAGGGTTCCGACTTAGCAGAACCTTTTCGATGCGACAAAAGTCAGAGTGAGTACTTCATCCTCGAGGCGCTGTGGGGGCGACCCGAGAGATACAAGCAGGTTACTTACAAGCGCTCTACTGCTAAAAACACGTCGTTACAAACCATAGGCGGATGATTCGGATTCTTCCGGTGTGTTATCCGTATTGGACTGCCTTCGCATGAGCGTCCCGTGGTTTGTGTGTTTTGTAGGAAAAGTAACAGCATGGTATTCTGCGTAAAGATGAAGGAGGCACGCATGCCCCTCGGTTCGTCAACATGGAGTAGCGCGCGGCCAGCGATGGTACTCGCTCTCGTTCTCATCCTTGCCATTTTCTCTCCCGCCCTGGCGGAGCCGGAATCGCCCCAGTCGCCGATTCTTCAGGTGGCNGTCGACAACGCCTCCGGATTTCCCGGCGAGATGAACGTGGTGATTTCGGTAAATCTGGCCAACATCCAGGACTCGATCTCGGCCTTCACCCTGTGGCTCAAGCTGAACCGCCCCGATGCCATGAGGTTTAANATCGACACGGTCTTGATTAACGGCATCTCTGCGGTGGTCGGATTCCTCGATACGTCGAATACCCTGATGAAAGGGTGGGAGTATCTTGACACGCGCTCGATGTCCGGCAACGGCAACGACCTGATGATTACCGGAATTGCCAATGCCAACGGCGGGCCGCCTGCGGTCAAACTGCCGCTGGGTCCCCAGATGGGTGGGACGATGTTCCGGACGTACGTCAATATCACGAATATTCCCGACACGATGACCGAGCGCTCGGTGATCATCCAGATCGAAAAGAACTTCCTCGACAAATTCATTTTTTCGCGCCCCGACGGCACTGCTATCGGCGTCTACAATTTCATTCGTCCGGACACCCAGTGCTGGCGCTGCAATCTCTGGAACCCGCCGGGCACCTGCCTGAGCTGGTCCAAGGTTCCGGAAGGACCGTGCGACACTGTTATCATCGTGCCCGACACGGTGCCAACTCTGGATACCTCTAAAGTCTGGGCGTTTGACGGCGAACTGGTGATCGGACCGGGCTGCTGCCAGGGCGTGACCGGCAATGTCAACATGTCCGGTATTGTCGACCTCAGTGATTTGAGCGCGCTGGTCAGCTATTTGACCGGCGGCGGCTACGTGCTCCCGTGCGCCAAGGAAGCCAACGTGAACTCAGCGGGAATCGTGGATTTGAGCGATCTCTCCGCTCTGGTGAGCTACCTCACCGGCGGAGGTTATGTCTTGCCCGGCTGCCTGTAAGGCAGGCGGGCTGAGCTGCCGGGCCGGTAGCGGTACTGTAACGGCGAGCTTATAAATCGAAAACGTACTGACCGGTTTTTACTGCGACCCGTTTGGTCGAGACGAAAAGAAAAAAGACAGAGATAAAAAACCGAAGAAAACACTAATAGATGGAAAGGAGGACTACCACAAGAGGTGTCATTGCACGCGCTCCACTAACGAGCGTCTGAGCGAAACCTTGCGGCTGTAACACGAGTGGATCCGGATTGATTGGCTCTCGTCCTGCTTCACGACGCCACAGCGCCTGAGGGGGCAAACGACAGGTTTTGTAAGGACGTTGCAACACGCAATGATAAAGAACTAGTAGGAGAAAAAAATGAAGCGAATTTCATTTTTCGTAGTAATCCTATGCGCGCTTCTGATGGCAAGTGTCTATGCCCAGGGAACGATTTCGATCGCCAAGATCGACGGTCAGTTCCACTCGAATGACACATTGCAAGCCGGTAAGAACATCCGGTTCGTGCTGAAATTCAACAACACGAACACCGAGAAGTGCGACATTTCCAACGGCTGGGAGCTGTTCTCGCCGGATGGCGCGACCTGGGACAGCACGACCGCTGACACTCTCGGTTACTCGGTGACCGGGATCTCGGTGTTCGCCGGCTATTTCGACGTCGCGTTCGCTATCAACCGTTTCAGTGCGGACGGCATAGACCGTGACACTATCGGTGTTATCGGTGCCGGTGCCCAGACCAAGTTGGCTAAACAGATGCCGGCTGGGTACAACGATACAGCGATTTCCATTACCGCCTGGTTCACCGGAAAGGGTGCCGCCGGTAAGCATCTCTGCATCGACACCGCTTTCTTCCCTCCGGGTGGCACATGGGTGTGGGTCGGCAAGTCTCTGACCAACTACTATCCTGTGTTCAACGGTGCCCCTGGCCGTACGGATGTTCCGAACGGAGAGGGCTTCTGCTTCTACATTTATGACGTTCCGAACCTGCTCCCGACGGTAGCTAACACCGGCGCTGGCTGTGCTCCGTTCGTAGACCCGAACATCTCCGCCTCACATTGCGCGGTGTTCAGCTATGATTTCGACGCTTGCCAGCCGGATGCGTTCATTGACCCGGTTGTCTTCTCGTCGACTGGCGTCGGCTCGATCGATGCCAATACCGGCGTGTGGACTGCCAACGGACTCGCTGTCGGTTCCTACACGGTTGCTGTGAAGGCGAACCCGGATGGCGAAGCCGTCAACATGAGCGTTACCTCAACCAACGCTGCTCCGGTTATCTCCGAGGGCTGCGGCACCGTCGTCATTACCAACACTGGCGCTATCAAGAACGTCCAGATGGCTGGTACCGATGCTGATGCTTGCGACCCGAAGAACTGGTCGATCATTTCGATCACGCCGGCGACCGGCGCGACCGCGACCATCGACGCCACCGGTAAGGTTGAATTCACNGCTGCCGATGCCGGCAACTACACCGTGGTGGTTGGTCTCTCTGATGGTATCATCACCGNTCCGGTGACCTGCGAAATCTACTTCCAGGTGGCCGCCGGTTCGCTCTATGGCGTCCGCATCGAAAAGACCCANGGCACCATGCAGGGTCAGTTCGAGAAAGTTGACGTCATTCTCGAAAACATCAACACCGATCCTGTCGTGGGTGGTCTCGGTGGTTTCGACATCCTGATCGCTTATGACAACTCCGCTATTTCTCTGCAGTCGGCTGACATTGCGACCTCCGGTCTCTATGGCATCTGCAAGTGGGAATACTTCACCTATCGTTTCGGCGCTGACGGCAACTGCGGCAACGCGTGCCCGAGCGGCGTCGTCCGCGTGGTCGGTCTGGCTGAGACCAACAACGGCGCGGCCCATCCGACCTGCGATCCGAAGTATGTTCCGCAGCTCCCGACTGTCATGTTCTCTCTGAACTTCCTCGTGTCCAACGATCGTACGTTGGAATGCCAGTATGTACCGATCCGGTTCTTCTGGATTGACTGCGGTGACAACACCCTGTCGAGCTGGGATGGCGGACAGCTGTACATCGCCGGCCGTGTATTCGACTACATGAACCAGGATGTTCCGATAGATCCGCTTCTTGCTGCGTTCCCGGGCTACGCTGGCGTACCGAGGGATTTCTGCACCAACCCGAACCCGGACAAGCCGGCTCCTGACCGGAATATTGACTTCTTCAACGGCGGTATCGATATCGTCTGCGCCGACTCGATCGACGCCCGTGGCGATGTCAACCTGAACAACGTTGCGTACGAAATCGCTGACGCGGTCATGTTCACGAACTACTTCGTGAAGGGCTACGCTGCGTTTGGTACCCACGTTCAGGGCTCTATCGCTGCTACCGACGTGAACGCTGATGGTCTGGCCCTGTCGGTTGCCGACCTGGTTTACCTCATCCGCGTGATCGTTGGCGACGCTCTCCCGTATCCGAAGACCGCTCCGGTCCAGGCCACCTATGTGAACGACAATGGCACGCTGTCGGTTGATATGCCGATGGGCGCCGCGTATGTCGTGATCAAGGGCGAGGTCGCTCCTGAGCTGCTCGCGCAGGGTATGGAGATGAGCTACGGCGTTCGCGAGGGCAACACCCACGTGATCGTGTATCCGGGCTTCAATACGACTAACGAGTCCTTCACCGGCAACTTCCTGAATGCCAAGGGCGAGATCATCTCGGTTGAGATGGCTACCGCTGATGGTGCTCCGGTTGTCGCGAAGGTACTGCCGGCCCACTTTGGTCTGGCTCAGAACTATCCGAACCCGTTCAACCCGACGTCGGTAATCAGCTTCAGCCTGCCGACCGCCTCTCAGTACACCCTGACCGTTTACAACGTGACCGGTCAGAAGGTTGCTGAGTTCAGCGGCGCGAAGGAAGCTGGAATCCATCAGATCACCTTCAACGGTGACGGCATGGCCTCCGGTGTGTACTTCTACAAGCTCGTTGCTGGTAACTTCTCGGCTACCAAGAAGATGGTTCTGCTGAAGTAGTTAGGTCCCTTTGGACTTTGTCCCCCGGAAAGGCCAACGCCTTTCCGGGGACAACACCTTGAGATGGAGGAACGTATATCGGCGATACGATATTGTTTGAAACTGAATTGAACAAAGGAAGTGAAGGCGAATGAGCCGGATTCTGAAGACCGTAAGAGGGGTTTATGTGCTAATAGCACTTGCGCTTACGGCCTGTTTTTTTTATATTTGGATATGGCCTTCAATTGCCCTCCAGGATCGTGCGCAGGGAGTTGCGCGTTTTCGTTCGATAATGGGGGGTGTACGGCTCGAAGGTTTCGATACACCATTCCTCACAAACAACTCGTACGTGGAGAGACTTATCGCCTGACAGGTAAGAGCCGAAAGTTGAACAGAATGCAGGAATTGTAAGTCTCTGCTTTACTTCTCATTACACGGACTTTCGAGAAGCGACAACAGCTAACGTCGGCAACTGATGGATCGCAACCGCCGCCGTGTGGAATAGCCCTGCCGGATAGGGCTGAGTAAGAATTGTCGGTCTGGTTCTTGCTCAGTACAGGGTGTTAAATGCCCATAATGGGCGTGTGTGCAGGAGAATGAAGTACTTTAACGTACTATTGGCAACTTTGCTGATCGTGGCGTTTGCGACTTTCGCATCGGCACAGTCCGATCCGTTTGGGCAAATCGACCGCGTCTACGCCGATTCGGTGGTCGCCGCTGCCGGTCAGGATGTTGCTGTTCATTTTTACCTCAGGAACGATGAGCTGTTGAGCGGCATATCGGTGCCGCTGGCGTATGACACTGCCAAACTAACACTGAAAAGCATCAGCTTCACCGGCTCCCGGGCCGAGTACTTGCAGACCAAGATCGTCAATCCCGCCACGCCGGCCGATATCCATGGCCGCTTTGTCGTGGCCTTTCTGAAGATTCTCGAAAGCGCGGTCCCGACTGGCGACGGGCTGCTCTTCACGTGCAGCTTTACGGTGAAGTCATCGGTCTCAACCGGAACAATCATCGTCATCGATTCGCTATTCTATCCTCCCGGCAATGAACTGCTTCTCTCCGAGAACGCCACGTCGACCGCTATCCGTCCCGCGTTTCAGCCGGGCAAGATTTCCGTGCGCGAAGCCAATCGCCCGCCGCAGTTTGTGCCCGTCACGGCACAGTACGTGTTCGAGGGAGACACGCTGAAGCTGGATATCGCCGGCACCGACCCGGACAACGACTCTCTGCGATTCGCGCTCACGACCAAGCCGGTCAACGCTCAGTTGACGGTCACCGGCCGGACGTCCGCCCGCGTGACNTGGGTGCCGAGTTTCGTGGGACCGTACTCCGCCGATGGCTCACCGTTTGTCGTCGGTGTCTGGATGAGCGACGGCGCNTTGTCGGTCGGGCAGGAGATACCGGTNCAGGTTGTGAATCGGAATCGTCCGCCGCAGATTACCGCCCCGAGCGCGGTCGAGATACAGGCCGGTGANAATCTGAGTTTCCTCGTNTCTGCCTCCGATCCGGACTTTGAGGCCGTTTCGTGGCGTTTGATCGGGGCGCCGTCCGGAGCCACGTTCGACGGCAGCAATCCCGGCCGGTTCTCGTGGCAGGTACCGTTGACCGACAGTGGGATGTCGGCACTCTCCTTCGTCGCGACCGATCCGCAGGGATTCGCGGACACGGCCAGTGTACCGGTGCATGTAGCGGCCGCGACGCTTTACTCGCTGACGATCGACACGACTTCGGCCTTCTCCAGCGAGACCGCCACGTGCTATCTGCGACTGGACAACCAGCTCGCGGTGGGCGGGTTCACGCTCCTGTTCCGGTATGACCCGTCGGCCCTGACCCTTGAAACGATCACCAAGCTCGGCACGCGAGCCGAGAATTTCACGAGCTACACGGTGACCGCCAATGTCGGCGGCGTGACCGGCTTGATGCGCGTGGTCGGGCAGGCGCCCGCGGCTTCACCGCTCGCTGTCGGCGACGGTCCGATCGTAAAGATGGTTTTCCGTACTTCCGGGGATCTCGCGCTGGCCGGCCANAGCGTTCCCGTCAAGTTCGAACTCGTTGACATGACCACGCCGGACGACAATACGCTGACGACATCGNGCGGGCAGAAAGTTCCACAAACGGATATCTACTTCGCGAGCGGCTACGTGCAGATAAACGAAATCGGTCAGATCAAGATCGGTGATATCAATCTCAACGGNGTTGCTTACGAGATCAGCGACATAATTTATTTTACGAATTTCTTTATCTATCCGGCGCAATACCCGTTCAACGCCCTGCAGTATGCCAATTCCGACGTGAATCAGGACGGCCTGCTGGCCACGGTTGCCGATCTGGTCCGTCTCGTGAATTGTGTCGTCAACGGCGAAAGCACGCCAAAGATTTCGGCCCAGGAAATCGATGCTTCAGTGAGTACCCGGGCCGATGCCGATGCCGTAGAGTTTACGTACGACGTGCCGAGTGAGATCGGCGGATTGCTGCTCACGATTGAGACAACCGACCAGATCAATCTCGATGACCTGAAGTGCCCGACCGCTGCTATGACGGTCATGTCGAGCCGCGAAGGCAACCGAATCCGGGTGCTCGTCTACGGCGCCGCCGGTGAGACGATGCCCGCGGGCAACCAGACATTCCTTAGAGCCGCCGGCCTGACTGGCTACCGAGTGGTCGCGCTGGAGTTGTCGACCTCGGACGGAAGGTACATCGCGGTCGCGCGGCCGTCCGGCGAATCCCTGCCCTCCGGTTACGCACTGGATCAGAATTATCCGAACCCGTTCAACCCGGAGACGAAGATTTCGTTCGCGCTTGCGGCTGCCGGCGCGGCCCGCCTGACGATCTACGACCTGCTTGGTCGTGAAGTGCGGACACTGGTGGCGAACGACCTTCCCGCCGGGCAGCACTCGGTGACATGGAACGGCCGGAATAACTCGGGCGAGTCCGCCGCTTCCGGAGTCTATTTTTACCGGTTGGAAGCGGGCGGCAATGTAATGACGCGAAAGATGATGCTCTTGAAATAGAGGCAAGTAATTCTCCTTATGAAAAAAACGGCAATGCCAATAGAGGTGCTTATGCGAGTGGTGAAGATACCGCTGCTGTGCATGGTTGTACTGTCAATCGCGATCGGGTCGCAGGCGCAGGTCAAACATTGTACCGATCTGACCAAATCCACGGTGGACACGATTAAGGTCGTTTCCTTCGCCGGCAAGCCCGGTGCGGAGGTCATGATGCCGCTGAAGATGAAGAATGACTCCATCGTGCGAGCGTTCAGCATGCAGATCGTGTTTGACACGGCCTTTTTGACGCCTGTGTTGCAGAACATCGAAGGCGATACCACGGCCGTGAAATGGGATGCTGTCGGCCGTTTCCGGCAGGTTGTGCAGGTCCAGGATTCACTTGGATTTCCCAAGGATTCGGTAATCACCAAACTCTCGGTGAATTTGTATACCGATCCGGACGGCAAGCTGCGCAAGAACATCGTCAACTGCAACTTTCTGCCCGCGGCCAATGATATCGACTCGCTCCTACCGGGCAATGACGTGATTTTCTACGTCCCCTTCACTGCCAAACCGACGCTGGTTCACAATACAGTGTGTAATTTCACCTTTTATGCGCAGGACGAATACCAGACCGACAACAGCGTCTTCCCGCCGGTGGTCACGTTTGTCGGCTGTCGCCAGCCGCAGGAAAGCCAGGCCTGGTATGTGGCGCCTCGTACTGATGACATCACGGTTTTCCCGACCTTCCCGACCAGCGCGATGGTCTTCCGCGTGGACACCAACGCCGTGCAACCGGCCTTCACGAGTTTCACCGCCAACCCCTCATCACTCACCGCTGCCGGCACAACCACTCTTTCGTGGGTAGCAACCAATACGGATTCCGTAGTCGTCACGCGGCCGGGGCAGACCACGGCGGTAGGCAAGGGAGGAGCTTCAGGTTCGATTACGAACGTTTCCGTCACTGCAACCACCACGTTTACTGCTACGGCTTATGGCGGCGGTAACACTGCTACCGCCAGCGCCACTGTCACCGTGGGCACCACTCCCGGCAACCTCAATCCGGTGGTGAATTCGACAGTCCTGCTCGATTCGGTCAATGAGGGACAAACAATTTCATTCACGGTGACGGCGACTGACAATGACCCTGTTGGCGGATCCATCACGCTGGCTGCCGTCAACCTTCCGACCGGCGCTTCCTTCCCGTCGCAGGTCAATGTCGGCACCGTGACCGGGACATTCAATTGGACGCCGAATGTCGGACAGAAGGGAACCTATCAGGTAACGTTCACCGGCACCGACCAGTCCGCCGGCGTGGGAACGCGCACGGTGACCATCGTGGTCGTGGGGCTGGAATATGACCGCCTCTTTTCTACATCCGCTCCGCCGCCCGACGGCAGGCCGGTGGGCGGTCTGCGCGGGACGAATGAGATCTTCTTCCCGGTCAACCTGGTCAGTTCCAAAGTAGTCTATGGTATTCAGTACGACCTGACGTACCCCTATCAGTTGATTAACATCGATTCGATAGTATTGAGCGGTCGGATTCCGGATTACGCCGTGTATGACAACATCGGCGTCACGCCGGGCAATATCCGCGTTGTGACCTTCGGCCTCAACAACGAGCCCGTTGGCACCGACACGACTACCGCAGTCATGTGGCTGGTAGTCACGCTCGATTCGAGCGGTGTGCCGTGGACCAGCGCGACTATGCGTCTGGCCAACGGCCGCGAGTCGGTCGACCCGAACCCGAATGTGGCGTCGCTGCCGCTGGTGACCGATTCCGGCATCATTGAGTTCGACAACCCGGGTGATGTCAACCTCGATCACTATATCGATGTCGGCGACGTTGTCAACATCGTCGCTTACATTATAGGTAACTACCCGCTCACCCGACGCCAGTTTGCCACGGCCGATGTGATTCAGACAGCTGCGGTGGATGTATTCGATCTGGTCGGCGATATCAACCTGATCTACGGTATCCCGCCGACGCCGACACCCGCCCCGGCCGCCAGCGCCATCGTTGCCCTGGCATATAATGATATCAGCAGTGGCCGGAGCGAGAATATGAGCGTGACATCGGAGTTGCCGACTGAAGTCGCCGGCGTTCAGCTTGATGTCGCTTACGATCCGCGCGCGGTAGAGCTCGGTAAGCCCACCAAGACCGAAGATTACAGAAACTTCACGCTTCAATACAAAGACAATGGTCAGGGCAAGATGACCATCCTG
>PQAP01000002.1:34053-39834 GCA_003105265.1 candidate division GN15 bacterium | reverse complement strand
GAAGAAGCGCTGGAGGAGTTCTTCCGGGAACACGGCGACAAGCTCGCGGCGGTCATTATCGAAGGGATTCCGGCCAACAACGGTCTGCTGATTCAGCGCCATGATTACATGCGGCAGCTCCGGGCACTGACGGAAAAGCACGGCGCCCTGCTGATTCTCGATGAAGTCATAACCGGTTTCCGGCTGGGGATGGGAGGTGCGGCCGCCTATTACGGTATTCGCCCAGACCTGCTCACTTATGGAAAAATCATTGGCGGCGGTATGCCGGTTGGCGCGTTCGGCGGGCGGGCCGATATCATGGATTTGCTTTCTCCGCTCGGACCGGTTTATCAGGCCGGCACGCTTTCCGGAAACCCGGTCGCGATGACCGCCGGTCTGGCGACACTGAGGAAACTGGCCGATGGCCGGATTCATGCTCAGCTGGAAGAACGGAATCGGAAATTCGTCAGCGATATGATGGCCGATCTCAAGGGGAGCACGGTGAATATCGCCGGCATTGCCTCGATTTACTGGATTGTCTTCCAGCGCGATATTCCGCGCGCGGCACATGCGATTGACAGCGACGGCGTCGCCCATTATAACCGCATGCATGAGAAGATTCTCGATGCCGGTATTTATCTGCCGCCGTCGGGCTACGAAGTCTGCTTCCTTTCCGCCGCTCACACCGGGGATATGCTCTCCAACGCTGCCAGGATTCTTGTGCAGGCCATTCGGCAGGAGGCGCACGTATGGGCATGAGTGAAAGCCCGTATATCAAGGCCTGTTACGGCAGAAACCAAGGGCGCATTCCGGTCTGGATCATGCGCCAGGCGGGACGTTACCTGCCGGAATACCGGGCGGTGCGTGAAAAAGTATCGTTTCTGGAGCTCTGCAAATCTCCGGAATTGATCGCCGAGGTGGTACGGCAGCCGGTTGAGCGGTTCGGTCTCGATGCCGCCATTCTTTTTTCCGACATTCTGATTCTGCTCGAGCCGATGGGGATCGCGCTGAGTTTCCCCGATGGCGGACCGAAAATTGCCAATCCCGTCAATTCCCCCGATGATGTGCGGCGACTGAAGAACTATGATGTTGCCGCCGCCCTGCCGTTTGTCGCCGAGGGAATAAGGCAGATCAAACGGCGGATGCCGGACACGCCGCTCATCGGTTTTGCCGGTTCCCCCTTCACGCTGGCCTGCTATCTGATTCAGGGCAAGGGCTCAAAGGATTTTGATCTGGCCAAGCGCTTCATGCACGAATATCCGGCCGCCGCCGAGGAACTTATCACGTTTCTGAGCGATATCACGGCCAAGTATCTGGAACTCCAGATCGACGCCGGCGCCGACTCCGTGCAGATCTTTGAGAGCTGGGGCGGCGTGCTGTCCAAAGATGATTTCTGCGACTGGTCGGCTCGTCCCGTCAACGAGATCTTCGGCCGGCTGAAACACAAGCGGGTGCCGCGCGCGCTGTTCGTCAACAACGTGGCGCCGTACCTCGATGTCATCGGCGATATCGACTGTGAGGTGGTCGGTGTCGACTATCGAATAGATTTGGCGCAGGCGGCCGCTGCGCTGCCGCACAAAGCTGTGCAGGGAAACCTCGATCCCTCGGCCCTTTTTGAATCACCCGACCGGGTACGGGAACGGACCATCCAAATTCTGGATGCCGTGGAGAATCACGACAACCTGATTTTCAACCTCGGACACGGAATCCAACCGCACACGCCCATCGCCTCGGTGGAAGCCGTCGTGGAAACGGTGCACGGATTCAGGAGCTGATCTCATGACTCCCGCTACCCTCGTCCCGGTCGAGCTGCTGCGCAAATATGACCGCCCCGGTCCGCGCTACACCAGCTATCCCACCGTTCCGGTCTGGAGCGATCGGATCGGTCCGGATGACTATGCGACCGCTCTCCGTGCGGCCTCGCAACGAACTACGGAACCGCTGGCGCTTTACTGCCACGTCCCTTTCTGCCGGCGCCGGTGCTATTACTGCGGCTGCAACACGGTGGTGACTAAAGACCGTTCGCGCGCTGCCGGCTATGTGGAGATACTGGGACGGGAAATCGACACGGTGGCGGCAATGCTCGGTGATCGGCGACAGGTCAGCTTGCTTCATTTCGGCGGCGGCACCCCTACTTACCTGACTATCGAAGAGTTCACCAAGCTATTGGATTACCTGAGGTCGCACTTCGCGTTTCAACCGAACGCCGAGCTCTCGATCGAAGTGGACCCCCGGGTCACAACCTTCGAGCAGATCGACTTTCTGGCCGAAAGCGGATTCAACCGGATTTCCATGGGGGTGCAGGATTTCACGCCCGATGTTCAGCAGGCGAGCGGACGAGTACAGCCGTACGAGATGGTGGCACGTCTGATCGAGCACTGCCGAACCCGCCGATTCAAGGGAATCAATATCGATCTGATCTACGGCCTCCCGAAACAGACTGTCGAAACCTTCACCGAGACGCTCGACAAGGCGCTGCAGCTTCGGCCCGACCGTGTCGCGGTCTATTCCTTCGCTTATCTGCCGAACGCCATGCCGCATCAGATGCGCATCCATCAGGAAGATCTCCCCGCGACCGAAGTCAAATACCGGATATTCGCTACGGCGGTAGAGAAATTTACCGGCGCCGGTTACCGGCAGATCGGCATGGATCACTTCGCGCTGCCCGAAGATGAGTTGTCGGTGGCGCAGTCGGATGGCCGCTTGAACCGTAATTTCATGGGTTACACCGTGCAGCAGGCGCCGGAAATGATCGGCTTCGGGATGTCGGCGATCGGCTATGTGAACAACGCCTTCTTCCAGAGCTATTCCAAGCTCGACAGTTACGAAAACGCCATCGCCGACAAAGGGATGGCGATTTATCGCGGCATACAATTGTCCGCCGATGATCTGATTCGACAGTATGTGATTACCAACCTGATGTGCAACTTCCGGCTTCCTTTTGCCGACCTGGAAGCCAAATTCAATGTCCGCTTTCCCGACTATTTCGGGCCGGTGGAAACCCGGATGGAAGGATTCATCGCCGATGAATTACTCACCGTGCATGCCGACCGCCTCGAGATTACACCGCGCGGCCGCACGTTTGTGCGCAATATCGCGATGACGTTCGACGCCTATCTCGCGGCGGAACCGGGGAAGGCGCCCACCTTTTCAAGGACTATCTGAGTGACAGAACGCCGATTGGACAAATGCTGTGTTATCCTGCTCGGCATGGGCGGACCGGATAGTCCCGAGGGGGTCCGGCGGTACCTGGTCAACATTTTCTCCGACCGTTCCATCATCCGTCTGCCCGGCGGGCCATGGCTCCAGAAGCCGTTTGCTCACCTGATTGCCCTTCTCCGACGCAAAAAGGTCGCCTCGCACTATCGCCTGATCGGCGGCCGGTCTCCGCTGCTGGACTGGACTATCGCGCAGAAGGAACATCTGGAAAATTTCCTGCGTCCGACCAACCCGAACTTTCTTTCGGTGATCGGCATGCGCTACTACGATCCGTTCACGGTCGACGCCATTAAGGACGCGTACAACCGTGGGTATCGCCACTTCTGTTTCTTCCCGATGTACCCGCAGTACTGCCGCGCCACGACCGGATCATCGTTCGAGGAAGCCGCCCGCGGGCTGGACGGGCTGCCGGGCGTTACCACGAATTTCATCAAGGACTTCCATGACCATCCGGGGTATATCGCGTTGCTCCGGGACTATATCGAATCGAATATCAAACCGAATGACACTTTGTTGTTCTCCGCGCATTCCATTCCGATCGCATTCGTGAAGGAAGGCGACCCCTACGTGGAGCAGGTGAAGCGGACCGCCAAGCTGGCCTCCGGGACCCGCGAGTATTTCATCTCGTTTCAGAGCCGAACCGGCCCTGTGGAATGGGTCGGACCCGACACGATCGAGGAAGCCGGCCGTCTGCTGCGGGAGCGACCGGGGAACCTGTTTGTCGTCCCGATCAGCTTTGTCTGCGATCACATCGAGACCATGTACGAGATAGATATCGAACTGAAGGCGCTGCTCGGCGACGGCCTGGGCGACCGGATTCGACGGATGCCGATGTTCAATGCTGATCCCCGGTTCGGCAGGGTGATTGCCGATATCGTGCAGGAGCGGGCGGGACTCAATGGCGGATTATGACGTCGTCATAATCGGCGGCGGTATCTCCGGGCTCGCCGCGTTGCACTATATCAGGACGCGCCGTCCTGAACTCTCAGTCAGGTTGTTCGAAGCGGATGGGCGGCTCGGCGGGACAGTCGGGACCGATCACTGCAACGGGTACAGCTTGGACTGGGGCCCCAACGGGTTTCTTGACCGTGAGCCGCTGACACTGCAGTTGGTCGACGAAATCGCGCTCAGCGCGCAACTGGAGCGCGCCAACGCCAACGTCAGCAACCGGTTCATTCTCCGGCTCGGGAAATTGCGCGCGGTCCCGATGAAACCGCAGAAATTCCTGACCTCCGACATTCTCAGTTTGCCCGGCAAACTCCGCGTGCTTGGAGAGCCGTTCGCGGCCAAAGCGCCCGAAGGCGTTGACGAATCCATTTATGATTTCGGCAAGCGGCGGATCGGTCGCGAAGCCGCCGATTATCTCATTCAACCCATGGTCTCCGGGGTGTACGGCGGCGTGGCGTCCCGGATGTCACTGCGCGCCTGCTTCCCGATGATGTACCAGATGGAGTCGCAATACGGCTCACTCTTCAAGGCCATGCTCGCCAAGATGAAAGAGGCGAAACGCAATGGGAAGAAGAGTGGCGGGCCCAGCGGACCGGCCGGCTGGTTGACCTCGTTCAAGGGGGGATTATCTCGCATCACCGACGAACTGGGCAGCCGGTACGCCTCCGACATCGCACTCAATAGACCGGTGCTGACAGTGCAGAAGAACGATTCCGGATTTCAGGTGCGATTCACCGACAGCTCGACGGTCGACACTCGCGATCTGATCCTGGCGGTTCCCTCCAATCATGCGGCAATGGTGACCGGGGAACTGTCGAGTGAATTATCGAAGACGCTTGCCGCCATTCCGTACGCGCCGATCGCGGTTGTCTGCTTCGGATATGATGCGTCCAGGATCCGGACCAATCTCGATGGCTTCGGTTTCCTCGTGCCGTCGAAAGAAGGGAAAGGCATTCTCGGTTCGATCTGGACTTCGTCGATTTTTGCCGACCGCGCTCCACAGGGCAAGGTACAGTTTCGTACGATGGTCGGCGGCGACGGCGACCACGAGTCGGCGAAGCTCTCGGACGGCGACTTGATCGCGCGGGTGACGCGTGACCTGGACAGCATCGTCGGGTTGAACGGTGAGCCGGAACTGGTGAAGATCTACCGATGGGAGTATGGCATTCCCCAATACCATATCGGCCATCTGGACAGAATGCAGGTAATCGAGCGGGAGCTTGCCGCCATCAAGGGACTTCATCTCACCGGGAACGCCTACTACGGCATCAGTCTGAATGACTGCGTGAAGCAGTCTTTCAAAGTTGTCGGAAACCTGACAATCTGAAGCCACTCTCCCTGTTGCTCTCACCCGACCGGCACGCTAAATTGCGGTATGTCTCAGTACGACCGGCTGTTTGAGCCATTCCGTATCACCCCAACGCTGACAGTCAGGAATCGCCTTGTCATGGCGCCTATGACGACGGTGTCCGGCAATGCCGACGGGAGTTTTTCCGACGCCGAAATCGGCTATTTCGGCCGGCGAGCCCGGACCGGCCTTGGGCTGGTGATGACGCCTGCCTGCTACTGCCACAAATCCGGCCACTCGTTTGATCATCAGGTCGGCTGTCACGATGACGCCATGCTGCCGCGGCT
>PQAP01000002.1:19562-33779 GCA_003105265.1 candidate division GN15 bacterium | reverse complement strand
CAGTTCTTTTCACCATTCACGAACAAACGTACCGATCAATGGGGCGGCGATCTCCGCTGCGATCGGTGTGACCGCCATGAACTGCACGATCGCATGGAATTGTGTCACCGGCTCGAAAATCGGGCCCGCTTTGCCGCCGGGGTCATCACGGCAGTGCGTTCAGAAGTCGGGCCGGAGTACCCGATTTCCTATCGTGTCTCGCCGGAAGAACCGGACCCCGATGGGTATTCAACCCACGACATCATCCAGTTGCTGGGGCTTCTGATCCCGCACGGGATCGATCTCGTGCACGTCTCGAGCTTGCAGTACGGTGTCGGCCTTCGCAACGACCATTCTCCCGACACTCATCCGACCAAAATGATTCGGGATTCCATCTCGGTGCCGGTTATCGGCGTGGGAAGCATTCGCCACCCCGATCAAGCACTGCGCGTGCTGGATGATGGTGTGCCGCTGGTGGCAATCGGGCGGGGGTTGCTGCTTGATGCGGACTGGGTGACGAAAGTAAAGAGTGGCAGAGAATCGGAGATCAGGACGAAGCTGAATTCCGACGACGATTTGCAATCACTCGAAATTCCGTCACCCATGAAAGAGTATGTCGGAAGGCGCTTCTGATGGCTCTCGACGAGGTTAATCAACTAAGGAGTGCTCGTGGCTGAAGAGAAGAAAGATGCCTGGCTTAATTATCTGGCCCTGACGACAGTCGTGTTGGCGGTTTGCGCCACGCTTTCCACATTCAAGGGAAGCAGCTTTTCGACCCGCTCGGTCATCAACCAGAATCTCGCGGCCAACCAGTGGTCGTATTTTCAGTCGAAGAGCATAAAAGGATACATGTTCGACCTGCAAAAGGAAATGCTCGAACTGCAGTTGATCACACAGGCGCCGCAATTGACATCTCCGGCGGTCGATACCGTCAGGCAGCGAATCGACGAGTACCGGAGGAACATTGCCCGCTACGATTCGGAAAAGGTCGCTATTACGGCGGATGCAAAGAAGTACGAAGATATTCGCGACTACTCTCAGGCCCACTCGCGAGTGTTCGGGATTGCCGTTATCTATCTGCAGCTCGGCATTCTGTTGTCGTCGATAGCCGCGCTCCTGAAGAAGCGTCGGGTCTGGTATGTCGGGCTGGTTCTTGGCGTAATTGGTTTGGGGTATTTTGCCTACGCCTGGTTGCCGTTCCCGGTTTAGAAGTAGCGGCAATCAGCGTTGTTTTCGGATTGACTCGATTATCGCTGAAAGGTCCTTTTCCCCTAATCCCTGTTGCTCGGCTTTCTCGAACAGCTTCTCTGCTGCTTCGCCAATCACTCCCCTGGCGCTGAACGTGTGTATCATCTCGGACAGATAGCGAAGGTCCTTGTGAATGGCGGCGACCGAAAAGTGCGGCGAGAAATCGTTGTCCACGAGCTTCTGACGTTTCGCATTCAGCACCATTGAGTTCCCCGCTCCTGACGCCAGTATCTCCAGCGTCTTCTCACGAGAAAAACCGCTCTCCTCTGCAAGCGTCACTGACTCGGCAATGGCCCCCATGAACGACCCGAGCACCAGATTATTGATGAGCTTCATTTTGGTTGCCATCGCCGGTTGCTCGAGATAGAAGATGGTCTTGGCCAGCACATCGAGATACGGCTTCATCCTGTCAAAGGCGTCACGTTGACCCGAAACAAGCATAGTCAATGCACCCTGCGATGCCGGCACCACGCTTCCGAGCACCGGAGCTTCAAGGTACACACCACCCGCCGCAGCGACCGATTCGTGGAAGCTCAGTACCGTCCTGAAATGATTGGTGGTCGTATCGACAATGGTTTTGCCACGGCAGCTTCCGGACAACAACCCCTCTGGACCATTTAATACTTGTTGGACTGCCGGGCTGTCGAACAGGTTGAGAAACACGAACTGGGTGCGATCGGCGACTTCCCTCGGCGACCCGACCCGGCTCACTTTCCCACTCTGCCGATGTTCGCTGACGAATGCATCCGCTTTCTGTGCAGTGCGGTTCCAGACGACAAGCTCTGCCCCCTGTGCGGCCAGGCGTGCCGCCATCGCTCGCCCGAGATTCCCCAGTCCAATGAATCCGACCGTCATAGTTCAGTCCTTCTCTTTGCGGCTTAACCGCGAGCCGACCAGTGGTACCGCCAACGTGATCCCGGCGCCCACCATCATAGTCGGCCAGCCGTACCGGAGTCCGACTTTCGATACTATCCCCTCCGACAAACCTTTCAAGGGCGAGTCAATCACGCGTTCCCGAAGGTCCGACTGTGCTACGGTCTTTCGCTTATCGATCTGGAAATACGTGTATATGAGCAACCCCAGTGCCACCAGCGCCGTGAGATAAAGCAGCCGGAACTTTCCGAATACGGCAATCAGTATGCCCAGTCCGCCGAGCGCGAGAATCGTGTACCCACCGCCCCGGCTGAGCTCAAAATAGGTATCGTCGTGCAGCAACGGGATGCTGAGCATGGGCAGAAAAACACCCAGAATCATCAGCACGCTGCCGACCACCGTAACAATTCGCCGAATCATCACCAGTTCTCTCCCTGCTACCGGACCACCAGCCGATACAAGGGTCGACTGGCGGAAAGCCGCTGCACCTCTTTGAATCCCGCCC
Source organism: candidate division GN15 bacterium (assembly GCA_003105265.1). Classification (GTDB taxonomy): domain Bacteria; phylum Zixibacteria; class MSB-5A5; order GN15; family FEB-12; genus FEB-12. Next base: position 31,174 of record PQAP01000002.1, on the reverse strand, counting down.
GCTCAAAAATCACTTCGGGTCCGGTGTAGGCAAACGCCGCCGGGAGCTGCTTGCCATCCCTGGTCAACGGCGTGGGATAGGCCTCGATAAGCTTGCCCTTGTACTTCTTAATGGCTTTTACCGCTCCCGCGAGCAACAGTTCGCTGACCCCGCTGTTGCGGTAGTGCCGCTCGATGTAGAAGCAGTTAATCGACCAGACTCCCGCAATATCATCCCGACGAAAGGCCTTGACGGTCTCGGTTCTCGGGAACTCGGTCCGAAGTCCAAACGCGCACCACCCGACCGGATTCTTGCCGTCGAATGCCAGCACACCGTGTGCCTTTCCGCCGGTGACAAGCTTGCGGAAACTCTTGCGGTTCGGTTCGCCGACTGCCTCCCGCCACATCTTGCCGCCGTGGGGTATGCGCCACGACATACACCAGCACCCGCCGCATGCTCCCCGCGCCCCGAATAACGTCTCGATAATTGGCCAGTCGCCCGTACCCAGCTCACGTACTGCTATCATAGTCGGTCACCTCTGTCGTGTGGCGGGAAAAATAGAATGTTCCGCGCAGCGGGACAATCTCTTTTGCGGGCCGGGCGTTGCCCCCGCCGGTCCGGAAAAAGGTGCTTGCTTTTAGCCCATGGGCGCTGCTCTTTTCGGTGTGACGGACGGCGACCGGGTACGTCGATGCTCCGCGGATGCCGCGATTCAATGAGGGCGGTCGTCGCAAAGATTAGACAGATACAAGCTTACAATAGAGGTTTGCGAAGATGAAGTTTGCAGATTCACTGGATCATGACGTTGTGATTTTCGACGTCTCCGGCAAGATCATGGGTGGTGAGGAAACCACCATGTTTCACGGCCGCATTCACGAGTACATCACGCAGAACAAGAAGAAAATCGTGATCGACCTGGCCAAGGTCGAATGGATGAACTCGGTCGGCCTCGGCATGCTGATTTCCGCGCTGACGACCGTCAAGAATGCCGGCGGCCGCCTCGTGCTGGCCAACATCACCGCCATCGAATCCGTGCTCACCATCACCCGGCTGATCAACGTCTTTGAGCACTTCGACAGCCGCAAGGAGGCCATCGAGGCCCTGCGCAAGTAAGTCAGCTTGGGTAGGACAGCTTACGGCCGGTCGAGACCAGCTCTCGTCCGGCCGCCTTCGTCTGCATCATATTCCTGCTGCATATTGAACAAGACTGTCGGATGACCGTCTGTAACAAAAGCCGGACCGGTGCCGTATAGACAAAGAGCAGAGCTACCACCTTAAAGAGGACAAATGACGTTACGATTGATAATTGCCGCTCTTTTATTGGCGAGTCCGGCTACTTTGATCGCAGCCGACGATTTTACTCCCAAGTTCAAACCGACCCTGCAGATCACGCGTTGCGACAGCCCGGTGCAAGTGGATGGCCGGCTTGATGAGCCGGCATGGCGCACGGCGGCGGTCGCCGACAACTTCGCGGAGAACGATCCCGGAAACCAGATCAAGCCGCCGGTCGAATCGAAAGCGCTCATCACCTACGACGACAACCGCCTCTATGTCGCCCTGATCGCCTACGACAATCCGAAATCCATCCGCGCCTCGCTGCGCGACCGGGATGATATCTTCAAGGACGATTACTTCGGACTCATGATCGATACCTATGGCGATGCCGCCTGGGGATACGAGTTGTTCGTCAATCCGCTCGGCATTCAGGGCGACCTGCGCATGCTGGCGTCGGGGGATGAAGACATTTCACTTGACCTCGTCTGGGAATCGCGCGGGATAATTACCGACAGCGGCTATCAGGTGGAGATTGCCATTCCTTTCAGCAGTCTCCGGTTCCCCGACAAGCCGGAGCAGAGCTGGAAAGTTAACTTCTGGCGGGACCACCAGCGCGACGTGCGGCGACGCTATTCCTGGGGTGCGCTCGATCGAAATGATCCGTGCTTCATATGTCAACTCGGTACCATCTCCGGCTTCCAGGGGCTCAAACAGGGNAGCCGTCTNGACCTGCTTCCCAACGTNATTGCCTCCGAGGCGGGCTCGCTGGTCGACCGTGAAAACGGCGATGTCTCCTTTCATAACGCCGANCCGGAAGCGGCGCTAGCGCTCAATGCCAAGTACGGTCTCTCGACCAATGCTATTGCGGAGATTGCCGTGAATCCGGATTTCAGCCAGGTCGAGTCNGATGCCACTCAGATCGATGTCAATTCCCCTTATGCGCTCTATTACCAGGAGCGACGACCCTTCTTTCAGGAAGGAGCGGACCTGTTCAGCACCCAGCTTGAGGCGGTGTACACACGGGCTATCGTTGACCCGCAGGTGGCCGGCAAGTTTACCGGACGGTTCGGCAAGACCAGCGTGGCTTATCTCGTGGCGCGGGATGACCATTCGGGCCTGGTCGTGCCGCTGGAAGACAGATCGGAATTCTATCCGGCGGGAAAGAGCACATCGAATGTTCTTCGACTCAAACAGATGCTGTTCACGAGTTCTCATGTCGGCGCGATCTTCACGGATCGGCGACTGGATGAGAGCGGGAGCGGGACACTTTTCGGCGGTGATACGCGACTTCGATTCTGGAAGAACTTCCGGCTCGACGCCCAGGTCCTCGCCGGCCGGACCGCCGAGCCCGATGATACCGCCCTCTCCCCCGGCGCCGGCACGGCGACATTCGAACGCGGACGGCACACACTCGCTTTCGATGGCGAGCGGTACTGGGGGTACGCTGCCTACGGGAAGGTGCAATACAGCCGCAACAACGAATGCCTGCAATTCAGCTTCACCGAATATTCCCCCACTTTTCGCGCCGACAACGGGTTCATCACGCGCAACGATACCCGGGAGTTCGACGGTTTCGGCAACCTGTACTTTCGTCCGAACGGCAAGTTCCTTCTGACCTGGGAACCGAATCTTCAGGTCGCCCGGGTCTGGAATTTCGCCGGTCAGCGGATCGATGAGTGGCTCGTTCCGGGGCTGGAATTTCAATTCACCCGACAGACATTTGTGTGGACGCATTATCTGGTCAGCCGGGAGCTGTTCCGGAATGTCTATTTCCCGGGCATTCGCCGGTTCGACATGGGGGTGGAGAGCAACTTCAGCGCCCCGATAAACGTCGGCGGCGAGATCGAACACGGGCACTTTGTCGCCCGAAGCCCCTTCTTGAACCGGCCGGTCCTCGGGCACGGCAGCAATATGGAAGCATACGCGACCATCAAGCCGACCAAACGTCTGGTTATCGAGCCGATCTTTGACTATTCATCGCTCGACCACCCGGACCTCGCGCTCAACTTGTTCGAGGAATACGTGGTCCGAACGAGGATCAACTATCAGTTCACCCGCGAATGGTTCCTGCGGCTGGTGGTGGAGTACTATCATGGGGAGGACTCGCGGAATGACACGCTCGGCAACTGGTATCGCCATAAGGAGAGCGGCCTGCGCATCGAGCCGCTCCTCAGTTACAAGTTGAACCCGTTCACGATCTTCTATATCGGCTCGACCCACGGCTTCGGAGACGATGCGCCCGATCGTGCTTTCCGTCGCCAGGACCAGAAGTTCTTTGCCAAGCTGCAATACCTGATCCGTATGTAGGCATGTAGGGCGAAACCCCTAAGGGTTTCGACTGGACTTACGCACTACTTAAGCAGCAGCTGTCGTTCGGTCAGGTCCTGCGTCATCGAAGATGACGTGTGACCTGACCGTTCCCGATTCTCAATCCTTATCAATCACCCCAAAAGCAATTGCGCTGAGACGGTGAGACCGTATATTCGGTCCCACCTATGAACCGTCTGCTCGACGATCTCAACCCGCACCAGCTCGAAGCGGTCACTGCAACCGATGGTCCCTTGCTGGTTATCGCCGGGGCCGGCTCCGGCAAGACCCGCGTGCTCACCCGCCGCCTGGCCCACATCCTGACTGAGCAACTGGCCGAGCCATACCAAATGCTCGCGGTGACATTCACCAACAAGGCGGCCGGCGAGATGAAACAACGGGTCAATCAGCTGATGGGGACCGAAATTCCGGAGCTCAACGTCTCGACGTTTCATTCCTTCTGCGCCCGCCTGCTCCGGCGTGAGGCCGCCGCTATCGGCTACGATTCGCAGTTCACCATTTTCGATCAGGAAGACTCCCTGACGCTCGTCAAGAACTGTGTCAAGGAACTCGGCATTGCCGAGTCGCAGTTCCCGGCCAAAGGGCAGCAGGGGAAGATCTCCGACGCCAAGAATCAACTGATCGGGCCGGAGGAGTTCGCTTCGCAGTCATCCGGATGGTTCGAATCCCGCACGGCGCTTATCTACAGTCTTTACCAGAAGAAACTGAGAGGATGCGACGGCATGGATTTCGATGACCTGCTGTTCAACGCCGTCACGATTCTCAAGTCCAATCGGGAAATCGGCGAGAAGTATCGCAACCGCTTCCGCTATATCCTCGTCGACGAATATCAGGACACCAACCGCGTGCAGTATCTGCTGCTGAAATACCTGCTCGGCGAACATCAGAATATCTGCGTGGTCGGCGACGAGGATCAATCCATTTACGGTTGGCGCGGGGCGGATATTCGAAACATTCTCGAATTCGAAAAGGATTTCCCCGGCGCAAAGATTATCAAGCTGGAGCAGAATTACCGCTCCACCAACAATATCCTCAAGGCGGCCTCGGCGGTCATCCGGAACAATTCCGCGCGCAAGGCCAAGACGCTCTGGGCGGACAGCGAGGATGGCGACAAGGTCACGCTGCTGGCGGTCGATTCAGCCGAGGACGAGGCCGTCCGCGTGATCGACCAGACCGAGGGCTTGCGCGGGCAATCGTCGCTCAAGGAAACCGTGATTCTGTATCGCACCAACGCGCAGTCCCGCGCGTTCGAAGAACAGCTTCGGCGGCGCAATTTGCCGTATCAAATTATCGGCGGTGTGTCGTTCTACCAGCGGAAAGAGATCAAAGACCTGATCGCGTATCTCAAGTTGATTGCCAATCCGAAAGACGACGTCTCTTTCCAGCGCATTATCAACTATCCCAAGCGTGGTATCGGCGATAAGACGATTGACACAATCGCGCAACTGGCCCGGGAGAAGGGCTGCTCGATGTTTCAGGTCGCACAGGACGGCTCGCTTCATTCGGATCTGTTCGGCAAGATCAAACGGATCGAACCGTTCACCCGGTTGATTGAGAAATACCGTTCCCGTGCCGATGCCGAGCCGATCGACATCCTCGCCGGTGATCTGGTGGCCGAACTCAACCTGATCGAGGAACTCCGCGCCGAAGACGCCACCCTGGGCGAAAGCCGGGTGGAGAACATCGAGGCCTTCATCGAAGGCGCCGCCGAGTTCGCGCGGCACCATGCCGAAGGAAAGCTGGTCGATTACCTCGCGGACATCTCTCTGTATACCGATCTCGATTCGTATCGCGAGGTCGAGGACAAACTCACGCTCATGAGCTTGCATTCGGCCAAAGGACTGGAATTCGACAACGTGTTCATCGTCGGGCTGGAGGAGGGATTGTTCCCCCTGCAGAAAGCGATGGTCGACCCGATGGAACTCGAGGAGGAGCGACGGCTCTTCTATGTCGGCGCCACCCGTGCCCGCAAACGGCTCTTCCTGTCTACCGCCACCACCCGGTACCGGTTCGGCGAAGTGCAGTCGATGCCGTCCCGGTTTATTAAGGAAATTCCGGAGTCGCTTCTGGACAGGCGTGACTGGCGCCTTCGCCAGCATTACGAATACGCCACCGACCAACCCGGTCTATTTGCGGCGGCAGCCGCGGCGTCGGCCAGCGCCAACGGTAAAGGGGAGCGCTATTACGACTACGACGACGAAAGCCCGTTCAAGGTCGGGCGGATTGTCTCGCATCCCACTTTCGGCCGCGGAACGATCCTGCAGAAAGACGGCTACGGAGACTCGCTCCGGCTGGAAATCATGTTCACCGGCCTCGGCGTAAAAAAGATCATGGCAAAGTTCGCCAAGCTGAAGGTAATCGGATAGCCGGCAGGTCACACGGCAACTTCGTCGCGGCAAGACCTGCCGGAACACACTGGGGAGCAACGTCATCGGATGCAGACCAAAGGATCCGGTACTTGCTCCGTCAGGTTTTACCCCTCCGTCAGGTGCTGATCCGCTGCAGGCGGATTGTCACCTGACGGCTCTTACTTCCCCTTTGACAATCTCCCTTCCACACCCTACCTTTGCCGACGAACTTAACGGTACTTTGACAATATATGGCTAACGACACTCAACTGATTCGCAAGCCGGCCGTCGCCGGCATGTTTTATCCGTCGAATCCCGCCGAGCTGGCCAAGACGCTCGCCGGGTTTTTCGCCGAAGTCGAGAAAGTCCCGATCTCCGGGCGTCCCGCCGCCATCATCGCACCCCACGCCGGGTATCCCTACTCCGGCAAGACCGCCGCCAAGGCCTACAAGCTGCTCGAAGGCGAAGAGTACGACACAGTCGTAATCGTTTCGCCATCGCACACAGTCTTCTTCAAGGGCTCATCGGTGTTCAACGGCGACGCGTACCAGACGCCGCTCGGTCTGGTGGAGATCGACAAGGAATTATCGACCCGGATCGCCTCCGTGAATCCGACCGCCGTCTACTTCTCCAACATGGGGCACGCCAGCGGCGGTGCGCGGGGCGAACACGCGCTCGAGGTTCAACTGCCGTTTCTTCAGATTGTCCTCGGGAAATTCAAGCTCGTTGCCATCGTCATGGGTGACCAGGAAACCGATTCTGTCCGCGCCCTCGGCGAGACGCTGGCGGGCATACTCAAAGACACCAACACGCTGCTGGTGGCCTCGACCGACCTGTCGCATTTCCACCCGGAGAAAACCGCCAACCGTCTCGATGCCGGTGTGCGGAAAGCAATCGAGCAGTTCGACCCGTCGCTTCTGATGGAGACGCTCGATTCCGGCAAAGGGGAAGCGTGCGGCGGCGGTCCGGTCAGTGCGGTCATGATGGCGGCCAAGCGGACGGGCGGCAAGGAAGTCAAATTCCTCGATTACACCACCTCCGGCGCTACCACCGGTGATTTCGACGAAGTCGTCGGGTATCTCTCGGCAGTAATCGTGCAGGAGCGGAATCGCGTGCACAAGGCAACCGTCGGCACGCGCCCGGCGACAAAGCAGGAAGCCGAAGCACTCACCGATGACGACAAGCTACTGCTGAAGCAGATCGCCCGCGAAGCGATTGCGGCGCGATTCGATAACAAAGAATACGCTCCGCCCGCCAACGAACGGCTTGAGCAGAAACGCGGTTTATTTGTCACGCTGACGCTCGATGGCGACCTGCGCGGGTGTATCGGCATGATTCGCGCCCGCGATCCGCTGTCGCAGGCGGTGGCCGGTATGGCGCAGGCGGCGGCGTTCGAGGATCCCCGTTTCCCCGAACTGGCGCGCGAGGAGTTCGAGCGACTGGAATACGAGATCTCCATCCTGTCGCCACTCGAACGGATCAGAGATTTATCGGATATTCGGGTTGGCCGCGACGGACTGATGATCAAACTCGATATGCACTCCGGACTTCTGTTGCCGCAGGTCGCGAGCGAACACGGCTGGAATGCGGCACAGTTTCTGGAAAACGTCTGCCTCAAAGCCGGTCTTCCGCGTAACAGCTACAAAGACAAACACGCCGAGATATACCGCTTCACCGCCGACGTGTTCTAGCAACCCCCATTTGTGAGCCGTTTTATTGGGCCTAATCGTAGCACTCGTCGGCTTTGCAACAGATTGAGCTGACTCTGAATTGGGTTTGCCTTTTACGTTAAGCCCTACGGGGACAACAAACAATTAGGTTCGTTTTGGTCAAATACCAAGAGGGCCCCTACATTTCCTCGCTCGATACCGGCCTGAACAGAGAGCGACGATTGACCAGAAATAGCGTAAGGTGAATGAGAATCAGAATCACACGTCCTGAATATGGAGGAGGAAAGTGGATCTGGTTCGAAAAGATGGAGAAGATGCGAAGGGCCGCGCGGTACTCGCACTGAATGAGTGCCTATTGCGGAATCGGGGCATGCAGCTAAGAGTAGCGCGCGACTTGGGACCCACCGCGAAGCGGCGGGTCCCGTTGCCGAGTTATTCTTCAAACCTCTTCAGCAGAGCACTGGCTATCTCGCTACCGACTCCACTCATCGCTTGATTGGCCAAAATTTCGGGCGGATCAATAGCTATCTCGCCCGTAGGCAAGGATAAGACCCAATTCGGCAACGCTTGCTGATTTCCATAAGTATCAACCCAAAGTGAAGCTTTGGAGGCCGTACGGCTTATAGATCCCGCGTCGATTATGCGGCCAGTCTTAACTTCAAGTATTTGATATGATGCCTGTACCGTAACCTTGCCTGTCTTTGTATGCTTGACCCACCCAGCGTTAATTCTAATTGGCACGCCATTTGATACTACATCCTCACTATTCATACCTTTCTCAACTATCTCACTGGGATATTGTTGTGTAACCGATACAATCCTGCCGAATACGAATACATGAACGCCGATCAGTTTCCCTATCTGCGCCGCCGTCGTAGCATCAACCCGCTCACTGGACCCGAAGTTCTGTTCGGACATCAGTTGACTTACATAATCACGGGATACGAAGTCAACGAATAACGGCTTGGCATTAAAGGCGGCAGACAGGACTTCTGAAGATGCTGCCAGACCGATATCTCCATAACGACTCTTGTAAGTCAAATCCTCAAAGGGCATGACGGCGATCTTGACTTTGCCGCTATCAATGGCCGCTTGAATCTTCTGCTCTGAATCCTGAAACCCTTCAGGATAGAAATCTCGCAACTTCGATAGGATGCGCACACCGCCTTTGAAATCTCTCTTATTGACCAATACCATCCCATCGTTGTAAAGTGCCTGACCGGACAGTTGCTTCGCGTCCTTGTAGTCGGGAATGTATCTGCGAGCCTCTTTGAAGAATTCTATAGCCTTCTCTGCATTCCCCGGTATCTTCAACTCCTCGACGCCCTTAAGATAGGCCTGTTCGGCTGCGGACTCCTTGGCCTCAGATTGCTGGCCGGCAGCATCAATATTTGGCCATACGACAAGCTGCTTGTTGTCATATGCGACAAGTTTCTTGAGGACCGAATTCAGCGCCTCCAGCCGCTTATATTCCTTTTGGGCCTTATCCCATTCACCTGCATCAGAGTATTCCTTTGCCCTCGTATTCCGCAATTCGACGACTTTGGGCAACAGTTCCTGAATCATATCGACAGCTTTTTGATGGTCCGGTTTTTCCGTAACTTGGGCCAGGAAAAACTCCAGTGCTTCAATTATGTTCCCCTGTTCATAGGCCTTCATACCGTCCTTGTAGTCGTCGGGAAACACAGATGAGGGTAAAACAGAAAAGGCAATAACCAACAGTATAGCCAACAATCGCTTCATCTTTTCCTCCAAACCGCTAGGTGCCCTAGTGCAAAATTCCTCTTCAATGCTGATCACATACCACTGTGAGCCACATGAAAAAGCCACTCTCCTATACCATAAGACCTTAGAAGATGGTGCTCGAAACTGTGTCGAGGCCATCAAATTATTTCACACATTCGCCGGTTAGATACTTCTGACAGGCAGCGAGACGCATTCCACAATTGCGATCAAAGATCCTCGGTCTTCTTCTGTTGCTTTCTTGTCTCTTTAACAATTTCCTCGTTATAGTATTGGATCCAGATTGCCGACACCGCCATCTTGCCAAGTAAGCTTTCACTGATGCCGGACGCGTAGAAGACGCCAATTTCGTTTCCGACTTCGTCTCTGAAGGCCACTTCAGGCACATTTCCATCTATATCGGGATCAGTGTGTTTCTTGAAGCCCTCTCCAGAATATTTCCCTTCAATCGCCTTCTTCAGATCTCCGTCCAAGAATTTCCTTGCGTTAGGAGCATCATCGCCGATCCACCGAAAGACTATCTGAAAGGCACAGAGCTCACCATCAGCGTTAAAACAGGCCAGGTTGGGGTCGGTTTTTCTATCCAAGACTTCGTATTTCCCCACCTTTGCAACTTTAAATCCATCCGGAAGCTTGTACTTCTTCTCCTCCTTGGGCTTGTCAATTTCGATATCTTTCCCCTTTAAGATTGTAGCGACCTCCGAATAGGGCATACCGAATTTTAGACCCAGTGGTGGGCCAATTAGCTTTGTCTCGTCAGCAGCAAGCAGAGCTGTGATTGGCAAACCAACCAGTACCAATGTCATGACAAGAAATCGTTTCACCTTAACCTCCTACTTTTGTTAAGAATGGGCGCTGTTGTTGGAATATCATCAAATTTGAAATCAAGGTACTCGTATGCATATTACTATGTCCACATACCTTCGTCTTCGTACGCTCTCCTCCTTACCCATACAGCAAGGCCAAGGTGAAGTGAGCCTTGAGTAATGTCACCGCACTACGGCATCAGAGGTGCAACGATCAAAGATGTGGAATCAGTTCATTTGCCGCGAGATTACCTATAGAATATACATTTTCGCCTTGATGGTCAAGGAGTTTCATGTTGGGCATAGAATTCGTCTCGTTTGTTCTCGTCAGAACCATGGCATGCAAGGCCTATGGCAACATTCTGAGGGGGATCTAGACAAACAACTTCAATGGAAGCCCAGGATCGAGTTGCTCGGTGAATAACGTCGTGCATTCCGCCGAATGCTGGGGCGAAATCGGCGCCGATGGGGCGCCATAGATTACACCAGTCTATTGCACACCGTCGATAAAGTCAAGCGCAGAACGGATAGAGGTAACCTCGTTCACCTCCCCCGGCACCCGAAGTCCACTAACGATGCGCAATAGGCAATGCGCCGGGAAAAAACTCACCTCAAGGAGTGAGTTCCGAAGCCCTCCATATTCTTGTTGCACCCGTCTCCAACATTTCTGCATATATCCTCCGGCTGAGCGCCGTAACCCGGCTTAAGACAAGCCCTTGCCGATTTTCGTAACATTGCGCTCACCGCACTCGTATGCTCATGTCAGAATCGAGAAACAGCAACTGAATGTAGTTGTTGTTCACACGTAAGAAGGAGAAGACAATGAAAATCGTCGGCATCGTTCTCGGTGTCCTGTTGGTTCTCGTGATCATCATTGCCGGATGGGTCTGGTCCGGCCGTGGCGGCCTGATCGATCGCTCGCAGGCGGTCGATGAAAAATGGTCGCAGGTGCAGAACGTCTACCAGCGACGGTTCGATCTCGTGCCGAACCTGGTCGCCAGTGTCGACAACTTCATGCAGCGCCAGCAGGCAACCCTCGAAGGCGTGATTGCGATGCGCCAGCGGGTGATCCAGCTTAAAGACCAGGCCGAAGGCGCGCTCAAGACTCAGAATCCGGCGCTGCTGGATTCGCTATCCGGGCAGTTGTCTCGGCAGTTGAATTCGTTCATCAATGTCGTGGTCGAGCAGTACCCGCAGATCAAAGGGGATCAGCTCTATTCGGATCTGATGACCCAGCTCGAGGGCACCGAAAACCGGATCGCCCAGGAACGTCGGGTCTACAACGAATCGGTGCGCGAGTACAACGTGTTCCGACAGCGCGGCGTGAAGGCGTTGATTGCGGGCGCGATCTTCGGCTTCCCGTACCAGAAGGAGTTCTTTGCGGCCTCCACCGAGGCCCAGACCGCGCCGAGCGTGAAAGACGCTTTTAACAACAAGTAAGTGAGTCAGTCCGGGTGAAGACG
>PQAP01000002.1:16965-19360 GCA_003105265.1 candidate division GN15 bacterium | reverse complement strand
ATTACTCTCTCGAAAACTACGCCCACGACGTGCTCGCCAAGTGGGGCATCGGCCAGAAGGGAAAAGACAACGGCGTGCTGTTCTTGGTGGCGATCCAGGAACACAAGGCGCGGGTCGAAGTCGGTTACGGACTCGAAGACAAACTGACCGATCTCGAAGCCGGGCGGCTCGTCAACCGGAATTCCCCGATGGCCGAGGCGTTTCGCGAAGGTGACTATGCCGGCGGCGTCAACGCCGTGCTCGATGGTATCGTGCAGGCGATCGGCGGCGAGTACAATCCCCCCAAGCCGAAGAAGAAGGGCAACCGGCTTCCGCCTTTTGCGCCCTTGGCATTCGTCATATTCTTTATCATCATTTCGATTCTCCGGCGAGCCGGTTCTAGTGGCCGAAGATTCGGCGGGCCGTTTATCGGCGGGTTTGGCGGCTTCGGCGGCGGTTTCGGTGGTGGCGGGGGCGGCGGTGGCTTCAGTTTCGGCGGCGGATCATCCGGCGGCGGCGGCGCGAGCGGCGGATGGTAGGAGAGTGAGGCAATATGGCATCGGTCGTTGACAAATATTTCTCGAGCGCGGATTTCGATGCAATCGAAGCCGCTGTGAAGAAAGCCGAATCCGGCACCGCCGGCGAACTGGCGGTGGACCTCTCCTCCCATTCCCGTCATTGGGGCACGGAGAAGTTGCTTCATGCTCTCGTGTTCACCCTGATCTGCATGGTCGCCGCCCTCCTGTTTACACGGCAGGTGAACTGGGGCGTGTATTACAACGTCACGCAATCGATCCTCTGGGGCGCGGTCGGGTTCGTGATCGCCTATTTCGGATGGGGACGCTACCTGACCCGCGCCGAGCGGAAGCGCAAAGTCGTCTGGAATCGCGCGTTGAAACTGTTTCATCAGATCACGCCAACCCGGGGTCTGACCGGCGTGCTGATATTCGTCTCACTCGAAGAGGGTCAGGCGGCGATAGTCGCTGACAAGGGGATCGCCTCGAAAGTGCCGTCGGATTACTGGCACCAACCGCATGCGCTGATCATGAAGGGGATCAAAGAGAATCACCACGCCGAAGGGATCATTCAGGCAATCGAGATGATCGCCGTCGAACTCGCCACGCACTTCCCGCGGCAATCCGACGACATCAACGAACTGCCGGACAAACCTAGAGTGATTGACTAACAATGCAAAGCTGTCAGGAAGTGACGCCTGACAGCACATTTGCTCCCTGATTACGTCATGAGTCGTAATCGGTCGACTTCAGAATCGAATACCCGCGTACACGGCAAACGACTTGTTCCGCACCGATTCGAGCGGCGCGGTAGTAATGCCGCCATCAGCGCGGTCATAGAGCTTGCTCTGATCTATATAGAGTTGTCCTTCGACAAATAACGCCGCGCTCGGTGACATCGCAAATGACTGTCCCACACCGAATGTCCAGCCGAACAATGTCGATGCAAACCGGTCCTCTAATTCGACCGGCAGAATAGCCGCGTTCTGGTTTGTGTGCACTTTGAAGTCCAGACGCGGGCCGGCCATCACATAGGTTCCGGTCGGCAGTGATGCCTTACCAAGTATATCCGTCGATATGTAGTCTACTCGGTACAATAGGTCCGATGTCTGCGGAATCGGCTGGCCGTTCAGATCCGTCTGAAGAACATTACTCTTGAACCCCTTTTGAATATACATTCCCTCCGCGCGCAGCGCGATCAGCGGTATAAGTGGTTGTTCGACAAACACGCCGGCGCCGAACCCGGTCCGATAGCTGTTGTCGAAATGCAGGTCCGTGCTGGAGTAGTTGTAGTCCTGTTTGGCAAATGCCCAACCGGCCTTGAGGCCCAATCCCGATGAGGCCGCGGCGCAATCGCCGGGTACGACCAGCGGAATGAACAACATCGTGAGAAAAGCCGCGACAACCGCTGCAGTTCGGTATCTCATAATAACCTCCTGAGATCTTCCCGCGACTGTAACCGTCTTGATGCTTTCCTGCCTTATACAAGTAAGGACATCAGCTATAACAACTGAATATGCGGTTTGGTGCGCCACTAAATGGTCAGGCGCCCCTCCGCCCCTGTTCTCCAAAGCAAATCCTATCCATGCAACATTATCGTCACAGGGGCCCAAAGGAACGTTCGTAAACTGTGGACTTCAGAATCGAATCCCGGCAAACAGCGCGAACGCCTTGTTTCGTATGGTCTCAAGAGTGCCGGTGAGCCCGCTATCGCTCTTGTCGTACAGCTTTCCCTGGTCCAGGTACAGCTGCCCCTCGACAAACACGCCCACCTTGGGCGTCAGCGAAAACGACTGCCCCACACCGAGCGTCCACCCGAAAATGGTTGACTTGAACTTATCCTCCAGCTCCGTCGGCAGAAGCGTGACTGTCCCCTGGTCGGTGCTCAGCTTGATATCGAA
>PQAP01000002.1:6557-16865 GCA_003105265.1 candidate division GN15 bacterium | reverse complement strand
ATCTCGGCCTGGAAAATATTCTTGGAGTGCGCCAGCATGCAGGCGGCGTTCATGATGTACCGGTACGGTCCGGCCATTAAGTCGGCGGCTTTCAAGAAGATAGCCGCACGGTGCTCCCACGGGAGCACGGACCAGGTCTTGGCGGCCTCCATGCATGCTCCCACCGCGGCCTTGACTTCCTGCTCTCCGCCCTGATAGTAGTGGGCCAGAAGCAGCTTGTGGTTGTGCGGGGAGCGGATTTCGAGCTTGGTGCCGGTCCGGACTTCTTTGCCGCCGATATACATCGGGATCTCAATCGGGGCGGCCTTCAGTTCGGCCAAGGCCTTCTCTATGCCGGCCCGCTCGGGGGAGCCGGGAGCGTAATTCAGAATCGGTTCGTTCTTGGGAGGTGGGATGCGGAAGTTACCCATGATCTATCTTCTCCTATATAGTGACGTAGTTTGTCGTATTCTATTCTCGCCCTCAGCCGTTGCTTCACGCCAAACTCTCCGCGTTGGAGAGGGGAAGGGGTGAGGGATTCTCTTCGGTCTGGNTATGATACATTATACCCAATTCCCGCACAAGCTCGGTCGTGACATCGTTCACAAGCAGATGCTCCTTGACGCGGCGACCGCCCGGCTGTTTTATCTCCNTATGCANTCCCGGCCGAGCAGCTTCTGGATTCTTTATACTACGCTGGCAGCGCTGATACTTGTCCGGCTGCTCCCTTATGTTACCGGTTTCGGCCCGCTCTGGGGCNTGGCGCACCTGATATTTCTCCCGCTTGGCTACACCATCGGTTATTGCGCGCTCGGCGCCATCGCCCTCGCGCTGCCGTGGTGGAGCAAGAGCACAATCTGGGGCGAGCGTCTCGCCGGTTGGATCTCCGGTTCCCTTTATGAGAGTCGTTTCGGTTCGGCCGTGAGAATCGGAACGGCTGTCGTTTTCGGCGCGCTGTTCTGGACCTTCTCGATGCCCACTCATTTTCTCGGCGATGGCTACCCGTATCTGGCCAATCTCGGCTCGACCGCGGGCACCTGGGTGAAATGGACCGAAGGGGGCGCGATGCAGGCCGTGCTGGCGATCCAATCCGTAGCCGGTACGACCAGCCAATCCACGGCGGAATTCGCTTTCCGGATTCTGTCGGTTGGCTCCGGCGTCATCACGATCTGGTTCTTTCTGCTCATCGCCCGGCTACTGTCGGATAATCCAGTGGCGCGGATACTTGGATCTCTCGCGCTCCTCCTCTCCCCCGCGCTGTTACTGTTCTTCGGGTATGTCGAGACCTACCCGCTGATGTGGGGGCCGCTCGCCGGATTTCTTTATTTCTCTCTGGCGCGAATCCGAACCGGCCGGGGCGCGACCGGCGCCGCGATTTGCCTGCTGCTCGCCGCCGCGGCGCATCTCATGGCGCTTATTTTTGTCCCGGCGTTTCTCTACGTCATATTTAGCCGGGGCCGAGGTCTGGAACTTTTTAAGAAGTTCAAGACACCCGCAATCGCCTTGTTTGGCGCGGCGGCGGTAGCTTTGGCGGCGCTCTTCTATCTGAAATACACCGGGGACCTGTACTTCCAGAATCTCTTCCTGTGGCCGTTTTCAGGTAAGCCGATTGCGCCGGGCTACGCGATCTTCAGCGTCCCGCATCTTCGCGATGTCGTCAACGAACTGCTGCTGGTCTCACCGCTCCTGCCGATTCTTCTCGTGCTCGCGTGGGGCGGAACGGCAAAGCTGAAGCAGAATCGGTCGGCCGTTCTTCTCGGCATCGGTTCGATTTGCGTGCTCGTGTTCCTGCTGGTATTCGATCCCTCGCTCACCATGCCCCGTGACTGGGACCTGTTTGCCATCTGCGGCCTGCCGGTCACATTGTTTTTGCTCGCGGTAATTCCGAAGCGAAACCTGGCATCGGTCTTGCCACTGGTCATTTCCCTCGCCATCGCCAGTTTGCTGTTCCTCCTGCCGAACCTGATGGTGAATCTTGATCGGAACCGGTCAATTACTGAGTTCAAGTCGATAATCGACTCGTTTCCGGAAAAATCGCTCGGCTCGATGGCAATCCTGGGAACCTACTACCGCATGGAGGGAGATCATCGCCGGAACGACTCATGTGAAAGCCGGATGCAGCAGGTGTACCCGCGTCTGTATCAGATGCGTAAAGCCCGGCAGGCGATTGCCGATCGCAATCTCCGCGCGGCGGATCTCTATTTCAGCCAGATCAAACCGGACAAGTACTGGAAAGACTATCATCTGTTCCTGGCCGAGCGATTTATGTATGTCAATCAGCTGGATTCGGCGCTGATTCACGCCCAACTGGCGATCCAGCTGCAACGGTACAACGCTCCCAGTTACGTGACACTGGGGCTCGTGTACATGCAGCGAAACGATTTACCGATGGCGCTCGAAACGCTGCGGCGCGGCCTGTCGATGGACAGCCGTCTGCCGTCGCTGCTATTGAACCTGTCGGTGATCTGTGCGTGGTCGGGACAGAATGATTCATCGCTCGCTTACGCGCAGCGACTATATGACGCTGACTCCACTTCGGAGTTGGGCAGTTGTCTTCTGGCTCGGGGATACTACTTCGCGGGAAATCGCGCGCAGGCGCTTGTGTATGCCCGTCGCTATCTGGACATTGGCCGCGGTTCGGAGGAATACGATAAGCTCAAAGGGGAATTGATTCAATTGATGCCGGAACTGGGGAGTGCTGCACCGCGGGATTCGGCGAACGCTGGCCAATAAAAAGCGACCCCAACGGGAGTCGAACCCGTGTTACCGCCGTGAAAGGGCGATGTCCTAGGCCACTAGACGATGGGGTCGTGACAACTTTCGATCTCAGGCAAGACAATTGTTTCGGGCAATTCCAACCTGATCTCCTGGCCCAAAGAGCGCACAAGTATATCCCTTTTTCCCACCCTGTCAAGCGGACTTTCCCGCCTCTCCCGGCCGGCCTCTCCCCCGCCCGGGCTGTCATCTTTGATTGACTCCGCGTAACCTGCACTCTTTAATTCCGGTATGCTGACCGGTTCCAAGCGGCTCCTGGCAGTCGCTCTCTTTACGCTGCTTCTGATTGTCGCGGTCAATCTGATCTGGTGGTCATACTATCGCAGCACCGACCAGATGTTGGAGCATTCGCTGGCCGGACGGCTCGTTTCCATTGCCCGGAGCACCGCGGCCAACATTCAGCCGATAGAGATCGATAGTCTTATTGCCGGCAATGTCGAATGCTACTCGAACATCCTCACGACTATCGGGCGGATTGCCACTCTGGATTCCCTCTCGGAAGTATTCATTCTGGACGCCAACTACACGTATCTGGCCTCCTCCGACCCCAACGAGGACGCCTACTATCTTCTCGCTGAGTTGAATTCACCGTATATCGACTCGCTGCTGTTCGGGCAGGCCAAAGGGATTATTACCACGCCGACCTATCGGTCCGGAGACCTCTATCTGAAGTCCGCCTTTGCGCCGCTTCGCAACTCAGCCGGTTCGATCGAGGCCGTTCTGGGCGTGCAGGCCAGCGTAGACTACTTCAATTCCCTGAAAGAGCTGAAGCGGAATCTGATCTATGCCACGGCCTTCTCCCTGATCGGCGGGCTACTTCTGGGCGGGCTGTTTCTGTTTCTCCAGCGCCGACTTAACCTAGCCGAAGAGCGGCTGTTCCTCGGACAGACTCACGCCTACCTCGGACGGATGGTGGCGGTCGTGGCTCACGAGGTGCGCAACCCGCTGATGATCATCCGGGCCTCGGCCGAGCGGCTGTTCAAAAAGACCGAATCCGAGGAAGCGCGTTATGTGGTCGAGGAGGCCGACCGGTTGAACAATATCGTCAGCGGCTACCTGGATTTTGCCAAAGCCCAGGGCTCGATGCTGGCCACGGACGAGCCGGAGGAGATCGACCTGCCGGAGTTTTGCGGCAATCTCCGCCGCCATATCGAACAGCGTTTCGACGGCCAGGTGCGGTGGCTCGAGTCCCTGTCGTCTCCCCCGCTTTCGTTTGTGGGCCACCGGCGCTCGCTCCGGCAGGTCGTGTTCAATCTCCTGCTCAACGGCGCCGAAAGCTGCGAGGCGGCGGGAAAGCCGGTGCAACTCGGGCTGACCTGTTCGGATTCAGGAACGTCGATTCGTATTACGATTTCCGATCGCGGGCCCGGAATCACGCCGAAAGAAATGAAGAAGCTGTTTACGCCGTTCTACACCACCAAGCAGACCGGCTCCGGACTGGGCCTGTATCTCAGTCGCCGGATTGTCGGCGACATGGGCGGTGATATTCGTGTCGACAGCCGCCTGAATGTCGGGACAGACATAGTCATTGAATTGCCGAAAGAACCGAAGAAATAGCTATGGCGCGAATTCTGATTGTCGACGACGAACCCAAAATGACCTCGCTCTTGTGCGGGCATCTCGAGGACGGCGGCCACGCGGTCACGACTACGACCAAACCCGCCGAGGCGCTCGAACTGCTGGACAAGCATGCGTTCGATGTGGTCGTCACCGATCTCTCCATGCCCCAGATCTCCGGCATGACCGTGCTGGAGCGGGCATTGGAGAAAACCGGCACCGACGTCATCATGATGACCGCGTACGGCTCGGTGGAGACGGCGGTCGACGCCATGAAGAAAGGTGCGGCCGACTACCTCGTGAAACCGTTTTCGCTTGACGAACTGACGCTCGTCATCGACCGGCTGGTTCAGAAGCAGAAGCTTTCCGCTCTGAGCGGTCACTATGCGGAAATTGAAAAAGCGCGGCTGACCAAAGAGCTGATCGGAACATCCCCCGCCGCTCAGAAACTCCGGCAGATGATCTCACAGGTGGCGCCGACTGACACGACTGTTCTGTTGACCGGCAAATCCGGCACCGGCAAAGAGCTGGCGGCGCGGCTCGTGCACACGCTCTCCCCTCGCAAAAACAACCCGTTTATCGCGGTCAACTGCGCCGCGATCGCCGAGACCCTGCTGGAATCGGAATTGTTCGGTCACGAACGGGGCGCCTTCACCGGCGCCGTGGCGCGAAAACGGGGGAGATTTGAACTGGCCGAAAACGGCACCATCTTCCTCGACGAAATCGGCGAAATGTCTCCCGCCATGCAATCAAAGCTGCTTCGGGTGATCGAGGAACGAGAACTGGTCCGGGTCGGGGGCGTGGATTCCACCGGTATCAACGTTCGCCTGGTGGCGGCCACCAACCGCAATCTGAAGGAAGCGATCAGTACCGGAGCGTTTCGCGAAGATTTGTATTTCCGACTCCACGTATTTCCGGTCGCTATGCCGACTCTGGCCGAAAGGGGCGAGGATGTGCTGCTGCTGGCTGAGCACTTTCTGGCCGGTATGCAGTACCGGCACGGTCAGCTGGATCAGGATGTAAAGACGCTTTTACTGCAATACGACTGGCCCGGAAACATCCGTGAGCTTCAAAACGTGCTCGAGCGGGCCATGATTCTGGCCGGCGGGGAGAAGCTGACGACCGGCGACTTTGCTCTGGAGATCGACGATGCTCCCATTTCCGGCGGGAGCACGGTCGGTGCTCCCGAACCGGGAGGGTTGGAAGCGACCGAACGAAACCTTATCCTGGCGGCGATCGAAAAGGCCGGCGGCAACAAAACCGAGGCGGCGCGGATACTCGGAATCAGCCGCCGACGGCTCTACAGCCGGATGAAAATCCATGGGTTGCCGCAATGATCAAATCGTCCGCGCCGGTCGAGTCGGGACACCTTTACGTACGTGGCGGTACACACTTGTGCCCAAAACACCCGATTGGTGAACTCTATGATATTGCGTATCTTAAGCTTATCGTCGCCGATAGGTGTGGCACGAGGTTTGTTTTAGTAGTGGACGGAACGAGGTGATTGATATGAAGCGTGCCACTCAAACGTTAATCGTTATAGCTTTCGCCATACTTGGACTGACGCTGTCGGTGACTGCGCAGGCCGATCGAAATCGGCCGGTTGAGGTGCTTCGGGCAGAAATCGATCGGACCGATCAGTTGATCGAACGCGCCGACCCGCTGATCATGGGTTCCGGAAATCAGGTTGCCATCACTACGCTGGATCGCGCCCGAGATCTGCAGAGCCGTGCCCGCGAGGAGTTCGCCAAAGGAACCGTAGCGGGGTATGCATCGGCCCGCAAACTGACCATGCTGGCGCGGGAGCAGGTGCAGGTGGCGCTGAAGCTGATCGGCGGAACACCCGGCAATGTCGAGCAGCAGGACGACTTCGTGCTGCGCAAATTGGAGTCGGTTTCGAGCTTGCTTGATCGCGCTCTGGAATCACTGGCCACCCAGCCGGATCAGAATCTGGTTCAGATCGGCGATGTGGCCAAGAATAATCTGGACCGGGCGTGGGAGTTCTACCGCAACAAGCAGTATCGCCCGGCCGTGAAGCTGGCGGAGCAGGTCGAAAAGGCGGCCAACAAGATTCTGAGCGAAAGTGAGCGGGGCGCCATGGGGCTGGAGGATTTTGACCGCGTCAGCGGCAATGTCCGTCAGTTCATGGAGCAGGTGCGTCAGGAAGTCGCCGGCTGCAACTCGACCACGGCTACCGGCTATTTGACTGAAGCGGATCAGGCCTATCAGTTGGCTTTGCAGTTGCATGAGAGGCAGCGCACCGGAGCAGCCATGCAGGCGCTCCAGCGTGCCCGTGAACTTGCCATGAAGGCCGGGCGGGAATGCCGCGGGCTGGACCGCCTGCAGGCGCGCTATGATCAGCTGAGCGCCGAACTGAATCGTGTCCGGAATTCGCCGGATGCCCCCGTCGGCCCTTCGGCGGATGCATTCAATCAACTACTATCTCAGGCGCAGGAGCAACTCGCCCTGGCCAACCGGCATATAAATGACGGTGATTTTCAGGCCGCGGCCGTGGCACTTCAGGCCGCTCAGATTGCCATCCGACAGGCAGAAGCTCTGATGAAGCAAACCGGCTAAGATGCCTTTAAGGACCTAAACTTGACTCGAGTAGTGGTCGCGGCATTGCTCCTGGCACTTTTCGGCGGCACGGCGTGGGGAGCCGATTCGGCCGCCTTTGCATTTCGGGCCGGGCTCGGCTACGATTTCATTTCCCAGCGTTATTTCCTCGATTCCGTGGTCGGATCGGCGTCGGACACGTTTTTTCAGCAGTGGGCGATGACCACGGATTATCTTAACGACGTCAAGGGGATCCTCGACTTTCGCTATCGGCCTTCGGGAGCACGGGGGACCGAAGTTCGCGCACTCTACGAGCAGACGCCGGATTTGCTCCGCGCCCGGTTGTCGGGGCTCTGGACCAGGAGTGGGAGCACGGCCACCTGGCTCTCCCGCGGGGAACTGGACTGGCGGGATCGCATATCCGGAAATTCACGCACCGGGGATGACTATGTTCTGGGAACAGGGGAGAGCGGGGTGCGCGTCCGTCTTGGGGACAATTGGGCGATCCGAAGCAAGCTCTTGGGAGAGTTTGTCGATTTCCGTGGTGCTACTGCCTATGCTTATGATTACAGGCGGCTCACGGGAAAAATCGGATTTGAGCGAAGTTTGGGGCTCCTGTCGGCATTCAGTCTTGATGGTTTCATATCGACACGTCAAGTTCCTGATTCGCAACCGCTTAGCTACGTATCAGTGGGGGGAGAGGGTTCCCTGATCGGTTTGACCGGATCGACAGAAATCGACCTCTACTGTCGGCTTGAGCGAAAGAACTATGATGCTGCTGCACATCGGGATGACTACACCGGTCTGAACGCCACTTCGCACCTCAGGTTGGGCTTTGGTGGGAAGTTCTTCCTGGAGCCAACCGGTCAGATTGATGCGCTCTGGTTCGATCCGGCCGACCCTCTGAACAACGACTATTTTCGCGGCCGATTCTGGCTTGGCGGCGGATTGGACTGGGACGAGATAACCGTGGCAATCGGCCCGGAAATCGACATTCTGAGCGAACAGGTGACCGCGGACGTGACCGGTGAAAATTATTTTGAGGCGGGGGGCAAGCTGGCTGTCGACTGTCTGCTCCCTGGCCGGCTGTTCGCCTCGGCCGAGTCCAGCACCGGACACCGCAATGTGCGCGGCGAGACGGATTACCTGTCGGACTTCGCCTATGAGCGGATAAGTCTACTGGCCGATTGGACCGTCACCTCCCGTATCAACCTCAACATTCTGGCCGCCGCCGAGTGGGAGTGGCATGACGTGGCCACCGATGACAGCCGGCTTCTGCTAATCTCCAGTAGCTTGACGTATTCCTTCAAATAGTGCAATCAGGCCCGCGCACTTATCAACACTGTTTCCACAAAGCGTTTGTGACGACTTTCACAATTCTGTGGGCACATTCGAGCCCTCGCGCAGCACGCTTCGGAGCTTCCCTAGTATCCGGTCATATGTGAATTATTTCACATCATGGTTTTTGGGCGAGCGTGTCGGATTGTCTGACCGTGAGATCGCCGGAGCCAGGAGATAACGGGCACGGCCAACTTCATATGAGAAGTTCTGCAGTGAAATCCGCCTGAATCGGCGATGCTCCGGGGTGGTGTCACCGCCGCTTTTGAACGGTTTTGAAAGCGGTTTCGTCGCTGGACTTGTTACTACAGCATATCGTAATTAACCGATCGGTAAATTTTTCCAAGAAAACCCTTGACAAAAACCGACCCCCGTGTTAGTTTGCGGGCGTCTAGGGAAATAGTTGTGTTAAAAGCGCTTCTGTTTTGAGTCCTAAGCACCTTTTTTAAACGTTAAGAGAACCTTGACGTTAGCTCATTTCAAGCTCACTTTTCAGGTTTCTACAGATAAATTTAGAACCATGACGGTAAGGTACGCCTGACTGGTTTTCTTATTTATCCAGCTTAATCTCCAATTCAGGGCAATCTGAACCGTATCACTTGGCGCTGTTAAGTGCGAAGAGGTTCCGGTTGAAAGTGGATTGGCAGGTTCCGATGCCTGACCCATCGGGGTGAAAGTCGGAATTCCAAGGTCAAGATTTTCGGGAATATCCGGAATGAAGGCCTAACTTTGAATGACCTTTATGTTATTAAAGGAGCATTAAATGATGCAAAAAAGAAACCTTTATTCTTTGCTGCTGATCTCCTTTATAGCGGTATTTGCGGCATCGATGGCGTTCGCGAATACCGTGACGTTCGAGACCAAGAATGTGGCCCGTTGCACCAATGCCAACGGTCTCATCACGGCCAACGTCACGGCTGATTCGATTAGCGCTGTCGAGATTATTGTCGAGGTATCGGGAGACGCCAATACCCCGGTCAGCTTCACCTGGGACGCCGGCTTTGCGCCGTTGTGGACCAAGGTGGTGGATGACACGACGGGCGTTGACGGGACCCTGCCCGACACTATCCGCATTGCGGCTATGTTACTAAATCCTAGTGACGGAGCGCTCGCTGCAGGGACATATACGGTTGGTCGGGTCAATTTCGGTACGAAGAACCTTTGCGCCGGCACGATTAATCTCATGCAGGCCGTGTTCCAGTATCCGATACCGGCTACCGTTCAGACCCAGTTTGTTGACGCTGCTACATCGACTATTCTGCCTGTCGTCGTGACCGATGGCGTGGTTTCGATTGTCAACCAGGCTCCAACCCTGGATGCGGTCGCGAACGCGACATTGCCCTTCGGCCAGACTTACACCGGCACCCTTGTGGGACACGATGCTGACGCTTGCGAAAAGCTTCGCTACTTCAAGGTGAGCGGCCCGGCTGCCTTCACGGTAGCTCAGGCCACCGGTGCGATGAGCTGGACCACGACCGGCGCCGATGTGTGCGAAAACATCATAACCGTCAAGGTGGTGGATTCATGCGGTGCGGAAGCACAGCGTTCCTTCACCGTTACGGTTACCAACCAGCCGCCAGTCATTACCTGCACCAACCCGGCCCCGGCCGTTCTGGGTGACGTGGTTACCGGCTCCGTGTCGGCAACCGATCCGGATCACGGTCCGGCCGACCCGCTCTACAGCGTGGTCAGCTTCACGGGTCCCGGCACGGTGACAATCAACCCGGCGACCGGCGCTTTCAGCTGGCCGACTGTGTACAACGATGCTTCCTATCTCGGCACCTTCACGCTGTGTGTCAAAGCGACTGACGGCGCGAATCTGTGCACGGCCAGCCCGAACAACGCTGATACCTGCTGCCTGCAGATCACGACTGTTTGGGGCAAGGTTGTCGTCGAAAAGGTACACGATCAGCTCCAGGGTCAGTTCACCGATGTCGACGTTATGCTCGGCACGAACTACCCGGTCGGCGGCTTTGACCTCCTGCTGTTCTACGATGCGTCTGCTCTGGCCCTCCAGAAGGTTGACCCGGGCAAGTTCATCACGGACTGCAAGTGGGAATACTTCACCTATCGCTATGGCGCGAACGGCAACTGCGGCTCGGC
>PQAP01000002.1:0-6451 GCA_003105265.1 candidate division GN15 bacterium | reverse complement strand
ATCGCTACGATGCGCTTCCTGGTCTCCAACGACCGGACGCTCGAATGCCAGTATGTTCCGATTCAGTTCTGGTGGGTTGATTGCGGCGACAACACCTTCTCCAACGTGAAAGGTGACTCGCTCATCATCTCCCGGTACGTCTTTGGTTACGGCGGCTTTGATGGCCCGTACTATCACATTGAGAGCTTCGATCCTGTGTTCCCGACCGATAAGGGATCGCAGGAAGAGTGCGACACGCACAACCAGATCGACAAACCGAATACCTGGCGCGTGATCGACTTCTTCAACGGCGGCGTTGACATTATCTGCGCCGACTCGATTGACGCTCGCGGTGACATCAACCTGAACGGCCTGGCGTATGAAATCGCCGACGCCGTCATGTTCACCAACTACTTCATCTACGGCTTCAGCGCGTTTCAGGGTCATACCCCTGGTTCGCAGGCCGCTTCTGACGTCAACGCTGACGGTCTGACCTTGTCGGTTGCCGACCTGGTTTACCTGATTCGTGTGCTCGTCGGCGACGCCATGCCGTATCCGAAGCTGAACGCTCTTGATATGCCCATCACGGCCGACAACGGCGTCTATTCCGCTACCGGTATAGAAGTCGGCGCGGTTGCGATGAAGATCAAGGGTGATGCGAAGCCGGAACTGCTCGCTCAGAACATGACCATGAAGTATGCCTATGAAAACGGCGTGACTTCCGTCATCATTCTGCCGCAGTACGAAGGCAAGAGCAGCATCAGCGGCTTCACGGGCGAATTCATCAGAGTCCAGGGTGAGGTCCTCTCCATCGAGGCGGCCACCATCCTCGGACAGCCGATCGTCGCCAAGACGGTTCCGAAGAACTACGCCCTGAGCCAGAACTATCCTAACCCGTTCAACCCGAGCACGACCATCGAGCTCGCGCTCCCGTATGCCGGTGAATACACGCTGACCATTTACAACGTGAATGGCCAGGTCGTGAAGACCTTCTCCGGTACTGCCGAAGCCGGTTGGACCAAGGTAGTCTGGAACACCACCGAGAATAACGTTGCCAGCGGTGTCTATTTCTATAGACTCAACGCCGGTTCGTACTCGTCGGTGAAGAAGATGGTATTGCTGAAGTAGTTTCGGCTACGGAAGCTTCCATTGTCGAAAAGCCCCTGCGCAAGCGGGGGCTTTTCTTATGCGCATGCGCCTCGACTTCGCTCGGCACAGCGGGGAGTGTTTGCCAAAGGAGTTCGGCTCGTTTCGACTTCGCTCAACGCGACGGTAATGCCGGTCCGACCCTCCTAAACTCGTCGCCTGGAGACCTTTGACTTCTCGTGGCTCGTCGTCTGGCTCCATGGTTCGAGACCGTTGATTACTCTGGTCTTCGTCTCTCAAATCCGCTGGTTCGAGCTCTTTACCCCTTATTTCTCGTCCCCCGAACCCGCTGGTTCGAGCGAAGTCGAGAACCACCCTGCACCAATCCTTATATGAATCAACGCCTTCCAATTGTCAGATATCCTTCAACTACGAGGATTATTCGGTCGACAATAAGAATATGACCCGGTCCCTTTCCGCGGACCTCTTATCCGGAGGTGCAAAATGACAAGACGCAGTAGCATAGCGGTTGCCCTTTGCTTGATCCTGCTCCCGTTCGCAGCCATGTACTGCGGCAGTGACAAACCCACCAATGGCGGTGGCGACCCCATCGTCACCGGCGACACCATTGGCTATACGACCGATCACGCCTCGGCCTCCGCTTTCCCGGTGATCCCGGCCGAATTCATCCGCCTGGCTCGAAGCCAGTTCCGGATCTGGTACGGTCACACCTCTCACGGCAGCCAGGTTGTGACCGGGCTCTCGATGCTTCACAGCGAGGATACGCTGTATTCCTACGGAAGCACCGGCAACCTGCCCATCACCGAATACTCCGATGACCTCGGCCTGACCGGCGATATCTCGTGGGTGCCGGTGACGCGCGCCCAGCTCGATATGCCCGGCTCGACCTACAACATGGTGATCTGGTCATGGTGCGGCGGTGTCTCGGACAACACGGAGGAGGGGATACGAACTTACCTTGATTCGATGTCTGCGCTGGAGCAGGATTATCCAACCGTGACATTCATCTACATGACGGGGCATCTTGACGGCACCGGCCCAACCGGCAACCTGTATCTGCGCAACAACCAGATTCGGGCTTACTGCGAAGCCAATAACAAAGTCCTGTTCGATTTTGCGGATATCGAGAGCTATGCTCCCGATGGCACCTACTATCCGGACGGCTCCGATGCCGCCGAGTGGTGCACTGACTGGTGCGCCACCCACGATTGTCCGAGTTGCGGGAGTTGCGCGCATTCGCACTGCTTCAACTGCTACCGCAAGGGGCAGGCATTCTGGTGGCTTCTGGCGCGGCTTTCGGGCTGGGACGGGAAGTGAAGGTAAACCGGTCGGGTTGGACACCAAGCCGACCTTTCATTTCTGTGCAGACGTAGCGCCGTTGCGACCATCCTCCAGTTCATCCAGCACTTCCAACTGCAAACGCTGAATTTCAAGCAGCCGCTGCCACTGGTGCTGCAGCAACTGATCGATTTTCAGATTCAGGTGCTGAATCTCGATTTCCGCCTTCAGATTGACCTGATAATCCTGCTCGGCCCGGAGACGGTCTTTCGCCTCCTGTCGGTTCTGGCTCATCATGATCACCGGGGCTTGAATTGCCGCAAGGCAGGAGAGAACCAGATTGAGCAGGATAAACGGATACGGATCGAACGGGCGCGCCATCAACAGAAACGAGTTGACGGCAATCCAGATGACGAGAATAGAACCGAAGATGATAATAAACGTCCAGCTTCCGCCGAACGCCGCCATCCGGTCGGCCAGTCGCTGGCCGACCGATAGACGCTCGTTGTACATGGCATCGACATTCCGCGCGATCGTCTCCTCTTTGGAGAGCGATTCGACCACGGCATTTTCGAGCGAGCTGAGTTCCCCTTTCTCCTCGGTCAGAGCGGATTCGACATATTTCCGCCGGTAAAGAGATCGGCAGCGGTTGCAGACGGGCGCATCCGGCCCGATCTCGGGAACAGCGGCGCGGATGAAATCATCAACTGGGTGGCTGACCATGGAGAAGGGTCTGATTTCATGGGGGATAGTATCGGTTCCGCAGACAGCGCATTTCACAGACGGGGCATCCATAGCTTTACCTCTATATTAGCCGTGATACACGGGGGGGAAGGTAGGGGTTCTGGGGCGGAGAATCAACTTTGAGGACCCTCACCCAGCCTGTCGGGCATAAATCCGTAGGTCGGGTTGGCTTCCGAACCGACACTTCGGCCGTTGACATCGCGTTCCATACACCGCATTCTTCGCCCGTGTCGATCACGATCTATTGGGAGAAGAATGCATGGCCCTTGATATCGAAGCGCTGATTGCGAGTCTGGAATCATTCTACAGTATGAGGGGGAAGTCGGTGCTTCATGTCGGCGCCGGGGGCGGGCAGTTTGTCGAATATCTGAAGCCGGCCGGCAAAGTGGTGGGGATCGACTCCGACCCGCAAGCTATCGCCCTCCTTAACACCGCTCTTGAAAGAACAGGGATGACCGACCGGTACACAGTTGTTCAGAGCGATTGGCTCACCGTTGCCGAGCGTGCCGAAGTCGTCTATTTCGAATTCTGTCTGCATGAGATGGCTGATCCGATGGCGGCCCTTCGCCACGCTCAGACGCTGGCCCCAGAGATTATGATCGCCGATCACGCGCTGGAGTCCAAATGGTCCTGGTACGCAGGAGAAACGGAGAAGATCACGCGAAGCTGGAACGCCATCCGGCAATTCGGGATAAAGCGGGAGGCATCATTTGCGGCGATTCACCGCTTCAGAGACTACGAGGAACTTCAGGCCAGACTACAGGGGCCTGAGGAGCCGACCGTCACTCGGATTCAGGAGTTGGCGGGGAAGACGAATATTGAGATCGAAGTGCCGTACCGGCTGGCGGTGGTGTGAGGGGGGACCTTATCTAGAGGACGTTGGACTCAGTACAACCTCTCCCGCTTACCTAAGAACGCGTAGAGCGCTTTATCGAAGGGCATCGCCGTGTCGATCGGGTGGTAGTCGATATTCGACTGCCGGCACGCCGCCGCAATCTCCTCCGAGAACGCCTTCACCTGTCTGGCGAAATCCCGCTTCATCTGGAACGGCAAAGTGGTGATCTCCTCGCCGGTCTCCATATCCTTGAACACCGCTTCGCCACCGAATGCGAAATCCCGCTCGCGCGGATCGAGAATGTGAAAGACAATCACCTCATGCTTGTTGTAGCGGAAATGCTTGAGACCGGAGATGATCTTGACCGGTTCATCAAGTAAGTCAGACATGATGACCACCAAACCGCGGCGCTTGATCCGCTCCGCCATTTCGTGCAAGGCAGAGCCGACATCGGTCTGCTCAGATGGCTGTTGGTTGGCGATCTCGCTCAGCAGTACGTGCAGGTGGCCCGATTTGGAGCGCGGCGGAATGTAGCGGCGGATCTTTTGATCGAATGTCACCAGCCCGACCGCGTCCCGCTGGCGAAGCATCATGTACGAGAGCGCACCGGAGAGCATGCCGGCGTAATCGAGCTTGCTGATCGGTGCGCCGGAATGGTACGCCATCGAGCGGGAGCAATCCAGCAGGAGATACCCTTTGAGGTTGGTCTCTTCTTCGTACTGCTTGATATAGAACCGGTCAGATTTGCCGAACAGCTTCCAGTCGATATCCCGGATATTGTCTCCCGGCATATACTGGCGATGTTCGGCGAACTCGACGGAGAAGCCGTGATACGGCGAGCGATGCAACCCGGCGATAAACCCCTCGACCACCAGCCGCGCGCGTAGCTCCATCCCTTTGAGTTTGGAGACCGTTTCCGGTTGGAGATACTGTCGGTAGTCAGTGGGCATGGGTCAATCCTTGAATATCGCGATTTCGCCGGTGCCGTCGGCTAGCTTATACCCGCGATACATTCCTTCGGAATTGAACGGCATGACGATATTGCCATCCCAGTCAATCGCCACCAACCCGCCCGAACCGCCGAGCGCCGTCAGCTTCTCCATCACGACCAGATTGGCCGCGTCGGCTAATGTCATATTCTTATACTGCATGAGCGCCGCGATATCGTGCGCCAGCACTGCCCGCATGATGAACTCGCCCACTCCAGTCGCCGAGATCGCGCAAGTCGCGTTGTCGGCATAGGTCCCGGCACCGATAATCGGCGTGTCGCCGATACGGCCATACCGCTTGTTGGTCATCCCACCGGTCGACGTTGCCGCCGCCAGATTGCCGTGGTTGTCGAGCGCCACCGCGCCGACTGTTCCCATCTTCTTGTGGTCGCTGTGGTCGAGCTGCGCTTCCTGCTTGTGTTCGCGGGCTTCCTCTTTGAGCGCCAGTTGCAGTTGATCCCAGCGCTGCTTGGTGTAGAAATACTCCGGTTCCACCAGCGTCATACCGTTGGCGACCGCAAACCGTTCGGCCCCCTCGCCGCACAACAACACGTGCTTGCTGCGTTCCATAACCATCCGCGCCAGTGTCACCGGACTCGCGATGTGCTTGACAGCGGCCACCGCGCCGACCGCTCGCGTGGAGCCATCCATGACACAGGCGTCCTGCTCGTTCGTCCCCTCGTGTGTGAACACCGCCCCTTTGCCGGCGTTGAACAGCGGGTTGTTCTCCATCGCGATTACGGCCTTCATCACTGCGTCCAGCGCGGAGCCACCGTGCCGGAGAATGCCGTAACCGGCCTCGAGTGATTCGGCCAGTCCGGCGCGATATTCGGCCTCCTTCTCGGGGGTCATGAACTGACGGCGGATTGTCCCCGCGCCGCCGTGAATGGCAATGGCGAAATTCATTTGTTGTCTGTCCGCCCGGTTGCTATCGGTTCGATGGTTTGTGTCCCAGGTCCATGTAAATCCGCAGCGCCATGTATGCAAACAGCGCCAGCAGTACCACCCCGCTTATCGCGACCAGGTCTTTGAATACGCCTGCGTACCCCTTGCCGGTCAGGCCGATCGCATGCAGCACGATCGCTATCCCGCCAATCCAGTAGACGATCTTCTTGGTTCCCGGTGTGGCGGAGCTGAACAGGAAGATCAGCCCGATCGCGAACAGCAGAAGTGCCTGGCCGTTCACGTGCACATGCGCCAGCCCGAGATTTTCGCTCAATCGGCTCTCATGTTCTCCGCCATTGGCCAGTTCCTGTTCGCGCGCCTCGGCAATTGCCCGGCGCGCCATCCGCATGATATCGGCGCTGTCAATTCTGCTTTCCTGGCCCGCGGTCTGAGTGTCCCAGACGGGAGAGTGCACCGCGAGGGAGTCTTCGGCGATCTCATTCAATTCTTCCTGTGTTTGTTCGGGCAACTGGTTAAGACTGACCGCGACGGTGTCGCCGGGATGCGCATGGGCCGGCATCTTATCCGCATCGACCCGCCCCTCCCGCTCGTAGTAGATCCACATCGCCCAGAG
>PQAP01000001.1:98775-120520 GCA_003105265.1 candidate division GN15 bacterium | reverse complement strand
GTGCCGGCGATTTCAACCCACTTCCTCCCCTCTGCGCCCGAGACGCCGAGGGTCTCCTCCCCTTTGCGATTGAGCAGCCGTATCACACCGGTATCATCGACCACGGCGATTCCCACCCGCATCTGCTCGAATATGGTGTCGGTGAGGGATTTGATTCGCGACACCTCGCGCTTCAACTCGTGGCGGTGTCTCCGGCTTCGCGTGTAGAGCAGAATCAGCACGACCAGACCGATCAAGCTGGCGGACAGGATAACCATTTGCCAGTCGAACGCCCGCGACACGGCGTAGTAGCTGTCGAGCGACATACCGACCCGAAGAACGCCCACCCGGTACTGCGGCGTGGCGAACGATTTCACCAGCTCGAGAACTTTGTCTCCGCGGAACTCCGTAATGCGGCTGCTGACCGAGTCCTGATTCAGCGCGTCGCGCAAAAACGGATCGGATTCGATCGCCAGCAGCTTGCCGGGATCGGTCGACGAAAAGATGATCCCATCGGCCGTTTGGTATATGATATACTGCACATCGGGCGAGCGCGCCATCCGCTGCGCCAGGTAGCCGATTCCGGTCGTGCGTAACGCCTCGCTGTAGGTTCCGGCCCCCGCCGCAATGACAATCACTTCGCCAAGACTTCCCTCGATTTCGAGATAGTACTGCACCGGCTCCCCCGTCCGCTCATCTTCGTCAATCACCATCGCGTATGGCACGTCCGGCGACGCGAGCAGCGTGACTACATGGCCGCGAACGGTGGACGGCGGCTGCGTCATGTCGTTGCGCGCCGAGCCGCCCATGATGAACGATGAATCGGTTCCGAAAATGTAGACGCCTTCGAGATCGTGCCGATCGGCGAAATCCGCGAGTTGCTGCGACGTGAAACTGGTGCGTCCCCCGGAGAGCAGCGAGGTGATCAGATCGGAGTAGCGGCGATACTGCAGGCGGTCATAGAATCCGCCGGCCGCGATGGCATTGGCCGCTCCTTCCGCCAAGCTGTTGGTGAATGCCTGCCCCTGCCGGACCAGAAGCTCAAAACTGTCTTTCCGGCTCTGGCTGATTCCCACAATCGTGATAACGAAGATAATGGCGACCAGCAGGATTATGGCCGTCGGAACAAACCGCTGGTCGACCCGCGATGATTCGGGGCGAACGGACTGCGTCATGAGGTGAAACTACGTCGCGGAGTGCGACCGGGCAACTTAAACTTGGCTGGGAATGCCTGCTGCCGGCATCTGCTCGCCCGGTTGCGGCGCCACCCGCTCGGCGGTAACCGAAACCGGAAGCACTATCGAGAACAGGGCGCCATTATCGGGACAATAGGTGATCGAGCCGTGATGCAAATCGATAATCTTCTTGCAGGTAATCAGGCCGATTCCGTGTCCGCGCTTCTTGGTGGTGAAGCGGGTGTTGAACAGCAGGTGTACTTTGTCGGCGACGACGCCCGGGCCATTGTCGTGCACCTGTACGCGCACCGCCGGTTCGCCGTTCTGATCGGCACGACGCGAACGCACTACCACCGCCGCGCCTTCCTTCCGGTCCGCCAGTGCATCGGCGGCGTTGTTGACCAGATTCACCAGCAGTTGCTGGATCTGTCCGGCGTCGACCGCTACCTGCGGAAGTTCGGTCTCGAGATCGGTGCGGAATTCAACGCGATCGAATTTGTTCTGTGGTTTCAGAAACGCCAGCACGTTTTCCACGATCTGATTGACATTGTGGGGATAGAACGTCGTTTCATCCGGGCCGCCGTCCATGAGACCATCGGTGAATTTGGCGATCTTGTCGCACGTCCCGCGCATCATCTCCAGCTTCTTCGTAATCTTCTCCTGATCGCCCTTTCTCATCAGCAGCGGCATCAGTTCGATATTTCCGGAGAGGACAGCCAGATAATTGTTGATCTCGTGCGCAATCTCTCCCGCCATCTCGCCCCGCGTGGTGTAGCGGTCGAGCCGGACCATCATCTCCTGGAATCCCCGGCTCTCGGTGATATCTCTCAGAATATAGAGGCAGGCCGACGGGCGGCCGTCCTCGTCCGGGATAGGCGCCGCGACCAGAAAGGCCGGAAATTGCTGCTGTCCCTTGCGACTGCACAGAACTTCGCAATGGTGCTTTTCCGGCATGACATGAACGGTCGGCCAGTCGGGAGGCAGAGTCACCAGCTTCGATAAAGGCCTCCCCAGCACTTCGCCGGGCGCATATCCGAACGTCCGCTGCGCCTCCTGATTGTACAGCAGGACCGCACCTTCGGGAGACGCGGCGATTACGCATGACGGCGAGTTGTCGATAAGCGTGCTCAGGAACCGCTGCGACTCCGCCAGCTCGGCGTGCGCCACTTGCAGGCGGTTGTCATACTCGTTGATCTTCTCCTGCTTTTCACGCAGCGTCTTCGCAATGCGGTTCGCCGAATCGGCCAGGCCGGACAGTTCGCCGTCCTCGCTCGCCACTGCTTGCGGTGTCGGCTCTCCCGTCGATGTCTTCTCCAGGCCCGCCGACAACCGGCTGAGCGGGTCCCGCACTTTCTTCACGAGCAGATACGCGGTTAGCAGCGACACCAGCGTTGAGGCGAGAAAGAGAATGAAAACGACATAGGCCAGGTGGCCTCGTTCGGAAATGACGTAATCATGATTGACCACCGCTACAAACACCATCGGCTCCGGCCGACTGCTTTCGGGTCTGCCGTAGAATGTGCTGGTCGATGAGTTTTCGATAGACAAAATCGCGAAACCCGGCGGTTGCGCGGCGACCACTCGCGCCAGGTTCTGATCGAACGTGCCTGTCACCAGCGGCACCTGCGCCGAGGATACTACCACGCCGGCTTGATCGACATTGGCAATGCACTTGAGCCCTCCATCGGGCCGCACAGCAATGAGCCCGGCCGATGACAGGGAATCCCCGTGCCCGGACGTAATCGCCACCCTGCCGATGTGCGGCGCGACCGGCTGCGCACCGACATCAGCCAGACGCTGTCCCAAATCATTCAGCCAGTGACGGGTTTCTTGCTGCGGATTGGCCGGAACCGCGCTCTCCTCCGGCTGAAACAGAATGAGCGCGAGACCGGCAAAGACAAAGAATCCCTGCAGGACTATTAACCAGCCCAGCCGGACGAAAAGGCCGGGAGCGCGAAACAACGCGAACGGTGAGGACGAATGTGATCTGACCATCTGTCGTACCGAGTATCGACGGATTTGCGAGAACAATGAGCCGGGAAATCACGATGGCGGAGAGGAGATCAGAAAATGAACAGGGAGTGGTGGAGGGGGGATGCCCGACTCTAACGTCAGGTGGCTGGTAGACCAGCGCTCACCACTCCCTTATTCAAACACTTTGGAAACTAAATCACTGGTTGCGACGGTACTCCTTCAACGCACAGTGGAGCAATTGACGTGCCGCTGTCGATGACTGCCTAATATACTCAGTTTCCCTGTTTTTGGCAATGCCATTTCTCAGCTTGCCCGGACGCCCGCCGGAAATCTCCGCGCGGGCGGAACTCCTCGGTAATTCACTCTTCCGTTTATGCAACCCGATGCGTACTCCGGGCACATTTCCCTTTGCTGCTTCCCCCCGGCGAAAGTCCACTCGCAACGCAACCCATCGACCATCACAATCCAAACCGGCGCCAAACTTAAGGGGCTCGCCGGCTTTTGGCGAACCCCTCAAAATCAACACATTCACGGTGAGCGGAAGGCCGCTACCGACGACTAATCGAGACATAAATGACCGGGAAACCATAGGTGTCGCCTCTGACGGCACCCGTCCACGGTCTCATCCGAAACGCCAGTTGGTTATTCCCGACGGGCGTCAAAGTGGTACGGTTCGACGGCAACTCCGATACGCTGACAAACAGCGGGAAATTGGTCGTATCCAGAATATAGTTGTCCGGCTCGAGAGTGATAAACACCGTGCCGATATTCCCGGTCGCATTTGGCATGAGCTGGACGGAGTCAATCCCGAAGGCCGCCTGAAGGGCCGTCGAATTCAGGAAGTCCTCTCCGGGGAACGGCGCCTTAGGGTTAGGCAGACAGTACGGATTGCTCTCATCCGGAGACAGTATCGATGAAAACTTACCGGTCGTCAGGAGGACGCCCGTATCGCCCGGGAACAGATTCGTCCCGCCGAGCTTGTACGGATACGCGGGCGGCGTGAAGCGCCAGCGCGTGGTCATCGGCGCTGAGTTCAGGTATGGCGTCATCACCCAGCCCTGGTACTTCCAGCCGTACTTTCGAACATCGGGGAAGATTTCGTCCTGCGTAACGAAGAAATCGTAGCCGAGCGTCCGCGACGACTGCAACGACACCGGGACTGAGGCATTGATCTTGATCCCGCGATAATTATAC
Source organism: candidate division GN15 bacterium (assembly GCA_003105265.1). GTDB lineage: Bacteria > Zixibacteria > MSB-5A5 > GN15 > FEB-12 > FEB-12. Next base: position 116,198 of record PQAP01000001.1, on the reverse strand, counting down.
GGCGTTCCCTCGGGAGTATCCGGGATCGTCGTGTCGAAATAACCGAGAGCGAACCTGACGCCTATGTGGGTCAACAGTGCAGCGGCATTCGGATCTCTCAGCAGGAAAGTCGAGTCCGGCAGTGCCACCATGGTCGTTTCGACCGAATAGTACAGGAGCTCGTTGGGGATTCTCGCCGTCGTACCGGGATCGATAAAAGTATCGAAATCGGTGACCGTGTCAAAAAGGACTCCGAAGGTATCAGTAATTCCCTTGTTCTGCCGACCGTAGCTGGCGAACCAGAGGCCGCAGCCGTCGTGGGCGTTCCGGTCGAGATCGGACGTGGCCTCCAGACAGTACACGGCATTGGTCATCCAGAGCGAGTCAATCTTCGGAAAACGGAGGATGATATTGTTCTCTTCCGGCTTGGTCACGTTGTCGATCAGCATAATCGGTCCCGGGCTTGTCTCGTTGTTGTCGGGATCCGTCTCCACCGAGACGAAGCAGGTGCGGTATTTCAGAATATCCTCGTGCAGACTGAACGTTCCCGAAATCCCCTGACCGTTCGCATCCACAAACTGCCTGGTTTGATTGTTCCAGCCAAATCTCCCGAGCGAAACGGTGTCCGTGTTATCGGCGACCCAGAGTTCATAGATCATTCCATCCGGCAGGGACGGAAGTCTCTCTGCCGCCAGTGAAATCTCGCTGGTCGAAACTGGTGTGACGATATCTTCTGCTTGCGTGCAGCCCAGCCATACGATACCGACTGCTACAGACAACACCAAGAAAGGCAAGAAAATGAGCCGCCTCAGCATGTACCCTATTCCTCCTCCGGCGCGAGCCGGAAAAACAGCATTAACCTTCCCAACTAAGGATTGGATTATAACATCGTTTTCCGAAGGGTGTCAAGCCCTTATTTGCTGCCAACCCTCGTTGGGACGACGTCTTAACTGCTTGGCCCGTTTAAAGAAATCGGCCGTGAAGTCGATATAAGTGGTAATGATAGCAACACCCAAAACAGGATGAAGCCCCGTGAGAAGATGTGATAATTGCAAGTCGGAAATCCTCTTCGATGACACCCAGTTTTGCGAACATTGTGGCGCAACTCTTGCGCCTGCGGCCCGGCCATCCGCCGACGACAATAACGAATTCGTTGTCAGTGAATCCGCGTCCGACCGGGCCGAAACCGAAGCGGTTCCGAAACTGAGACCGCATGTCACGGACGACCTCGGTATTCAATCCAGCGCTGAGGCAATTCAGGATTTGAATTCCACGAACGAAGATATGGCCAACCCGTCGCCCGCACCGGCCGTTGCGCCCGCGGCCGCAGCCACGGCATCCGCCGCTGCAGCCGATGGCCTCAAGCATCTCTCTGCCGACCAGGTCAAATCGATTGAAAAGAATCTCTACGCCAAATCCGATTACTTGTCTGAGGAAGAAAAGCGAAAGCTGCTCAAGAACGTTTCCGCTGCTGAACTGTCATCCTCGCAGGCCATCCGGACCGCCAAGAGCGCTGCTCTGCCGACCGAACGGCAGAACGCCGCGCCGTCCGGCTCCCCTACCGCCAAGCGCGGGCGCGGCATTGCCTACTACATTAAGAACTATATCCAGGTTCGGAGTGATGTTGACCTTCGAGACAACGACGAGATAGTCATTAACAACCAGAGCTATCTCCTCCGGCGCAAGCGCCTCAGCCCGAAACTAATGCTCGGGCTTGCCGGAGCCGGGTTCGCCCTGTGCCTGATTGTGGTCGGCTCGCTCATCCTGTCCAATCCCGGTGGCAGTAACGGCCAGATAATCGGTTTTGCTCTTGATGCCAACCGCCAGCCGTACCTGCTGGGCGCCACCATTCATCTCCCGGAAATTGGTAAGACGTATGTGACCAACGGGCAGGGCTTCTTCCGCACCGACCGGATTGCCCCGGGCAGTTACCGAGTCGATTATGTTCTTGGCGGTCAGACCGTCGGGACCGATTACGCCACCGTGGCCTCCGGTGAAGTTACGACGTTAGCATTGAGACCGAGCGACGCCGTAGCGACGCAGATCCCGCAGAACGAGGTCGCTCAGAACGAACCGGCCGCGAACGTCGCGACACGATCAAATCAGGATACGCGGAACGTCGATCGCGAGCGCCCGTCCGAGCCGCAACCTTCCTCTCCCTCGCGGAAACCGGAACTCAGCAGGATCACCGTGGCCGCCAATGTCGAAAATGCCCGCTTTACGCTTGATGGCAACGTCATCGGCGCAGGCAACACGACCTTCAGTTCTATCAAACCCGGCCAGCACGCCTACGTGATTTCCAAGGACGGTTACGTGCCGGTCGGCGGATCGCTTTCTCTTGCCGCCGGTGAGACACAAGTTATTCAGGCCACTCTCACCCCCAATGCAATTGAACCACAGAAGCAGAATTACCGTACCGCGGCACAGACGGCGATCAAGTCGGGCGACTATAACCAAGCGGTTGACCTGCTGACCAAGCAGCTCGGCCAGACCCCCGATCAGGCCGATCTGTACATGTCAAGAGCCGAAGCATATGCCGGACTCGGCAACAAGCAGGCGGCGTGCGACGACTACTGCAAGGCCGGCGAGCTGTACCAAGGAAGAAATAACAATCAGGCCGCCACGTGTTTAAACCTGGCCATCAAGCAGATGCCCAAATCGGTCTCCGCCCTACTGGCGCGCGGCAATCTGTACCTTATCCAGGGTGAGGAAATCGCCGCCATTGCCGATTTCGAATCGGTCATTGCGCTCGATAAGCGAAACGCCATGGCTTTCCTGGGGCTGGGTGAAGCCCGCTACAATCAGGGGAATTACAATCAGGCGATCAAGTACTTCAAAGAGGCGCGATCGCTGAGTCCCGATGATCCGTATGTCTATCAGTATCTCATGCTGGCGTATCTGGGCGATGACGACCTCAAGAATGTCAAGAAGAGCTACGACAAATTCATGGAGTTGTCCGATCCGACGCAGAAGGATCAGATGAAATCCGATCGGCGATTCAACGCCGTCCTCCGGGTGGTGGCGAGCGAACAATAGGAGCACATCGTATGACCGACCGGCTCAATTGCTGGCAGTTCCGAAATTGCGGGCGAGAAAAGGGGGGACTACTGGCGGAGGAGTTGGGCGTGTGCCCCGTGGCCACGGCATTGAAGTACGACGGTATCAACCATGGTACCGGGGCAGGCAGGTACTGCTGGAAAATTGCCAAGACACTGCCGGTTGAATCCGGGCTGCAGGGATGCACCGGCCAGTGCCGCACCTGCGAATTCTACACCCGGGTGCTCTTCGAGGAACAGGAAGCGGTCAACGGCCAGTTCGCCTGCACCATTCGTTAATCGGCTATCCATTCACGACTCGCGGCCCGTCACTCTGTGGCGGACCGTTTTCTTTGCCGTGATTCCACAAACTTAATTGCGGGATGCGCCACCTATGGTAACGCCGTTATGATTTTGGCGGGGGCAGACTCGTCGTCTGCCCGCCGCAGCACTTGAGGCCCGCCCGAAAGGGCGGGCGCCAAACCTCACCCTTGGGTTACGTTCGTCCTTCCCGTTTCAGCACATCGTTAAGCCGATCCAGAGACTGATTCCAGCCCTCGTTCATCCCGGCGACATACTGCAGCGCCGTCGGCGTAACATTTTGAACCTTGGCTGAGATCGTCACATCGGTCTTGCCGTTTCGCTCCACCAGCGACACCGTCTGGAGCACTTCCAGCACCGGATTTCTGGTGTCATCGAGCGCCGTGGAGCTGAAAACATACCGGTTCGGTCTGACCAGTTCCCGGATAACTCCGGTCATCGGGTAGACCTTGCCGTCCGGCGCGCGCATATCGATTCTGATATTTCCCCCGGGACGGGTGTCGATTTCGCATATCGGATTGGTGAAACCTTTCGGACCCCACCAGTGGTAGACGTATTTCTGATTGGTGAAGGCATCGAACACGAGATCGATCGGCGCATTGAAGGTCCGATTAATGATCATGTCCTGTCCGGAGGCCATCGCGTGAACGTGCTCGGACAGGCGATCCAGCGATTCCTTAGCGCCGTCAATCGCGTTGTAATCTCTGACCACGCGCTCTCGTTCCTGCGCGTTGGGAAAAGTCGTCCGCATAGTCACGCGCGTGCCTTTCCCTTCTTCCACGAACGTTGTCGTCAATCGGAACGTGACCTTCTCCCCTTCGTCCCCCGGTTGATTCATGACCATCAACTCCGGTCTCACTACCTGCTCGTAGATGATCTTCTTTTGATAGTTTCGTCCGTCCGGACCGTGCATGATATATCGCCACACGCCTCCCGGATGCACGTCCATTTCCTGTATGGACGTGGTGAATCCCTTCGGCCCCCACCAGTGGACCAGATGATGCTGATCGGTCCACGCGTCAAACACCAGTTCGCGCGGTCCGTCGATCACGCGCGTAATCACGAGTTCGTTGGCGGCCGCCGGTCCGCCAGTCTGAATGCCCCTCTGTTCGTGAGTGGTTTGCGGTTCGTGGTACTGCGTCCCCACATGTCCCTTCTTTGCTGCCATGGTGACCATCCTTTGGTTGAATGTTGCTGAGATGAAGCTCCAATAGGTCAGAACTTGTCGCCCGGAGACATTGGTTCTGCTCGTACCTGCCCTCGATTTGCGCGGGCACGACGGACAACCTCACCCGCCGGGTGGGATCGGTGAGCGCTGCAAAAGCAATTGTGAGTCCGTCGGCCGTCATTAAGATATCCCGTAGACTTTCGTACATAACTTTACCGTTAAGTGCGAATTTCGGTTCCCGGTTCGACGTCTAATTCTGGATTTTAGTGGTCCGCGATTGTGCCTGATGGGGATTCGGCACGATGGTGCGCACAGTTCGCCGATTTTCAGTGCAGTGATTTGTGCAATGCTGAAGAATATTCTCGATGAGCGCTCATTCGACTACATCTGCCGGCGAAGTTGCAGATCTGTTTCTCGGAAACGGTGGATTGGCGATGAGCCCGGCAATTGTTCTGCCGCGCCCGGCACGTCGATGGGATTGGGCTATTTGGTAATCTTGTCCACCCAGCTTTGCAGCGAGTATTTCTGATTTATCTCCACTGCCACCAGGTTGGCGTCGGCCGGACGGGCGAAACGGCCGACTCGTACACGATAATATGTCGTGCCGTCGTGCGTGACTGTTCCCATATACGCGTCATAGCCGCGCGCCAGAAACGTGTCGACTATCCGCTGCGAGAACGCCTGATCGGTGGAGCTGGCTATCTGCACGGTGTACGCATCTTCGATATGGCGCGGCATAGTGCGCGGAGACGACGCTCCATTCTCCGCCGGAACGGCGTTGACATCGGGGATAATCGTGTCCCTCGTCTCTTTTGCCGGTTCGGACTGAGGAGTCGACATTGCCGTCGCAGATGATTCCGGCGTCACGACCGCGGTCTGAGTCGATGCTGTCGTTGAATCCTCGGCGTGATACGAACTGTCGAACGCTTCGGTCGCCAGCTTGTTCATGCTGTCCACAAGCGCGGTATCTGTAACGGAATCGTCGGTCGCAATCTGATTCTCCGCCGTGACGAGCGTGTCCCCGCGCAGTTTGGCTTCCAGTCGGGCGGCTTCCCGCTTCTTTTCCTCGGAGCAGGCCGAGCATACGAGCGCAACAGCCGCAAATATGAAAATCCCTGTTCTCAGTGTCATCCGTGCCTTCCCGGAGTTCGCCGCGGCACTTCACCGTCCGCTGGAACTTCCAAGCAGGCCGCATGTTAGTATGCCCGACCGGCCCCGTCAACGAAAAAACGGCCCGGCCATCGGCATTCGCAGAAAAAGTATTGAATTGAGCGGCGTCGTTGTATAACATGTAGCCCTTGTAGGAGACGAAATGCACGTACATGAGAGTATACTGGAATTGGTCGGCAATACGCCGCTGGTGAGATTGCGCACCGGCATTCCCGAAAATGGNCCGCAGGCGTTTGTCAAACTGGAATATGTCAACCCNACCGGNTCGGTCAAGGACCGCATGACGCTTCATATCATCCGCAAGGCGATCAACGAAGGNAAAGTCAAACGCGGCGACACGGTGATCGATAACACCTCCGGGAACACCGGCTCGGCCCTCGCCATGGTCGCTTCGATGTACGGCCTGAAGGCGATTCTGGTCGCTCCCGACAAGACCAGCCAGGAGAAAATCGATCTCATCAAATCGTTCGGCGCCGAAGTGATCATTACGCCGACCGAGGCCACGCATTTCGATCCGCGCGGCTGCTACATGGTGGCGCGTACCATGGCGAAAAAGCATGGCTACTTCGATCTCGACCAGTACGACAGTCAGGAAAACGTCCGCGCCCATTACCTGAGCACCGGTCCGGAAATCTGGAACGACACCGACGGCAAGGTGACGCATTTCGTCGCCGGCATCGGCACCGGCGGGACATTTTCCGGCGCGGCGCGCTTTCTGAAAGAGAAGAATCCCAAAGTCCGATGTATCGCGGTGGATCCGGAAGGTTCGATTTTCGCCGATTATATCCGGGACCGCAAAGAGGTCGAGGGTTATACCTACAAAGTCGAGGGGATCGGCTCGGACGTAATCACCAAGGCGCTTCATCCCGATGTCGTCGATGAAGTGATCACGGTGTCCGACGCGGATTCATTCAATCGGGCGCGCCTGATCGCCCGTACTGAGGGGATTTCAGGCGGCGGTTCATCCGGCTCGGTCGCGGTTGCGATGGAGCGCGTGGCGAAAGGACTGGGATCGGATGCCGTCATTGTCGGGATGTTCGCCGACGCCGGTATCCGATATTTGACGAAATGCTATAATGATGAGTGGATGCGCAAACATGGGTTCATGCCTGTTGAGCAAAGGTAAGAGATCTCACTGTTGGGCTGTCGCGGCACTGGCACTGGCTTTCACGTTTTCCTGGACGACCTCATTTGCGGCCGGCAGCGCGCTCAGGGCGAGCGATAACGGCTTTGATTTCGGTCATGCCGGAATCGACTTCAAGCTCTTTCACACCGTAGTGCTGAGAAACGAAGGGGCGAAAGATATCACACTCCGGTCGGCGAATGTGCCGTGCGAGTGCACCTCCGTACAAATCATGGACACGCTCCTGAAACCGGGCGAATCGACCAGTGTGCGCATTTCACTCGATACCTACAGCTTGTTCGGACCGAACACCAAACAGTTTTCGATTCAGACCAGCGATCCCAATATCCCCAAATTCGAGTATCCATATACCTGCACGGTTGGCCAGTGGCCGCAAGGGTTGAAGCCGGACCCGATCAATCTTTTTTTCCTCCCCGGTCACAAAACGAAGAAAGTGTCTATTCCCAATCCGGCCCTGGATAAGGTGACTGTAACGCTGGTCGACCAGGCGGATCCGGTCTACACGGTGGCGATTGCCCGGCCCGAAGCGCGCAAGGGCGAGCGAGCCGAGGTTGAGGTCACGCCCAAAGAAGGCCTGCGTCCCGGCACCTACTTCTCCAGCTTCCGGCTCCGGCTGGATCGTTCCGATGGCGCCGGACCTGTCCTCCTCAATATCCCCGTAAAGATTGTCCGGTATTAGTCGACCGGTTCCGCGACAGCGGGTCGAGCAAAATAAAAGGCCGCTCCGATGAGCGGCCTTCTTATTGGTCTGATATACCGACTTACGCTTTATGAATGCAGTCGACCGGGCAGACCGCCACACAGTGCGGGCCATCGGGCTGATCTTCGCATTCATTGCACGTGTCCGGGGCAATCACGTAGATGTCCCCNTCGGAAATTGAGTTTGTCGGGCATTCCGGCAAACAGAGTCCGCANGCCGTGCATTCATCGGTTATTTTCATCGCCATGAGAATTACCTCCTTAANGTATGTAAAAACCTCATGTTCTTCGACATCAACAGGCGGCCAATATACGCAATANGCGGCCTCTGACAAGCCCCTTTTATGAAAAGGTTTGGGGGTGTTCCGGGACCAAAGAAAGACCGCCCGTGCATCCTGCACGAGCGGCCATATGCCACAATAGAAAAGAGGTGAGGGTCTCAGCTATCACNTCATGGGCATAGCGGCAATACGTATCCTCCACCGGTCAGATAATTAACCAGCGCGCTCAGGTCAGACAGATCGATAATGCCCACGGCGTTTACGTTCGCCTCCATAGGACACGGCGGGACATATCCGCCACCGGTGAGATAACTCACCAGCGCGCTCAGATCCGACAGGTCCACAATGCCCACCATGTTCACGTTGCCGGTGACACCGACACAGCAGCAGGCGTCGCCGATCCCGTCGCCATCGGTATCCTGCTGGCCCGGATTGTAGTCGTTCGGGCAGTTGTCGCAGGCGTCGCCCACGCCGTCGAGATCCGCGTCTGCCTGACTTGGATTGGCCGTGTTCGGACAGTTGTCGCACGCGTCGCCCACACCGTCAAGATCAGAGTCCGCCTGGTCCTGGTTGACTGTATTCGGGCAGTTGTCACAAACGTCACCGATGCCGTCACTATCGACATCAGACTGATCCGCGTTCGGCGTGTTCGGACAATTGTCACAGGCGTTGCCGACCCCNTCCATATCGATATCCGTCTGGTCCGCGTTGGCGGTTTTCGGACAGTTGTCGCAAGCATCACCGACGCCATCCAGATCGATATCCGCCTGCGTCGGATTTGGCGTGTTCACGCAATTNTCGCACACGTCGCCAACGCCATCCATGTCAACATCGGACTGATCCGGATTGTAATTGTACGGGCAGTTGTCCTGATCATCCGGTATGCCGTCCTGGTCCGTGTCGATGATCACCGGGCAGATCACAATGGCGAACTCGAGCACCGCGTGTATGGGCGCGCCTGTAGGCGGCACGCTCGGAACGCCCGGCGCATAATTGTTGGCTCCCTGGAAATTGGCCGCGTTGCCGGCATTGATGCCGTAATTGAGCAGTTCGGCGCCGAATGGGAACTGCACACCCTGAAGCAGGCAGCTCAACGGGACTACGTCATAGCGATCATGATGGTGCGTGCCGTGAGGGCCGGAGACATACTGCGCGTCGTTATGCATCGCCGGTCCGTGAGCGCCAAGCCCTTCATTCTTATCGAGGAAAGGATCCGAGATGCACAGGGCTGAATCAATCGGCTCGGGACAGGTTCCGGCCACCGTCACATAGTGCCCGCCGATCCGCTCGCAGTACTGCGTCACCGATTCCTGCCAGAATCCGAGCAGGAGGATGACGTTCTGTGACGCCAACACCTGTTCGCGAATCCAGTCGAACCCGTGAACCGGATCGACCGGGACCACCTGAATCGTGTACTTACCGTTCAAGCCGACACTGTCGATCCAGGACTGCGCCGCGGTAGCCAGGTCCGTAACATACGTGCCGGTTGTGCCTCCCACGTTGGTCTTGGCATACTTGGCCAGCGTGTCGACAAACGGAATCACGTTGGTTTGATCGTGATCGTCAACCAGCGACGCCGTGAAATTCCGCACCAGCGGATAATTATCGGCGATAGTCGGCGGTCCGAGCTGACTGGTTTCAAACTTGGAATCAAACCACCACAGGCAATTCGCCAGCGCGACCGGCCCGCAGTGCGTCCACTGCTGTACCGGTCCGTTCATCACAAACCAGTTGTCCTGATGCTGATCGAAATCCGGCACGCCGTTGGGCGCATAGTCCTTATAAGATGCCTTATAGTATGTACAGGTATCGAGCGCGGCCGGCGCGACCGCCACCGTAACGCTGAATTCTGAGGTATTTCTCTTGGAGTCCGTGGTCGTCGCCGTCAGGGAGTCGCCAGCAACCACGGTTCCCGCGGCAAGTGCAATCGACCAGTTTCCCAGCGCATCGGGCACCGCGGAAGACAAATATGTCTTTCCTTCGCCGTAGCCGGTCGGATCCAGCGCCGCCTTGAAAAGCTCGACTGCTGCAAGAGTCGGATCGGTGTCGATATTCACCGTTCCCGACACCTGAACACCGGCGCCGCCGATTATCACGCCGGTGATAACCGGGAAGTTGACTTCCTCGTTGGGACCGGTATCGAGATCGCCGATATCGTTCAGCGTGACGCCGTTATGGCTCAGATCAATACCGATTGAGGTATTGTCGAATATCGAGTTCTGGGTGATTATGTTGCGGTCGGCGTTGAAAGCATTGACCGGGTCCTCCCACACGACGATGCCGACGCAGCCGCTGGCTGAGATGACGTTGCCCGGACCGATCTGGTTTCGATCGGCGCAGCCCCAGAAGGACGGACCATACATGCCGATTGCGACTCCGTGGGTCGTATTTGGAAGCGGGTGCCCAGCGGCATCCAGGCCGATTACGTTGGAATCGGCCTGATTCATATAGGTCTGTATCGGCGGTGCGGCGTACTGCACGTTATTGAAGCCGTTGATCGCTACGCCATCGTAGTCATTCCCTGAAATCAGGTTGGAGCGAATGAGGTTGTCATGCGTTCCTTCGGCCAAGCTGACTCCGGCGTGGTCGTTCCCCAGGTCAAACATGCCGGTGATGTCGGTGCCGATATAATTGCGGATGACCGTATTACCGTACACGTCGCCCGGCAACCGCGGCCCGATAATCGAGACCCCCTCGGCGTAATTGCCGGAGATCAGGTTACCGTCAACGATGTTATTGCACGTCGTCCCCCCCGGCTGCTGCTGGATCGTCACACCGGCATATAAGCTCGCCTGACTGGTTCCATTCCCCTGGTCGAGCGTCCCTTTGATGTTGGTGCCGATGAAGTTGCAGTACACAAGATTCATGCAGGCGTATTCTATTGCCGTGGCTTCTATGCGAATCCCGTCCTGTGTGAAATTGCAGATATTCAATCCCTGAATGATGTTGTTGGAGCACTGCACCAGCAGACCGCACGCTAACCCGGCATTGCTGCCGTCCAGTATGATCTGCAGCACCGCAGTCGACGGCGGGTTCGCGCCCGGAGCTGCCCCCAGTTGGCTCAGTCCATCAATCAATACCCCGGATGGGTCGGTGAGCGCTGGAAGCTGAGAGAAGGCGAATATGGTGAACGGACCGGGACCGGGAATTGCAAAATTGATGATGTCAAAGCCCGGCGAACCGTTGGCTGCCGTAATGGCGGCCCGAAGACTCCCCGGACCCACATCGTTGGTATTTACGACCGTGAAGTTCGCCGACGGTTCCTTCGGAGCTGCGACGGCCGACACGGCGATTGCGCAGAATAGCAAACCTGCGAGGGTACAGAGCAGTTTGCGCTTCATATGACCTCCTGGCACACGTTGATCACGCGCAGTGTGGCTGCGTGAGCGGATTATGATGATAGTCTACCGATGACCTTCTTTCGGGGTGCGGCGGGCTTTTCCCTGTGCTGAAACTGACCCCGAATCGTGGATAACTACGTGTTCAATATATCGGCAGATGACAGTTTCTGTCAAGCAGTTTCCGGTCCTGCGGCCCTTGCGGAGGCGAATCGTTTCGGAAAACCTGACGTCGATGTTCCATCAGCGCCTGCTCGCTTGGGTTCACGGTCGTGCCTCAGACTGCCTGGGCTCAGCCGGCCGACGTGCGACCGGCCGCGGCCAAAGATGGACAGACACACCCGATTTACTACGCTTTAATCGATAGCGTAACGGTCAGCTTGGCTAGTCAACTTGATAACGACGCTGAAATCTCGAGGCCGGATACACAATGGTGACGGGGGTGACAAAAGAGGCGCCATCCGGATTCGAACCGGAGAATAAAGGTTTTGCAGACCTCTGCCTTACCACTTGGCTATGGCGCCCTGAGACAAAAACAAAAGCGGGAAACGAGACTCGAACTCGCGACAGCCACCTTGGCAAGGTGGCGCTCTACCAACTGAGCTATTCCCGCTTTTGGCCGCCCGAGTTTAGTCAGGCGTTCTTAAGTATATATCGGCATAAAACCTTGTCAACTGTTTTCCCATCCCCCTGAATATCCCCTCCGGCTACTGGCCCACGGCCCGGCGTCTCCGCTCAACCGCCTGGGCGGCAAGCGAATCCAGACGCTTGACATACCAGGGGGCCAGCCGTTCCACATACTCCCTGTGGACCGCCGCCTTGGCCGCGTTTCCGGCCATGACTTCGTACAAATAGAGGTTCTGCTGTGGACCGAATGCCATTGAATCCAGCGCCACTGCTTCGTTTAAATAATCGAATCCCTTCGGATCACGCAGTGAGACGAGGTTGTAACCGAGCGACCAGAGCAACTCCGGCCACGGCCTTCTCGTCCCGAGAGCGTTGAGACTCTCCTTGAGCCATTTGGCAGCTGAATTGGCATCGCCGGCCACGACTGCATCCTGTCCGAGTTTATAGTCCTCGACAAAAGCAACCGGGTAGGTCGGCCTGATCTCGCCCGTGATCGGCCGTACTTTCTTGAATACCGCGGCCAGAGAGCCGCGCGGATTGTAGGTCGCGTTCTGGTAAAACCACGCGATAAAGCGGTACGATTCCAGAAACTGGGGATACAGCAGGAGCGCTTTTTCGGCCGGCGCCGACGGTTTCGCTCCCGTAGAAAAGACGATATAATCAGGTGCCCGGCTAAGCAGATAGACGGAATTGTGCCGCTTCTCCTTCCACGTAGTCACCATATCCGGGATTTCAGGATCGGAGTGACGCGCAACCGTTGAATCGGTCAGCCCCAGCATGTCGACAACATCGTGACCGAGTAATTCGTACCCGAATATCCCGATCGTCGGTATCGCCGCCGAAAACGGCGAGGGGTCGGACGCAACCATTTGACGGGCCAGAAAACTGAGCCGGGTGGTGAATGCCCGCTCGTTATAGTTGTACGAAGTTACCGTCTTGAATGGCAGGTAGAGTGTCAGCCCGACCAGGGCAACCCCGACCAGGGCTATCGCGAAATGTCTGAATTTGGGAGCTGTTCGCGCGCTCAACTGCACGATCGCCAGAACAGCGAGCGTCGCCGAAACGCCGACAATCGGCAGAAAGAACCGGTGCACCTTGAGCACGTCCCCGCCGATCATAACGATGTAAATCGTGTACCCCACCATGAACCACCAGAGTGACCGCGCTCCGGCGTTCAGTTTCCGATAGTACAGAAGCAGGATGAACAGCCCGATCCCCAGGAATCCGTAATGCCGGAAAAACTCGCCGGCATATTCCGCACCGGACGTAATATACTGCCAGGACACCCCGGTCTTCGCATAGAAGGGATTCGGCAATATCGAGCCGTAGTACAGCAGCTTGAACCCCACGTATGGCAGAGACAGCACGAACGCCGTCCCCACGCAGTAGAGAGTGAATCGGGGGATACGTCGTTCGACAATCGCTTCAATCAGTATCAGCAGCGCGCAGATTACCGCCCCTTCAGGCCGGAACCAGACCGCCATAACCAGCGCTGCAATAAGCAGCCGGCTGCGCTGTAGAAACCACAGAATCGCGAGAGAGACCGAGAGCACAAACGCGGCCGTCTCCAGTCCCGCCGGTGACCAATAAGCCAGCGAGAGATTGGCCCCGACCAGATAAGCCGGCAGATAGCGCCACCAGTTCTCCCTACCGCCGAAAACTTCCCGCGCGATCAGATGCGTCACCACAATCACCGCAGCGCCGCACAGGAACCCGGTAATCTTTGAAACTGCGATGTAACCGATACCCAGCCCGCCCCAGAGAATCAGATACACTACCCAGCCGAAGTTGGTGAACCCTTCAACTCGTTCCCCGATGTTGTAAACGAGACCGTGACCGTTGAGAAAGTTTGCGACATAGCGGTAGGAAATATAGGCGTCATCCTGCGTGAAATTCAGCCGCCACGCCAGGAAGGCGAAGACTGCCATGGCCGGAAGCAGAAAGAGATACTCGCGGTAGCGTGTGAACACGGTCTTGCTCCGGAGTTAGCGGGCGGTTAACCGACGGAACAAATCGACATACTGGCGCGCCGAGGCGTCCCACGAAAAGTCCGCCTTCATCCCCGCTTTCATCAGCTTGGTCCAGGTACGCCGTCCGGCAAACAGCTTCACCGCGTCTTTCACGGCGTCAAGCATTGCCTCGGCGGTGTATTCCTTGAAGACAAAGCCGTTCCCTTTGTCCCCGTCGGCGCCGTACGGAACAATGGTATCCGCCAGTCCGCCCACTTCCCGCACAATCGGCACCGTCCCGTACTTCAGCGAATACATCTGATTGAGACCGCACGGTTCCCATCGCGAAGGCATCAGGAACATATCGGCCGCGGCCTCGATTCGGTGGGCGAGCCCGTCATCGAACGTGAAATACGCCCTCACCTTGTCGGGAAATTTCTTCTCGAGCTTCTGAAGAAGTTGCTGATATTTCGCCTCGCCGTTCCCCAGAACGATCATCTGAAGATTCATGGCGAAAAGATCATCTGCCGCCTCAGCCACGAGGTCCCACCCCTTTTGGTCGGTGAGTCGGGAGACCATGCCGATGAGCGGCGAGGACGTACGCACCGGCAGACCTGCCCAGCGCAGCAGTTCGATCTTGTTCTGTCGCTTGCCGGAGAGGTTGGCCATCGCAAACCGGTATGGTATCTCTTTATCGCGCGACGGCGACCAGGTAAGGTAATCCACGCCGTTGAGAATGCCGGTTAGCCGGCCGCTTCGCTCCTTTAACACTCCCTCGAGGCCGCACCCGAAATCCGGGTCGGACTGAATCTCCTGCGCATAGCGCCCCGATACGGTGGTGATCCAGTCCGCAGTCGCTATGCCGCCTTTGAGGAAATTCACTTTGCCGAAAAACTCGTACGGACCCGTCACCGCATAAAACATCTTGTCGGGCAGCCCGAGGATTGAAAAACGCTTGCCCGGGAAAAGCCCCTGATAGCCGAGATTGTGAATCGTCAGCACGCTTCTGGCATTTGCAAATGCCGGTTCGCCCGCATAGAACGTGCGAAGGTAGGCGGGAATGACGGCCGCCTGCCAATCGTGAGCGTGCACGATATCGGGACTCCAGTTGAGCCGCTTGGCCAGTTCGAGAACAGCCCGCCCGAAAAACACGAAGCGCTCGTCGTTGTCTGCGAAATCCTTGCCGGTCTTTGGATCGAGATAGAACTCGTCCCGCCCGAAGTATTCGTCGTTCTCCAGAAAATAATAATCGACCTTGGCCTTCTGATCCCGCCGATGCAGCACCCGGCACCGGTGCGGCTTCGCTGCCACTTCGACAGCAAACTCAATGTTGGCAGGCGTCAGATTGAACGATTCCGGATCGATCGACCCGTACCGCGGCATCGCGACTTTAACGTCGTGCCCGAGCTTGGCCAACGCTTTCGGCAGTGAGCCAAGCACATCTCCCAGTCCGCCGGTCCGGGCGAACGGTGCTACTTCCGAGGCCGCCTCGAGTATGCGCAGTTTATCCATTGGATGCGGATCCGGTCTGCCCGCTGTAGTGGCGGCCGTTCATATCGATGCCGCGCAGGAACGAGGCCGCTTCTTCGGGCGACGTCGGATTGATATAGAACCCCGAGCCCCACTCGAATCCGGCCATCTTGGTGACCTTGGGAAAGATCTCGATATGCCAGTGGAAGTACTCGTGTGAGTCCTTGGAAATCGGCCGGGTATGAAGTATGAAATTGAACGCCGGGTTGTTTAGCGCCAGCTTGATCCGGCCGAGCGTATCCTTGAGCGCCGCAGCGAGAATCAGATACTCCTGATCGCTCATCTCCAAGAATGATGACTGGTGCGGCTTCGGGATGATCCAGGTTTCAAACGGAAACCGCGACGCAAACGGCTGGAAGGAGATGAACGCATCATAGTCCTTGACGATCCGTTCATATTCCATGATCTCCTGCCGGATGATATCGCAGAAAATGCAGCGCTCCTTGAAACTGTAATACTGACGCGAACCATCCAGTTCTTCCGTCACCCGCTTGGGAATAATAGGCGTGGCGATCAACTGGCTGTGCTCGTGCTCGAGCGAGGCCCCGGCCGCTTCGCCGTGATTCTTGAAAATGAGGATATACTTAAATCGACTGTCGCGGGCCAGGTCGAGCATCCGCTCGCGGTAAATCCACAGCACGTCCCGAATCTCTTCATCCGTCATGTCGACCATGTCCCGCCCGTGGTGCGGCGTTTCGATAATCACTTCGTGCGCGCCAATCCCGTTCATCTGGTCATACAGCCCCTTGGCCTGACGGCTGAGATTCCCTTCGATGACTAGCGCCGGGAATTTGTTCGAGATGACACGGACCCGCCATCCCGGCCGATTCGGCACCGAGTTGGGCTGGCGGTAGGCAAACACTTCGGGCGGCGTGTGCGCCTCATTGCCCGGGCAAAACGGGCACATCGACGCCTCCTCGCGCGGGCGCGGCATGGAGCTGAATGACGATGGCCGTCGGGCGCGATCGGTCGAAATAATAACCCAGCGGCCAATAATCGGGTCTTTGCGAAGTTCCGGCATACGGAAATCCTCTATCGACAATTCGCTACAAACTATTAGCCGGACCGCCAAATGTCAATTGCGACCGGCGCTCCGGACCGCGCAGCTTACCACGTCAGCGCGCCGGAAGAAGTCAGGCCGTTCTGCGAGATAATCTTCAGCAACTCGATCTCGTGCAAGGCGAGCGTCACATGGCGGCGCTCAGCCGTGCGCTGAGCCGTCTCCAGCGCTTTGTCCAGCGCGTAACTGTGGAACCTGTCGGTGTTGCCCCAGCGAAACGACGGTATCTCCTTATCGCTGGTCAGACCGCCGCCGAAGATGTTGCAGCAGACACCGATGTTGATTCCCGTGTTCAGCAGCGTGCCGATGCCGAACTTGGTGTGGTCGCCGATGAACGATCCGACTTTGATGGCGCCCGTATCAATCATCTTGCCGCCGACCGACACGCGTATCGACGAGTAGTTGTTTTTCAAATCCGAATTGGTCGTCATGGCCCCGAAATTGACCCATGACCCGACACAACTGTGCCCGATGAATCCCGCGTGGTACTTGTTGACATACGAGTGCAGAATTGACTCCTCCAACTCTCCCCCGACCCGGCAGGTCGGTCCGACCGAGCACTGCGAAATTTTCCCGGCCAGCACCACCGAATTGGCGCCGACAAAACAGGGTCCGTGGACGGCAGCGTGTGACTCGATCCGCGTATTCGGCCCGATCAGTACCGGGCCGCGCGAAGCATCGATAACCGACCCCGGATACACTTCCACCCCGTCGCCGAGATACACCTGACCGGGACTAACCAGATATGCCCCACTCTGCACCCGGGCCTCGCCGGCGAGCTTGCTTGAGGCCTTGAGCAGCGTAATATCTTCGGTAACCATCGACTCGATGTCGGCTACCATTTCCCACAAGTGGTTGTAGAGTGTCGCGGTGGTATCGAATTCGGGAATGTCATTTTTGTTCGCCTGGAATTCGCGAAGGTACTCCTGATGTGTCGCCAGCACCGGCACGGGCTGAAACGTGTCGACTTTGAACAACACCCCCGCGATCTCCCCCTGGCATTTGAAGACGGTCGACAGCCGCGACTCGTTCACCAGTTTCGGCAGGTCGCCGTAGGACCGTATACGGCCGTTGAGAAACAGAACGTCGTTGCCGCCTTCTCTCTTGACGATGCCGACCGGG
>PQAP01000001.1:97725-98342 GCA_003105265.1 candidate division GN15 bacterium | reverse complement strand
TACCTTTCAGCAATCCGGTCGCTTCACCCAGCACCAGGGCGCACGAGGCACAAATTGCCGCCACCAGTTGGCCGTCGAAATAATGTCTCTCGACGAGTTCTCTCACCCGGTGATCGGCGGCCAGCTTCTCCGCATTTCGCATCCCGCCGGGCAGGATGATGGCATCGAAGAGATCCCGTACCTGGTCGAGCGACGTGTGCGGCACCAGAATCGTACCGTAGGCCGCGGCCACGGGGCCGGGACTCAGCGAGGCAATTGTGACGGCCACGTTCGCCCGCGTGAGTATATCGATCGGCGTGACAGCTTCGATATCCTCAAACCCCTCGGACAGGATTATCAGCGCCCTTTTTTCCATGCGCTCAACTCGTCGGGGACAAAAAGAAAACCGCTACGCCTTGCCTTCGCTCGACTGGCGGTCAAACAGACCGGGTTGAAATCCGGCCCAGGTTTCGCGGCCGATTTTGTATTCGTACTTATATCGGCATTCGCCGTTGCTGCACGTGTGCGGCGGACGCTTGCTCAAATACTTGACCGGCGCGCCACACACCTCGCACGTGCTCTGTTTCCATTGAAAGTCCGGCATCTTGATGTCGGACCGCTGCGGCTGCATACTCATT
>PQAP01000001.1:21202-97625 GCA_003105265.1 candidate division GN15 bacterium | reverse complement strand
AAGATGGCCCGCAGGAATCTCGCAATATGCGGATAGTCTTCGGCATGACCGTACGTCTGCTCCTCCGTGGCGTCCACGATGCAGATCGGAAGGCCATCGTTGCCCGCCTGGGCGCGGATGCGCTCCCGCACCTTGCGCTCGATCATGCGGAAGCGTCGGGCGAAGAAAGCATGGCTGGTGAGCGGATTGAAGTGCAGACAGAAACAGAGAAGTTCCAGGTCCTCACCCCCAAGTTCGATCCACGGAAAGGCGATCTCGCGCGCCAGCCGGTAACCCTTGTCATAGTACACCGGAATGTTCATGCGGGACAGCGAGCCGAGATCCCGGTAGATGGTGCGCTCGGTCACTTCGCACGATGCGCTCATCTGCGGTACGCTCAGCACCCGCCGCGTCCGCAGCATGTTGATCAGAAACATCAGTCGTTCAGACTTGGTCACAGTCACCCCGTCGCAATGTGAGGTTAACCCTGCGAGCTCCGGCCTGTTNGGGTTCGGAGCCCGCACCCGCCGGCCAACCTGGTTCCCCCCGGTCGGCCTTGCCGTGACCAGCATAACTCTCCCCCCTGACAGATCATGTCAGTGAGTTTTCAGTGAAGTGTAAGAATCGGTGGGNCTCCCCCCGGCACCCGGGGGAAGGATATGCGGCGATGTGGGAAAACCTTATTTGCCGCCCGGATTACCGGAACAGTACGTATCGACGTAGTAGCGCCCGATGCGGGCAAGGTTGTCCCTCATTCGTTTCGGTTCAAGGACTCGGGCCTCATCACCGAACCCCAGTACCCATCGCTGAATCTCCTCCATTCCCCGAACCGTCACCCGATAGACGAGATCCCCGTTGCGTCCCTTCTGTTTGGTCTCCTTCGGATGATGCATCACCGACCCCACCCGCTTGGCCGAATGACCGGTGAATCGGATCACGACCTCGACCGGCTCGCCTCCGCCCAGTTCCCAGCTCCCCTCAAAATAACTGTCCGGCGTCACGCCCTGCTGCGGCGTGAAATGCTCTTCCAGAAGGTCGATATTCTGAACGCGTTCGAGGCGAAAGGTTCGGAGTTCCTTGCGAAGCCGGCAATAAGCCACAAAATAGAACGCCCGTCCGCGAAAAATGATGAAGTGCGGCTCGACCACCCGGGAGGTTTCGCCGGACTCTACCGAATCGTATTCCAGTCTCAGACACCGCCGTTCCGACACGGCGCGCTCGATAACGCCGTAGAATCGGGCGGCGCGCTTCTCCTCGATTGAGGTCTCGATATCAATGTGCGTAGCATCGACCGCGTTCTTGCGCCGCTCCTTAACCGCTTGCGACAATCCCGATTCCACCTTCGCCCCGATCCGTTTGAGTACTCCGTCATACTTGCCGGTCTTGTGCAGCGGCGACGATTCCAGTGCCAGCTTTAGGCAGGTGTATTCATCGAAATCGAAATTGAGCGCCGGAAGAAACAGATCGGACGCCAGCTTGTAGCCGTTGTGATAGTAGATCGGAATATTGGCCTCCGACAGCGCCAGAACGTCACGGTAGATCGAGCGCTCGGTCACACCGCATTCTTTCGCAATGAGCGCCGCCGTCAGGTTGCGCCGAGTGCGCAGCAGATTCAGGATAAACAGTAGTCGGTCGTATTTTGCCATTCCCATCGACGTTTCTCCTTCGGCGTAGAACATAGCCGGTAAGTTTGCTTCCGGTCAATATTGGACTCTCCCCATACCTACGCCCTTCCCCTACTATTCCCCCATTGCCAAACAGCGACCAACACCAACCATCCCTTTATCAACCAACGAGTTACAGCACCGCCCCGACGCGGCACCGCCTTTGCCTCGTGGAACTCGGAAATAACTTAGAAACAGGAAAGGACCGAGGGATATATGTCACGCAGAAACCGATCAAAAGGTTCCGACTGGAGTCTTCAGAAGATTGTTCCCTCGCTGTTCTCGCTCGGAGGGAAGCTTCTGTTCGCGGCGGTCGTGGTGATCGTCGTTCTGACCTTCGCTCAGTGCACCGTCAAGAAGCCGGAGGCCCCGGAATGGAATACGCAGTTCACCGTTCCGCTTGTCAGCCGGACGTATCTGATGCCGGAATTGATCCGCAAGATGGATCAGAGCGGTGTCGGTTTCGATATCGACAGCAATGTCGTCTTCTCCGTTTCGCATGAGCTTGATACGATAGGTCTGGATGCGGAGAACCTCTCGACTCCGGACATCGATTACACGGTGTCAAAGGCGGTGGGCAAGGTAAAGATCGTCAAACCGGTCATCACTCCCATATCAGTCAGCTTAGTGAACATCGCCGGCCTGCCGGTGGTGTATCCGACCACTGTCCCCGCCAGCTCGTTTTCAGTGGTCGCGGACTTTCCGACGATCGACGACTTCACGACCGCGCAAATCGACACGGCGACCGTATATGTCATCGTCGACAATCGACTGGGGTTCGACATCGACGCGGCTATCATACAGTTGTTTGACCAGCTGCACTGGTCGTCGCTTGGCAGCAGCGCGTTGACTGACACGCTAAAAAACGGTGAAGTCGATTCCCTGCCGTTTGTGCTGGATGGTCACACTGTCTCCAACACGCTTAACGCAACCATCTCCTGTCATACGCCGGGTGGTTACCTGCAGGATGCCAACGGGAAAGTAATTCTGGTCGCGGCGCACTTCGCCAACGACCCCGTGGTATCGTCGGCGACCGCTCAAATTCCCGCGCTTCAGCGCGTGCTTTCCGATTCGGTGAGCTTGCAGGAGTCGGACGTTATTACCGATGCCGCGATTACTGCCGGCTCGGCCGATCTCGTCATTTCGAACAGCACGCCGATCACCGCGACCTTACAGGTCACGATTCCCGACCTGCAGTTGAGCGGCACCCCGCTGACGGTGAGCCGCCAGGTGAATGCGTACGGCTCCGTAAACGTGCATATTCCGCTTGCCGGTTACGCCATGCGTCCTTCGGACCTCACTGCCCCGCAGTATCTGCCGGTGACGATTGAAGCCGATGTTCCGGCCACCACCCCGAATCAGGTAAGCATCAACGAGACCCAGAATTTCCAGGCCGCGGTCAGCTTGACCGGGCTTCAGTTCGGCGCGGTATCCGGCTACTTCTCCAGCACCGTGGCGACACTGGACCCGATTGTACAGGATATCGACATACCGAAGGGGTTTGACTCGATTCAGTTCACCTCGGCGGTGCTCACGCTGGAAATCGACAATGCCGTGGCCCTTCCGGGTCGGCTCGACATCAGCATGGCCGGTGACAACGGCCAGACACTGCCCGTGGCCGGCGATATCGCCGCGCGCATCCTGGCGACCGCAGCCACCACCGAATTGGTGCAGCCGAATGTTGCGACTTTCTTCACCCCGGTGCCGTCGCAGGTGACGATTACGGGGACCGCGTCGTTCGGTGACGGTCAGTTCGGCACGATCCGGGCCGGCGACTTCCTGACCGGACGCGTCCGGATTGAATCACCGCTCGAAGTCATCATTCCGGAGACGCCGCTGGAAACGGATGTCGCCGACGAGACCATCGAACAGAAGGACATTGATAAGATCACCGACCACGTCCTGAATGCGCGCTTCATCTACAACGTGACCAATCACCTGCCGGTCGGCGCAACGCTCAATGTCGTCATTAGCCCTGACTCCGCGACGCTGTTCACCAATCCGCAGCTTCGATTCGACGACATTTCGATCAACGCCGCGCCGGTGACCGCCGGAATCGTGACCGACACCCTGTCGACCGGATTTCAGACGATCGCCCTCGACAGCGCGGACGTGCAGATTCTCAAAAATCCCAAGCTGTATATCGCTCAGGAAATGATCCTTCACAGCTCCGCGGGACAGGCGGTTCGTCTGACCAAGAACGACTACATCTCGATTAACGGTCGCATTGAGGTGGAGTACCGCTTCGACGGCAACCTTTAAGAGTCGACGGCGCTGAAAGAGAGGAATGGCAATATGAAAAAGTACGGTACATACCTGGTCGCGCTGCTGATACCTGCGGTGATCGCAGGCCAGGCCATGGCGCTCGGTCAGTCATCGGCTCGCTCGGTGGCGATGGGCGGCGCCCATATCGGGCTGGCCTCCGGTGTCGAGGCAGCCAAGTACAACCCCGCTAACCTGGGACTGTCCAACCACCGCTACACCGGGATTGAACTGGTCGGTGTCGGGGCGAACGTATCGAATAACAGCTTCACGCTGAGTGACTACAACAAGTACACCGGCGCGTTTCTGACCGCCGAGGATAAGGCGGATATCCTGAGCAAGATTCCCGCCGAAGGACTCAAGCTGGCCGTTGATGTTGAGGCCGACGCTCTCGCCGTCAGCACCGGTTCGCTTGCTTTTGTCACCACGGGCGTCGGGATCGCAGATGTCAATCTGAATCGCGATCTGTTCGATCTCGTGCTCAACGGCAATACGTATGCCGACACGATCGACGTTACCGGTTCGTATTCCACCGTTCTCGCCTATGCCTCAGCCGGGCTTTCNTACGGCAAAGGCATATACTCCAGCGGCAGTCGTGAACTGGCTGTCGGCGTGACCGGTCGGTACCTGCGCGGGATCGGCATCGAGCAGGTGACGGAACTCGAAGGCGGCGTGGCCACCTTCGCCACNGGGTTTGAAGGCAGCGGGCGGATGATCGCNCANACNGCNGAAGGCGGCACCGGCTATGCCGTCGATCTCGGCGCGGCGTTGAAGCTGAATAACAGTTACACCCTNGGAATCTGNATCGAGAANTTTTACAGCCGCATCAAATGGGACCGCAACCCCGAGGAGCGCGGCTACATTTTCAATTTCGACACCATGACGGTCGACAACATGGACGAGGATTACGTTACCTCGGAAGACTACACCAGGGATATCGCCCCGTTCACGACTACGCTGCCGTCCGTCATGACCTTCGGCCTGGCCAACACCGCCGGTTCATTGGTCTGGGCGGTCGACTGGAAACAGGGCTTTCGCAAGCACGATGGCTCATCCACTAAACCCAGAATTTCCGCGGGCGTCGAATACAGCGGCCTTAAGCTGCTGCCGCTGCGGGTCGGCTATGCCGCCGGCGGCAGCCGCAACACGGCCTTCTCGTTCGGATCGGGACTGCACTTCTGGTCCTACTATCTGGATGTCGCCGCCGTCACCGGTTCGACTTTCTCCGGATATTCCGCCAAGGGGCTGCATGTCGCCATGTCGACCGGTCTCCATTTCTAGCAAAGGCGAGGACTCACCATGGACACGAGATTGTACAGACATCTGAGTCATACCGGCCTGCGGGCAATCGCCCTGGTGCTCGCGGTAGCGGTCGCCGTGACCGCCATGCCGCCTCACCCGGATATCGTGAATGCCATCGCCGCAGGTAAACTGGCGCCGAGCTACTATCTGCTGAATCGGGCGGACCTGCACAACCGCGGCGTCTGCACGCCGGACAGCTTCTTCAAATCGATCCGCACCCCGCGCACCGCTTCGCAGAGCCCGACCGCCGGTCCCTTCCGGATTCTGGCGGTGCTCGTCAAGTACTCGGACAAGAACTCGTCGGTCGCATCGACCTTCTTCGATTCACTTGTCTTTGATTCAATCGGGACCTCCGTACGCGACTACTTCAGTGAGATTTCATATGCGCAGATCGACCTGGTGACTCTGAATCTGCCGTCCACAATCGGCTGGCGGACCGCTCCGCAGACGTACGCGTACTATGTCAACGGCGAAAACGGTCTGGGAACGTATCCCTACAACTGCCAGAAGATGGTTGAAGATATTGTCGATCAGATCGACCCGCTGGTGAATTTCTCCCTGTATGACAACGACGGCGACAATTATGTCGATGTCCTCCTGGTTATTCATGCCGGGACCGGCGCCGAACGGACCGGCAGCCCCGATGATATCTGGTCGCACAAGTGGGGCATCAATCCGCGACTGAAGGACGGCGTCTATATCAGCACCTATACGACTCAGCCGGAATACTGGAGCGCCCCCGGGGACATGACGATCGGCGTCTACGCTCACGAACTGGGACACGGCTTCGGTCTGCCGGACCTCTATGATACAGACAACAGCTCCAGAGGGCTCGGTCGCTGGTGCTTGATGGCCTACGGCGGCTGGAACGGCACCAACGGCGCCACTCCGGCGCATCCTAGCGCCTGGTGCCGGATCAGAATGGGATTCGCCGCTTCGAC
The DNA here is from genome assembly GCA_003105265.1 of candidate division GN15 bacterium. GTDB lineage: Bacteria > Zixibacteria > MSB-5A5 > GN15 > FEB-12 > FEB-12. Next base: position 91,477 of record PQAP01000001.1, on the reverse strand, counting down.
CAACGTCACCGGCATCCTGCTGAATCAGGCCATACCCAATGTCGAGGAAGGGGGGCCAATCTACCGCTTGTGGACTTCCGGCGCGACCAACCCGGAATATTTCCTCGTCGAGAACCGGCAGAAGGTCGGTTACGATATCGGACTGCCCGGATCAGGTCTCCTCGTCTGGCATATCGATGACGACAAGGGTGTGCTGCAAAATCCCAACGATCAGGAATGGTACCCGGGCTTGCCCGTAGCCAATCACCCGCTCGTTGCCTTGGAGCAGGCGGATGGCTTCTACGAACTCGAGCATAGCGTCGATGCCGGAGACGCCGGCGACGCCTACCCCGGCTCCAGCTCAAACACGGCGTTCAACGACGCTTCCACGCCCACGGCCAACAGCTATGAGTCCGGCGCCACCAGCGTGCAGGTTGTCAACATCTCCTCTTCCTCGTCAATCATGCACGCCGACATATTCGTCACCCTGACGGCCGGAACCGAAGATCCCGACACGCCGACCCTGCCGAACGGTCCGCAGCTCGGACAGAATTACCCCAATCCGTTCAATCCTTCGACAACCATACGGTTCACCACGCCCACCGAAGGGCCGGTAAAGCTCGAAGTATACAACGTAATCGGTCAGAAGGTGCGAACGCTGGTCGACGGCACCCTACCGTGGGGACAGACGGAAGTGGTATGGGACGCGCGCGATGATAACGGTCGTGCCGTGGCCGCCGGTATTTACCTGTACCGCCTGACCGTCGGCGATCAGGTGCAGTCACGTAAGATGGTTTTGCTGAAATAGTTGTTCGCGGCGGCGATGTGCCCTCGGAACAAAAGAAAACCCCAGGCGATTTCGTCTGGGGTTTTACTTTGGTCGGTTCACTCAGGATCGCTTGAATTCTGAGCTACTGGCTCCGGATGGTGCTGATCACGTTGCGATTTTTTGTATCGCATGTGGCAAGCTTTGCACCGTTTTGGATCTTCCGTGTACCCACGTTCAGCGAAGTACTGCTGAGCCGCGACAGTAAATGCAAATTCCTCGTGGCACTCGCTGCAAATCAGGACCCTCGGTTCAAACCGACTTTCCATAGGTTGCCCCCTCTCCGTCAGGGTCAGGTCCGTCTAACCCAAACGGCTCTATTGGTTGCCGTACCTTGCCACGGTATCAGTTACGCTAAAGAGAGTCAACTAAAAAGTCCGCGTTCCGAGCCGGTCAGAACGGGTTGCAGGCACACGGTCCGGAGTTGCCGGTCAGGTAACTCACCAGCGCCGAGAGATCGGCCAGATCGACGATACCGCTGCAGCTGAAATTACCGGCTTCCATAACCGGTTTCGGCGGCAGCCCTCCGGCAGTCAGGTATGCGACCATATACGAGAGATCGGAAAGATCGATCTTGCCGTCGAATGTGAGATCGCCTCGCTGCAGCACGACCGTGCTGCTAAACTGAAAATTGGAGAATTCCAGGGAGTCGTTGATTGATCTGGCCGTGATGGTCACCGCTGACTGCGACGAAAGCGCCGTGCCTACCGGCGGCTTGATGGGGGCGTCGAAGAATGTGGAATCGCCGGGCGACAGCGACCGCGAGAGCGAATCCTTCTTCATCCATCCATTACTGTCGAACCAGACCACTTTCACCCCGTCCGTGAGCGTCGACAGATTCTTCACTTTGACCACGTAATTTCGCGACGCCCCCGAGTACACCAGGGAATCGGTGGTCATCTGCGATTTCAAGTCGTAGCCGGGCAGGATTTGGGCGGAATAGGTGAACGGCAAGCCGCTTGACCCTTCGCTCAAGTTGACCGCGACCAGCGTGGCGCTCGACAAACCGCTGAATCCGAGGACATCGATCGTATCGCAGTAGTTCGGCGCCGTCAGGTCCAGTTTCATCACCTCGTGGCTGTTCAGCCCGGTCGTCTTGATTATGTACGCCGCCCACTGGCGGCTGTCATTGCCGTCGAAAATCAGCCGCAGCTTTCCCGGTGTGGCGTTGGGAATAAACTGCACATATGCGCTGCCGTAGCCCTGCGGACTGGTCAGCGAGGTTGTCGTGGCAACCGGGTAGGTCGTATGCGTACGGTCCAGGGCCACCAGCGGGTAACTGGATGCCTCGGCGTGATGCAGACCATCGTTGCGATAATTCGTGCAGAAATTCCAGGTCGCGAACTCCGCGAAGGCGGAATCCTGCGTCCATCCGAAGTTCCCCTGGAGCGAGTCGGACAGCGCGGCGTAGGCCGTCTTGTATCGCGCGCCCTCCCACACGTCAACCATAAGTGCCGTATCAAATCGCTGGGCCAGATACAGTCCCCAGATAAAGCAGGAATACACATGCGATGTATTGTCCATCAGCCCCGTGGCCGGGCTGCCAAAAAACATGGAAAGATAGTTGTAGTTGTCGTTCACCTGATCGAAGACTATATCTTCCATGTAGGTGGCATCCAGCTCCATAAACCAGAGCTCGGCATTGACATTGTACGCGAACTGGACCGCGTGATGAAGCTCGTGAGCTGCCGTGGCTTTGGCCGCGCCTGCCTGATTCCCTTCGGGGTCGGTGTTGGGCGGAAAGCCGATAAAGTCGCGGTGCAGCACAAGGTAACTCGTGTAGTCGCTCCACGGCTCTGGCCCCGGTGCCTCCGGCTGCGCATACCCGTAGTAGATCATTTCTTCGAAATAGACATCGTACTTGTTGTCGCCTCCGAGTCCCCCGTCGCTCGGCGGCATGAGATAACCGAGCATGGTATGCTTGGCCATGGAGCTGTCACAGTAGGCGGCACATCGCTCGACATAGTCCGGCACCCCGTTGCCGTTGCCGTCGGCGGGCGGCACTGAATCCGGGCCCACCAAGCTGTAATGCATCTTGAAGAAGCCGCCGGGAGAATCGAAAGTGTAGTCACCGGCCGGGCGGGCCAATACACTCGTGATCGTCTGCTGTGTCGACGGACTCAATTGCTCCCACTGCTGGATAATCTTCACCAGTGCCGGCGTGGCACTTCGCAGGAGAACACGTCCCGCTATCGGATCGACCAATTGATATTCCGCGGGTAATGCCCTGGGATTCTTGATTGCGGTGACCTGCAGAATGGCTTTGCGATCGATATCAATCTTGCCCGCGCGGAAATCGCTTTCAATCACGCTGATTGGGTCACGTAGCGCAGCATCGGTCGCGGCATTGGCTACACCGGCCACCGCCAGCACGACCGCGATAGAAACAATAGCGAGCATTCTGTTACCGTTAACCGACAAGTACATCAAGCAACCCAATCTCCATGAATATCGGCGTTTTGTCCGGCTCGCCACACACGACTCTCAATATCGCGGCGCCGTAAAACCCGGATGCTCAGGCATTCCGCAGACCAGTGAAGTAAGTGACCCTATGGAAACCAAAACGGTTTTTGTCCGGCAACAGACAATCCACTTCGCTTCCAAGCTATAATTTATTGATTTTCAACGAATTGTCAAGCCGAAAGGACCTTAGAAGTACTGCCCGTGTCCGATCGAGAGCTGCCACACCGATTTGAGCCGGCCGTCGCGGGGAACGCGCGTATGGGCCAGATCAATCCGCGCTAACTCGGACCGGGCTGTCCGTTCGAACGAGATTCTCAAGCCCGCTCCGGCGCTCACCACCAGGTCCTTCAAGGAAAACTTGGCGCCGGGCTGGTAAGTCCTTCCGGCATCGACAAACAGCGCTCCGCCGAACCGCACCGACAGAATCTCTATTCCCGGAAACACCCGCACTTCCGTGTTAGTGAGGAACAGCCGGTCTCCCCCGCGATAATGCTCATCGTACCCGCGGATGCCGGAGTCTCCGCCCAGGTAGATGGTGAGGTCACGCTCCTCCGACTGGTACTTGATATGGAACGCAAACGTTGCGTAGGTCAAGCTCGTCTGGTAAAACCGCAAGCTCATGTCGGCACTTTGCATCACGGGACCGTCTATCGGAAACCACGCCAATCGCTGATATGAGAACATGAAGACTTCCTTCCCGACACACCACACCGACGCAATGTTCACGGCCACCTGATCGAAAAGATAGTCGTTCCAATCGCGGGAAAACGCCCGCCCGATGCCGATCGTAGCGTCCAGACCGGTGGAGAAATCTTCGGTGTAGTTAAAGCCGTTGATTCGCTTCAGACCTACATAGTAGATCCGCTGGATCCCAGTGAAGCCCATTAGCAGGTGGTAGGTCGAGTCAATCGGCGGGGCGATTACTGAATCAGGATGGGTGAATGCCACTGTGCGGGTCTTCGACGTGCGGTAGGTGTAGCTCCCCTCCAGGATAATCTTGTCGTGATAGGTCCCCAGACGCCCGCCCAGCCCGACCTCTACCTGGTCTGATGTCGAGTAGCGCTTTCGATTCCTGACAGAGTCGTCGATCCGGGCGCTTGTCCCCTGCCATGCAGCGCTCCAGGAGAGCGCCTGCCGCAGATCGTAGTACGGATGCCCAACCGATACCTGCTTGTAGTCATTCTTCGGATCGGAATTGTAGGCCCCATTCACGCTGACCGGTTTCCCCCAGAATCGGGGGTTACCGTAAGCAATATTGATGTAGTTCCTTTCCTTCTCAGGAATGAAGTATTCCCAGGACAGAAGCTGGTTGCTTCCCAGAAGATTCCGCTCCTGCAAACCGAATCGAATGTCGGTCCGATTGCCTTCGCGGGCAAGACTTCCCGAAAGGATTAAGCTCCACTGATCGATCGTAACCACGCGCACCAGCAACCGGCTATCCGGAAGCGTCGATGTCTCAACCCAGGCGTCGTAAAGTACCAGCCGCGTGCGGAGATTGCGGGCGGTCTCCTCGGCCAGATCACGCCGGAACGGGTCTCCCACCGCGAACAGCAGTTCCCGCGCAATGACCGCCTTTCGGGTCACAAAATGAAACTTATCGGCGGTCTTGTACGGAAACCGGTTGTAGCGGGGGTCACGGGTGTCGAAGACGTTTCGGTTGTCCACGACTATGCTGTCGATACGAACATTTTCAAACCGGGACTCCCCGGTCGTCACACCGTTCGTGACTCCGCCAAACTGCTCCCGGCCGGGCGAGGCGCCCGCTAACCGAATGCTGACGATAACGGCCACCATCGATGGGATCAGGACACGAAGGCAGGTACAAAAGGCAGGATTCATCAGTTTCTCTTCAACCCCGGCAAGATAACGCCAAATTCCCGTGTCGCGCAACACTTTGGACATTCAGCAATTCGGCGGATGCGCCGATATAGGAAGGGACCGACCATATTACGGCCGGCAGGCAACTATGACCCGAAAGAAAATAGGCGATCTCCTCGTCGAGAAGGGCTATATCACGCCCGAAATCCTGAAGGCGGCCATGGCCGAACAGGTGGCGACCGGCAAACGCCTCGGCGCCGTGCTGGTCGACCGCGGACTGGTCACGGAAGATCAGTTGATGGAGACGATTTCCGAGCGTCTCGGCATCCCGCAAGTGTCGCTGGCGAACATGGTGCTTCCCCCTCATGCCATCCAGCGCATCTCCGCCGAGACCGCCCGCCGCTACACCGTCATTCCGATTTTCTTGATCGGCAATACGCTGACGCTGGCAATGGCCGATCCGCTTAACATCATTGCCATCGACGAAATCAAGTATCAGACGGGCTGCGAAATCAAACGGGCCGTCTGCCGCTCGTCGGAGATCAGGCAGGCCATCGACCAGTACTATTCGGTCGCCGATTCCCTGCACGATATCATCGGCACCCGTCGCACCGATGTCGAAGAAGATATACCGGTCGTCACCGCCGCTCAGCAGGAAGAGGCCGAGAGCCCGATCATCAAGCTGGTCACGCTTATCATCACCAAGGCCGTAAACGAAGGGGCCAGCGACGTGCATATCGAACCGGAGGAGACATCGCTGCGCATTCGTTACCGCATTAACGGTTCCATGCGCGAAGAGGCGGCGCCGCCCAAGGCGGTCCAGAACGAAATTATCTCCCGGATCAAAATCGCGGCGGAAATGGATGTCTCGGAAAAACGTTTGCCGCAGGACGGTCGGTTTGCGATGAATGTCGATGGCGCCATGGTTGACCTTCGCGTCTCGACTCTGCCGACCATCCACGGCGAAAAAGTCGTCATCCGCATTCTCGACCGCCGCAACCTGCTGTTGTCGTTCAGCCAGCTCGGCTTCCGGGACACGATTCAGGAGGCATGGAACGCCGTGGTGCGCAAGGCCGAGGGCATCGTGCTTATCTCCGGGCCGACCTCCAGCGGCAAGACCTCGACGCTCTACGCCACCCTTCAGGCCATCAATTCCGTAGATAAGAATATCATCACGGTCGAGGACCCGGTCGAGTACTCGCTGTCGCTTATCAACCAGATTCAGATCAACGAGAAAGCCGGGTTGACCTTCCCGATCTGCCTTCGCTCGATGCTGCGGCAGAACCCGGACGTCATCATGATCGGCGAGATACGGGACAGCGAGACAGCCCATATGGCGATCCGGTCGGCCCTCACCGGCCATCTGGTCTTTTCGACCATTCACACCAACGACGCCCCCTCGGCCATCACGCGGCTGATCGATATGGGAGTCGAGAATTACCTCGTCACCGCCGCGGTAAAAGGTGTGCTGGCGCAGCGTCTCGTGAGATTGAACTGCCCGCACTGCCTGGCCTCCTACCGCCCTCCTGAGACGCTGTTGCGTCGCGCCGGGCTTATGGAACTGGCTGATGCGATCGACTTTCGTCGCTCCACCGGCTGCAATCAGTGTCGCGACACCGGCTACGGCAAACTCACGGGCATTTTCGAGTTTATGGAGATCACCAACAGCATCACCGAACTCATTCTGCAGGGCGCCTCGCTGAGCCGAATCCGCAAAGACGCGGCGCGGAGCGGCTATATCCCGCTCTTCGAGGCCGGCCTCGAGAAACTGATGAACGGCGCAATATGCCTCGAGGAACTGCTCAAGGAAACGTCCAACATCGAAGATTACTTCGGCAGCGGACGGTCGGGTGAACTGGAGGAGCGGCGTGCCGTCACAGTATAAATATCAGGCCGTGACCGAATCCGGGTTCGTCCGAACGGGGATTGTCAACGCCCAGACCAGCCAGCAGGTCGAGGACTTTCTTGCGGCGCAGAGCTTGATGCCCGTCAAGATCACACCGGTGCGGCGGGCGCGGAGCGGCTCCCTGCTCGCCATGTTTCAGGGCAACGATTTTGAACGGCTCATCTCGTTCACCAACCAGATGGCCACCCTTCACCGCTCCGGCATTCCGCTGTTGCGCGCCCTGACGCTCATCAGAATTCCGAGCCCGGGCGACCGCTTTAACTACGTAATTGAGCAGATTCGCTCTGCCGTGCAGTCGGGAAAATTGCTTTCCGAGGCGATGGCCCAGCATCCTGACCTCTTCAATTCCGTCTACGTTGCCGGGGTCATGGCCGGTGAAGAGTCCGGCAAATTGGAGCAGACGCTTGACGAATTGTCGGCCATGCTCGAGCAGGAAATGGAGATCAGCCGCCATCTGAAGACCGCCACGCGATATCCGCTAATCGTGGTCGGCGTGATTATTCTCGCTATCACAGTGGTGATGACGTTCGTCATTCCCAAGTTTGTCGCCTTCTACGGGGCCTTCAACGCCGACCTGCCGCTGGCCACCCGCATCCTGATCGGCGCCAGCGAGGCCGTCGTTCGCTTCTGGCCGGTGGCGCTCGGAGGGCTGATTGCCTTCGTACTGGGCGCTCGATATTTCTTGTCCCGTCCCCGAGGAAGGGAATGGTTTGACCGCCAGTTACTCCGGTTGCCGGTGCTCGGCGATCTCATCATCAAGAGCAACGTGGCCCGTTTCTCGCTCATCTTCCGCATTCTGTTTCGTTCCGGTGTGCCATTGGTCAAATCGATCGATCTGCTCGCCTCGACCGTGAAGAATGCCGCCATCGTCGCCGAAGTACGCCGCATGCAGGATTTGTTCCGCAAGGGACAGGACCTGAGCGCGCGAATCGGCCAGTTCGTGTACTTTCCGGAGATGGCTCTTCAGTTGATGGCGGTCGGCCTGGAATCGGGATCGCTCGATAAGATGCTCGAAGAAGTGGGCTTACACTATTCCCGGGAAGTGCAGTACCGGGCGCGCCACCTCACCTCGATCCTCGAGCCGCTCCTGACGCTGGTTCTGGGCGCTTTTGTGCTCCTGCTGGCCCTGGCCATTTTCCTGCCTATGTGGAACCTGATCAAGGTCTTCCGCGGCTGAAACCGGTTCAAGATTCTCCGCGTTTTGCCGATCTAATATCTGAACAACTCTAAACATCAAAGGTCCCTTTTCAGGAGGTGTCATGCGTCGTTTTCAGGTCAACAATCAGAAGGGCTTCACGCTGATCGAGCTGGTTATCATCATCGTGATCCTGGGAATTCTGGCTGCCGTGGCCATTCCGAGATATCAGGATATCACTGCGCAGGCGAAGGAAGCGTCCTGCCGTGGCGCTCTGGGCGGCCTCAGGTCAGGCATTTCGATCTGGTACGCCAACCGTGCCGTCACCACCGGAACAGCTTCGTGGCCGACTCTGGCTCAGGTGGCCGCTCCGGATACGGTCATGGCTCAGGCCATTCCCAAGAATCCCTATCAGCTTACGACTAATGCCCCGGATTCCATCGTGACTGGCGTCACCAAGGGCGTCATCGTCGGTACCCGCGGCGGCTGGGCGTATAACGCCACGACCGGCGCCATCTGGCCCAACACGAACTCGGCCGGGGAAAACAACTGGTAGGCACTTTCGGCCATGCACGACACCGTAAACATGACTGACCAACGGCTCGATCAGCGGGGCTTCTCGCTGATCGAGTTGGTCATTGTGATTGTCGTGCTGGGCATTCTCGCTTCTTTCGCCATTCCCCGCTTCGGCTCGATGTCCGGCGGCGCCAAGATCGCGGCCACCAAAGAAGAAATGACCTCCCTCAAACACGCCATTGTCGGCAATCCCTCAGTGGTGTCGGGCGGGCAGTATATCGACCGCGGGTTCGAGGGGGATGTCGGCTTTGCGCCTTCACGCCTGCAGGACCTGACCGCCAAACCGGACAGCGTATTGGCGTACAATAAGCTCACGCGTCTGGGATGGAACGGCCCGTATGTCGACAGCGCGGGCGGCCTCTACCTGAAGGACGCCTGGGGAGTGAACTACGTGTACGACCGGCCCAACCGCCGTCTGATCTCAATCGGTGGGGCGCCGGACAGCATAATCATTTCTTTCTGAACGGACGGTAGACGTGAGAGAGTTGAAATCAGTGGGACCGACCGAATCAGAAAATGCGCGCCAGGTTGAAACCGACGTCCAGCAGATCGCCGCGGGCTACACCGAGACTCCTATTCCGCCAAAACCGCTTCGGCAACTCGGTCGCCGCATTGCCTGCGCTGTCGACCAGACCGGTATTCAACTGGCGGTCGCTACCCGGCTCCTGCGCAATTCTCGTTTAATCGATGTTCGCAAGGTCTACTTCCCGTCCCGCCTGGAAGGGCTGGAGGAAAGATCGTCGTTCGCCTCTCAAACCATCGAGGAATACGTCCGCCGCCACGGCGGCCGTCGCTGCCACGTCACCACCCTGATCGGCGGCCCCGAAACGGTGTTTCGCATCTTTCCCATGCCGAATCTTCCGGACGACACGCTCCGGAACGCGGTCACCTTCGAGGCGAAAAAACAGATTCCGTTTCCGATTCAGGACTGCCAGTACGACTTCCGGCAGGTGTATCGCATCGGCGCCGACGGGCGCGCCGGCGTCAAGATCGGGCTGATCGCCGCCACCAAACGCGCGATTGACGAGAGTATTGAGCCGTTTGTATCAGCCGGGTTGACTGTCGAATCGGTCTACCATGCGCACGACGTCCTCGGCCAGTTGCTGGCCGACCTCCCCGATTTCGGTCATGAAAACTTGTACACGCTGGTGAACGTCCAGCGTTACCGCACCGAGATTTCGTACTATCGCGGCGCTAATCTCGAATTTCACCACCTCTGCTCGCTCGGCTCGTCTTTCCTGGCCAATCGATCCGACATCACCGTGTTCGAATATTTTGCGGAATCGCTGGCCGGTGAGATTCAGAACTCCCTCGATTACTATACCGGTCAGTACTCAGGCCAGTTCACGAGCCGGATTTACATCTACGGTGATCTCGCGTACACCGACGAGCTCATCGAGCTGATGCACGATCACTACGGTTACGAATTCCGGCGATTCCCGGCCGCCAAACTCAAGCGCTTCAAAACGTCGAATCGCGTCTCCCCCGATACGCTGCCGGTCTGTCTGCCCGTTATCGCGGCGTGTCTCAACCGGGCGAAACTGGCCGACCTGCTGCCGGATCAGCTGGCCTTGACCCAGCAGTTGCGGCGCGTGAATCAATACGGGATGGCCGTGCTCGTGCTGCTGGCGGCTGTCCTTGGCCTCGGCTGGCTGGCGGCCAAGTCGCAGATCACGACGTCGCAGAAGCAGCTTGAAGCCGCGACCATTCAGGTCGAGTCGCTCAAGACGACCAAGCTGTATGACACCTACGATCTCCTGAAGCAGGATATCGCCACCGGACAGATGTATCTGCAGATGACCAATCCCGGCACGAGCTATTTCGGGCTGGAGATGAAGGAGCTGTCGCGCGTGACGCCGTCGTCGATTCGCCTGCTCAGCTTCGAACTCAATCCGGATAATCCCGAAAAGAATTTCATGCTGCACGGGATGGCAGTATCGGCCGCCATTCCACCCGAAGTTATCGTGGCCGAGTATATCGAAGCGCTGTTGGCGTCTCCCCTTTTCGACCAGGTAAAGATCGCCAATTATTCCAAACGTCAGGGTCCGCAGGGATTCGAGCTGGCCTTTACCCTGACCTTGAAGGGAGCCGCATGAAACTGCGCATCACGCTGTTTGTCATCGCCGGCGCCGGCATCGTCTTCCTGTGGTACCTGTTTCTCATTTCGCCTGCCCATCGAGCTCAGGCCCGCCTGCAAGCCGATCTGACCGCGACGCAGATCCAATTGGAGGATTTTCAGGCCACGTTGAACCAGCTGCCCGTGTACCTTCAGACCCGCGACGGCATCAATCGGAAGATCGGCGAGATTAACTCGCGCCTCTTCTCCCGGCAGGAAATGCTCGACCTGTTCGATCAGGTGGAGCGCATGGCCCGGAACGAAGGTCTTGCGGTGACGGAACTCGCTCCGCATCTCGAAGAACTGCTGGTCCTGGCGCAGACCCCGCCGACCCCGGGTCAGCCGCAGACGATGATGCTCGATATCCGGATGCTGGGGGATTATCTCTCATTCGGTCAGTTCATCGAATCGCTGGAGAAGCAGGCGTATTTCAAAATGATCGACAAGTGCCTGATATCCGATTCTCCGGACCTCAGCGGCCGGCTGCTCTTTGACCTACAGTTCAAGGCGCTTCTCGAAACAGCACCGAGGATCTCATGACCGAGGCCAGGCGCAAAAAGATACTGTACGTGGTACTGGTGGCTGCCGTCATCTTCGGCATCTACAACTTCTCGCAGCCGAGGAAACGGTATGTCCCGGGCGACATGACTCAGGCCGAGCAGTCGCCCGCGCCGACCGTGGCGCCCGCCGCTCCGAGCCGGCCGCCGGTCAATATCGACGGCCTGCGGAAAGCGAGCTGGGGACGTGATCCGTTTCGACGCGTATCCCACCCGCAGCCGGAGCACCGGAACACGCCAGTGGTCTCCCAGCCCGAATCCGCCCCGGGCTGGAAGCTGTCGGCCATCGTCTTCAGCAGCAGCATGCCGCTGGCCATCGTCAACGGCAAGGCGGTCAAGGTCGGCGATATCGTCGACCGCGCCAAAGTGGTCGCTATCGATCAGAAGAAAGTCACTTTACTCTATAACGGCGCCAATATCGAGATACGGGTTGGCAAGGGTTAGCATATGAAAACGCTCATACTGTTCATAGCCGTCGGTCTGGCGATTGGTGCGCAACTGTTGGCGCAGTCTTCGACGCTCGATTCCAAAGAGCGACTCACCCTCTCGATCGAATCCGAGCCGATCGCCAAGGTGCTCAATCTGATCGCGGTACAGAACCATCTCAATCTCGTGCTGTCGGACAATGTCAAAGGTGACGTCTCCGTCCGACTTGACAATGTCGATCTGCGCACGGCGCTCGACGCCATTCTCACCGCCAACGGCTACGCCTATTTCCTGCGCGACAACGTGATCGTGGTCAAGGACAAAAAAGACGCCAGTCAGGATGACCTGTCATCGCAGGTAATCACTCTGAAATTTGCCGACCCGATCACCGTGAAGAAAGCGCTGGAAGCGCGGCGTTCGGAGAAAGGGCAGATTATCATCCTCGACCGTGCCCAGGAAGGCAGAGCATCCGATGAACGCTACTCCGCCAACCGCATCCTCATCAGCGATCTCCCGTCGGTCGTGGCCGAGATGACTCGCCTGGTCGCCGATATGGACGTGCCGGAGCGGGTCGTCCAGATCGAAGCGCGGATCCTGGAGACCACTCTCGACCGCAAAACCAATCTCGGATTCGAATGGCCGACGGCTGTCTCCACCAAAATTACCGGCGTCGATGACGGCACCGGCAGCACTTCGACCGGCACCACGACCACCACCACTAACAACAATCTGGGCGCGCTCGATGTCCAGTCCGGGCGATGGACCTGGGGCCGGCTGTCGGTGGGACAACTCAATGCGGTGCTCAACCTGCTGCAGCAGAGCGGCAACAGCAAGCTGATTTCCGATCCAAAGATCACCACGCTCGAAAATCATCAGGCCGAAATCACCAGCGCCACGGTCATCCCCGTCCAGACGATCAACCGCTTCACCGAAGCGGCCCAGACTCAGGATATCGTGACGTTTCAGGATATCGATGTCGCTATCTCGCTCAAAGTCACGCCGCGTCTGACCGGCGACGGCAAGATCACGCTCGAGGTCGAGCCGACCGTGCAGGACATTATCGGTTACAGCGGCACCAACGGCAATCTGAAGCCGATCACCACCTCGCGTTCCGTGAAGACCCACATCACTGTGGCCGATGGTGAGTCGGTGGCCCTTGGCGGTATGCTCAAGGAAAACGATATAACGAAGACTCAGAAGTTTCCGCTGCTGGGTGAGATTCCGCTCATCGGGCGGCTGCTGTTTACGAGCACGTCAAAAGAGAAGTCGACGACTGATCTGATAATTCTGATTACGCCCCACGTGCTGCCGTAATCAGCGCGCCGACAGCATCCAGCGCGTCGATCGGCTTATCAGCAACTGCAGCGCGAAAACCAGCGCCACGACGTCGAACCAAAGCGAATTCCACGCCGAGTGGGTCGCCGACTTCGCGGCCCGGAAGCACCCGCAATCGATGCTTATCCCCCGCACGATCGTCGAGCCGAGCGCCGCAATGAACACGATCAGCATGATATTCGCCCAGAGCTTTGCACCACGGTGCCAGAAGCCGATTATCACCGCTATTCCGCAGGTCACCTCCAGCCACGGCAGCACCAGCGCCATCAGGTTGATGAACTTCCCCGGTACCAGGTGATAGAACCAGATCGACTTGGCGAAGGCGGCCGGATCGACAATCTTATAGAACGCAGCGTAAATGAACATCCCCCCAACCAACAGCCGCGACAGCAGCGTGAGATAATCGTTGTCGATCAGTTTCCGCATTGCTTCCTCCGCTGCATTTCCAGTCCGAACTTCTCCCACTCTCTCGCCCCGCCGAAAAAGATGGCGACATTGGTATAGCCGAGCAATTTCAGGTTCCGCCCCATGTGCAGCGACAGATCGCAATCCTCGCCGGAACAGAACGTGATAATCGGATGGTCTTTCGGCACTGCCAGCGCCGAGTCGAAAAACTTGCCCAGGTCCCCTTCCGGTAGCGACTCGAACGGAATGTTGATCGCCCCGGGAATCGTGCCGCAGTCGAAATCCTCGGCATTCCGCGCATCCAGAAACAGCGTCTTGCCCGTCGCGAATTCCATCTGCGCCTCGTTGATCCCGATAAACGGCGGGTCGTTCGGCTCTGCCGTGGGCGGTACAATCGGGTTGTCGCCGCTGGACAGATCGCGGAATTTGCCCACGAAATCCACTTTGTTCGGAGATACCAGATTGAGCCCCAGCCCCAGCACCGTTGAAATGACCAGAAGAAGAATTGCCTGTCGAATCAATTAGCTACCCTCATGATGTCCGCTCCGTTCCTGCCCATTATACCCGCTGCCCGTTCAAATGTCCCGCCGATTTTCTACCGCTCGTGAACGTGCGTAAAGCCGTAGCTGACCGCCGCCATCACGGCGATCCCCAACAGAAGTAGTCCGAAATTCCGCCACCGTCTCGCCCGGCCGTGGAACACTTCCGGCAGCAGATCCCCCGTCACGACATACAGAAACGTTCCGGTCATCACCCCGAGCATGAGCGCAAACACGCGGTCAGAGCTGTTGGTGAAGAGCGGCGCGAAAATAATTGCCCCGATTGACGGCGTCGCCGCGAATATCGCCAGCAGCAGCGCACTGGTCCGGCGACGCATCCGCCCCAGCGCCAGGAGCGAGGACACCGAAAAGGCCGCCGGCGCATGATGCGCCAGTATCGAGATGAATACCACCCGCCCGATCTCCGGATTCCGAATCGCCACCGCCAGCCCGAGACCGTCAACCAGCGAATGCACCGAAAGCCCGAAATACGCCGCCAGCGAGCTGACCCGGTGGCTCCGTACCTCGCTCTTCTCCCCGTGCGCAAAGACGAACTTCTCGGCAAAGAAGATGATCAGATACCCGCATAGCATCGCCACGCCGACCATGGAATTGTCCGAATGACTCATGGCTTCGGGCAGCAGTTCGAAGAAAACCGCGCCGAGGAAAATCCCCGCCCCNAACGAGATAAACAGGTGCAGCCAGTCNTCCGACCACTGCCTGAGCCAGGCAACCAGGCCACAGGCAAACGCCGCCACAAAAAGNATCGTGCAATAGCCGATAAACAATCCGGTCATGGGTGCGGGAATGAAGCCCGTGATATTCGTGGAGTCAAGGGAAAAGGATACCGCCGCGCCTGTGGTCTCAGCCGTCTCCGGCTGACACCGCCCGAAACCGGACAGCCGTCACACAGAGATACCCGACAGCACACGCCCACTGTCATTCCCGCCATAAAAAACGGGTCGGTGCGAAAACACCGACCCGAAGTCGTTTCCGACTGCAAGAGTACTTCGACCCTGCTGCGTATGTCGTCCGCTCTACCAAAGCGAATTAAACCGACACGCGATTCTCCACCCGGTTGTTGATCAATACGTACTGTCCCTTCAATATCTGTCCCACCACTCTGGCAAACTTGTTCGGTGACAGTGACTGTAAGCTATACGAGTGCCAGCAATCTTTTGCTCCTACAGCGGCGAACCTCTCTGCCTCTTTTCTCTTTGGCATACACGACTCCCTATTATTGGTTACCCCTCTATCTTGAAGCAGTTACCAAGGATATACGAGATAGCAGTAATCAATAGGGATGCCTGCTAGTATATCGTCTCACCTCCTTTGCCCGGGCCAATGGTTCAAAAGAGCTTCGGCCTCGAAGAGCCGCAAAAAGCAGCCCTCCATTATAAGAGCAATTTGACATACACCTATTCGCTCAGAAGCTGATGTAACCTCTTGATTGCCCTATGCTTATACGTGTTCACCACCTGCTGCTTCACCCCCAGGTCTGCTGCGATTTCCCTCTCCCGATGCCCCTTGAGATACGCCTGGATCACCTGCTGCTGGCGCCTCGAAAGCGAGTGGCAGATGTGATACTTCAATCGACTGCGGTAACGGTCCAGCAGTTTTGCACGGTGTGATTCTTCATCGGCCGCATGATACGCCGACTGCTCATTCGCGAACGACTCCAGCCGAAGCTGGTCGACGAGGATTTCCGCAAAATCGGCCTGCTTGCGAAGCATCACGGCTCCGTCACTCGGTCAGTTTGTTGGCGTCTCGAATTTTCTGAAAGTCCTGAGCCGAAATCGAAAACTTGCGCGACGTCTGGTCCCGGATTTCGGCCACCGCGACCGTACGCTCGTACGGCGACAGATCCGCCGGCAATTCTCCGAGCTTCCTGCGATAATAGTCGAGAATCTGGGCGTGCGTGACGCCCGATGACGTCACTTTTCCCTGGGTCGGCCCGTTGCTCTTGCGTGTCGTTTGCTTGCGACTGGCCGCTCTGGCGGCGGCGATTTCCTTGTCTTTCGATGCGATCGTCCGATTCAGCGAGTCCACCACGTTGTCGTGCGCGAGCGCGAGTATCTGGAGCGAGTCGTCGAACTGACTCTTCTCCTGTTTCAGTGCATTGTCCAGCGAATCGGCGCGTGATTTCTGGATTGCCGCCTCGTGGGCGCCCTTGTCGTAGCCCCCCTGATACTCCTTTTTGGCGCGACTATCGGACCGGGTGGCGTTGTAATAGCTGACCGCGATCAATGCGACTATGAGCAGGAAACCGATGACAATCTTCTTCATGCGCGACACGTCTCCTCGCGCGATTGATACGATTCCGAGCATACCCCGTCAAGTTTGAACTCTTTGCCACACACCGACCTCGTTCCATTGCATTAACTTCGCCCCTTTGTCATTCCCGCGAAGGCGGGAATCCACGTACAGTTTGTAGGTCGAAACCCCTGCGGTTTCGACACTACGTGTGGGCGGCAGACGTCCTCGTCTGCCCCAATATCGCGGGCACACGGGGACGTGTGCCGCGCACTTGAGGTTGGGATAGTCCGCGATCAATAGTGGGCCGCGAAACCGATTTTCCTTGACGGTAATAGATTAGACATTCTATCTTATATTATTCAATTCTAATCTCAATACCCGGCTCATTGACCACGGGTTTGAAATCTTAATGGCAAGGAGAAAAGTGTATGCGCCTCATTGTCTGCATCTCGCTTGTGGTCCTCGCGTCTGTCGTCATTTCTGAACCGTTGCTCATCAATTATCAGGGCAGACTCACCGATGCGAGCGGCAACGCCGTCCCCGACGCCAACTACATGTTGGCGTTCGGTCTTTTCAGAGATTCCACAGGAGGGACCGCGCTCTGGACCGAGGTCCATTCAGCCGTTCACACGTCGGGCGGCATGTTCACCGTTCGACTCGGCAGCGTAAATCCCTACAACCTGGACTTGTTTGACTCAGGAGCGCTCTTCCTCCAGGTCCAGATCGGAACCGAAGCTCCCGTGATTCCCCGAACCCGGCTGACCACGGCTCCCGTATCGGCCGTCGCACGACGCCTGTATGGTGATATTCAAACCGGCGACGGCTTTCTTAACGTGGCTAAAGGTGGCACAAAAATGATTGAGCTTACCAGCGGTACCGGCGCAGCGTCCCGGGCCAGTATGGTGATGTTCAATCCCCAACCTGAGCCGCCCGGAAGTGACCCTTTGATTCAGATGAGCGCGGATGTCGGCGGCACGGCCGGTCTCTGGCTGTACAATCCGATGCTGACCGTGCCATTTGACGAAAAAGTCTTTGAGGTCACGAATAACCCGACCGGCGGCGCGAGCATGGTCATGTTTAATCCTCAGCCGGAACCGCCCGGAAGTGACCCGTTGATCCAGATGAAAACCGGGGCCGATGGCTCCGCCGGCCTGCGGCTGTTTAATCCCATGACTGCAACCCCATACGATCAGAAGGTATTTGAGCTGGTCAATAATTCCAGCGGCGGTGCGGCCATGCACTTCCTGTCCAACGGCACTGAATTCATGGGCGTTGATCCATCGCCCTGGCATCCCGGGGGGGATTTGACTATGCGTGACGCAGCCGGAAGCCAAACCATTATTCTTTCCTCGGCCGGGAGCTTGAGTATCGGCACAAGCTCGACCGCGAACATCCTCACTGTCCGACAGTATTCCTCAACCGATCCGATTGCCGACGCCTGGACAACCTACAGCTCGCGCCGGTGGAAGACGAATATCGAAACCATCAATGACCCGCTGTCCAAAGTCGTGGCTTTACGGGGTGTGACCTTCGACTGGAAGGAAACCGGCAAGCACGACTTCGGCCTGATTGCCGAGGAAGTAGCTGAGGTTGTGCCGGAAGTGGTCGCCTACGATGATAACGGCATTGACGCCAAGTCCGTGGACTATGCGCGACTCACGGCGCTTCTAATAGAAGCGGTAAAGGAGCAACAGAAGACCATTGCCGACATGAAGTCTGAGATCGACAAACTGAAGGCACACCCGGTCGGTCAGCCCGCGGCAACAGCGCAGCAATAAGCGCAGCTTTCTGCGAATAACGCATAACCTCCCGAGAAGGGCGCACATCCTCCCGCTGTGCCGAGCGCAGTCGAGGCACGCAGGTTGGTTCTCGACTGCGCTCGAACCATCGGTGAAATGTTGAATGTTCCGGCAGGTCTTGACACGCCGCAGGCGGGTTGTGACCTGCCGGCATGCGTCAAATCTACGCCTCGCCCGCGGTTGATTCCTGCTCGAGTTTCTTGAGGGACAAATGTTCTTTCTTGAGGAAGTAGAATCCCATCGCCGTGATCGGAATATATTGTGCGGCGTGAAGCACCAGCGCAAACGACAGCGCCTGCTCCTTGGCGATGCCGTAACTCGCCAGCGTCCAGACCGTGCCGTAATGATAGACGCCGACAAACCCCGGCGACGACGGCACCAGGATCGACACCGACACAACCACGAGCAACACGAACGATGCCGACAGCGGCAGATCGAAACCGAAGGCCTGAAACACGAAATAGTTGGAAACACCCATGAAGACCCAGATGATGACTGTCTGTAGCATCACCCAACTCAGGATTTTCGTGTCCTTGATGAACTCCAGCCCGCGCGAGAACTTCATCACGATTCCGCGAATCTTCTCTTTGGCCGCCTCGGGAAGAAACGGCAGATATCGCGTCATCCACTCCCCTGCCTGCGCCGGCCGCAGCGCGAACATCAGCATGAACAGGATGCCGACCAGCGCAATCATGATCGCGACGTATGTCCCCTCTTTCATATCCTCGTGGACCGGGAAACTCGAGCCGGCCAGTACCGCGCCGAATATCAAAAGCAACGCGACCAGATCGAACACCATCCGCTCGACAAATATCGACGCCAGCGAGGCCGACTTGCTTATCTCCTTGTCCTGCGACGCCAGCGAGTACCCGCGCACGAACTCCCCCAGCCGGAGCGGGAGAACGTTGTTGGCCATGAACCCGATACAGGTCGCGGCCAGCAGTTTGGAGAACGCCACAATCTTGATCGGCTTCAGCATGAACCGCCAGCGATACGCCCGCTGGTACATGGTGAAGATGATCATGGCGATATTCGGCAGCAGCCACCAGTAATTGGCCTTGGCAAGGGCGTCCCCCAGTTCCGCAAAATTGATATTGCGGAACAACAGCCAGAGAAGTATGACCGAAATAGCCAGCCCGACCATAACGTACAGCGTACGGCGAGTGCTCAACTTCATCGCTTCCCCTCGACCACATCGAGCGCCAACCGCTCGAACTTGCGCGCGGCATCGTCCCAGTTGAATGTCTCGGCCCATTCGAGCCCGCCGCGCTCGAGCTGTTGGCGGAGCGATTTGTCCTGCAAAATGCGCAGGAGCTTTTCAGCAAGCTGGTCGATATCGCCGTGCTTGTACAGGAATCCCGTCTTACCGTCCTGCACGGAATCGCGCAGACCGGGTGAATCGGCCGCCACTACCGTCGTGCCGACCGCGTTCGCCTCGATATTGGTCAGTCCCCAGCCCTCTTTGAGCGACGGCAGCACCGCCACATGGGCGCGGCGCATCCGTTCGACTTTCTCCGCCTGCGGGACAAAGCCGGGGAATTCGATATCCTCGGCCAGCTTGAGGGTCGATGCCAAGCTCCTCAGTTGCGGCAGGTAGTCTCCCGCGCCGACAATCATGAGCCGGGCGTCGGGCAGACGGTCTTTTACCTGTTTGAAGGCAAGGATCAGGTGCTGGATGCATTTGTACTTCTTTATCCGCCCGAGATAGAGAACGGTCGGCGTTTCGTACTTGGCGATACGGCTGTCGTACGAATAGGTCTTCCGATCGATGCCGCAGTGAATCACGGAGATGTCCTTGCGCGGCACGCCGCGCGCCACCATGTCATCGGCGGTCGATTCGGAGATGACGTTGAAATGCCGTCCCTTGTAGANGCTCACCAGCGGGCGCTCGGCGAGATAGATGTAGNTACCGAGAACGAAATTGATCTCCTGAAANACGGTCGTGGCGAACAGATGCGGTATGACCACGAGTGTCTTGAGATCNAGATAGACCGGCGTGTAGAACGGGATCTTGTTGATGTCCTCGATCAACAGATCGAACTGGTACCGCTTGACCAGCGACCGGAGATGAAACGGCGCGACCAGATTGAAATTNAAGCGGTTGCCGCGACGGATGATCCGCACGCCTTCGATCGTTTCTTCGGCTACGCAATCGGTCCAGCCGGAACAGAAAAGCGTCACCTCGTGACCGTAGGAGACGAGTCGGCGCAGCAGTTCTTCGAGATGCACCTCCGCCCCGCCGCCGTACGGGTTTCTGAGGTCGTTCCAGTTGAGGGCAAGAATCTTCATTTCTTTACACTATCGGTCATACCGCGCTGCTTCACCACGCGGTCCAGTTCCTGGGCGAGTCGGCGCACTTCGCCGTCGTTCGGGTTTTCCTTTAGCCAGAAGGTGAACAAAGTCCGGAGGTTCGAATATTGAAGGTTGTCGTTATAGAGTTTGGCCAGTTCCTGGAAGGCCGGACGAAATTTTGGACTGGTCAGGACAATCTGATTCAGCAGCGCCTCGGCCTCGGCCTTCTGCCCGGCCTTTATCCTCGCTCTCGCCAGTTCGACCGTGAGCAGCTTGCGCGTGTCTCCCTCGGTCCGGGGTAGAATCGCCTCAAGACCGGCGATATCTCCCTTCTCGGAGTAGATCGTCGCCAAGAGCGCCGAGACCTGTCCATCGGGCGGCAGATTGTCGAACGCATATCGCGCCAGGCGCTCAGCGTCTTCAATCCGCCCGGCTTTACGCAAGCTGTCCGCCGTAATGGTCATGGCATCGGCATAAGCGGTGACCATCCGCAGCATGTTGCCGTCTTTGTAGACGGTGGAATCGACCAGTCCGCGAACGCGGAATTTGGACGGGTCCAGGAAGCGCCGGTAACAGTCATCAACCGCCACTTCCATGCCGCCTGTGCTCGAGCGAACACGCCAGGCCAACCCGTTGAGCGTGAGACGCTGATCAATCGAGGCGCCGTGATAACTGCGGTGGCTCGGCGGCACGGTCACGGAGAAGTCAATCGGACGACTGTTCGCGTTGTGATCAGCGATGGCATCGATGACCTGATCGGAAATCGTCATCACCCGACCGTCGCCGGTCCGATAGGTTCGCATCTGGTCAATTTGAGCATTGCTCATGCCCAGGTTCACGCCCATATAGTCCTGAACCTGCTTCACGTACCACCGCTGGCTGGCGAGAGAGATATTGACAACCCGGACATCCTTGCGAAATCCGAACGCCTCCTGCAGGCACCAGAGCGGGAAGGTATCATTGTCGCCGTAGGTGTACAGCACGGCATTGAGGTCGGCGGAATCGAGAATATTGGCGGCGTAATCGTACGCGACATAGTTGCGTGACCGGTCCGATTCAAAGTAGTTGCCCGCCAGGGCATAGATCGGCAGCAGGAACAACAGCAGGCAGCACGCCAGGACGATCTTCCGAAAGCCGGTACTCAGTTTCGCGAGGGCTTCCTGGGCGAAGGTGATGAGCGCGACGACGCCCATGCCGATCGCCAACCCGAACATCAGAAACGCGGGCGTAAAGAAGTAATCGCGATCGCGGACCTCAATATAATCCTGTCCGGTCACCGGATTTTGCCGGGTGCCGTCGGCGAAATTCATATACAGTACCAGCCCTATCGAACCGATGATGGCCAGCAGCGTCAGCACCAGGCCGACCTGCGGCGCTCGCCTGATCGTCTCCCACAGCCCGAGCACACCCAGAAGAAACAGCACCATGAAGCGCGGGCCGATCAGGCCGTACTGATCGCTGAAGAAACGCCAGAACCCCATGCGCTGGTAATCGCCGAACTGATTTGTCCACTCGGCGCGCCGCACGAACATCCGCTCCATCATCGATTGCGATGTGTACTGCTTGCGGTCGAGAAAATCGGCCGTGACCCCCAGTCCGCTGGAAAGCGAGCTGTGATCGAGCATCGGTTTCTGCGCCGACCGAATCGGGAGAAACAGGTGAACCGAATAGCCAAGCACCGCGACCAGAAGGATGAGCAGCGCGATGCGCCACTCACGATTCCGCGTGACCGCCAGCATGATCAGCGAGACGGCGAGCACCGCGGCCAGCGCGTACAGGAACGGGAAGACGCCGATCATGACGGTGGACGCTCCGGCGATGGCGATCAATATCGGCCAGCGGATATATTTGGCCAGAGAGAAGCCGAGCGAGAGCAACAGCACGGCCGAAAAAAGGAGAAACATGGCATAGCCATGTATCCGCAGGAGCGGAATGACCACCGCCACACCTGCGACGCCGACCAGCAACGATGAGACCAAAATCGGGTCACGTTCGGTCTTTCCAGACGGGCTGACCAGCCGGGCTTTGTAGAACGAGAATATCGCCAGTAGAACCAGTCCCACTGCTCCCGCGATGCTGACGGCCGACAGCACCGGCGATACAGGCGCCGGTTCGGCATGGGTCATGGCGCGATAAACAAGTCCGAGGACCGGAGCGACCGTCATCAGGTAGCCGAGCACGAACCAGAGGAGGAGCGGCGGCAGTTTCTCGATTGAAAACAGATAAAACAGATAGATGACAAATACGACCAGCACCGGCACGTAAAACGGTACTTCCCCCGGTCGCGATGACAGCGCGAATATCAAGTACAGATCAAACAGCAGAGCACCGGCGACAAGCAACCATCCCCTTGGCGGCGTGTCCCGCTTGAGGATGAAGAAGAGGGCGCAGATCGGCAGTGCCAGGAAGGTCGTCATGTGCACGCCGATGCCCAGGAAACCGAGATAGACCACTGTCAGCATCAGACGATGCCCGGAATCGGACGCGGCGCGCGAAGCATAGATAAGCGTCAACCAGAGCATGACGAAGAAGATGAGCATGGAAAGGCCGTACACTTCGGCCTCGATCGAATTGCCCCACTGGGTCTTGCCGAAAGCGAGGAAGAACGCTCCGCAGGCAGCGCCCGCATACACCAGCGCCCGCCGAAACGTGGTGAGTGTTCCCGCATTCATGAGCCGCAACACCCGTACGGCACACAAATACGCGAACAGGGCGGTAAGCGAAGAACTCACAACCGACAGGAAATTGATCCGGGCAGCGGCATCGGCGAAAATCGGCAGTATCGCGAACAATCGTCCGACAAGAACATACAGCGGCGTGCCAGGCGGGTGAGGAATGCCGAGAATATGACAACAGGCGATGAATTCGCCGCAGTCCCAGAAAGTGAGCGTAACCGCCTGAGTCAGGAGATAGACAATGAAGACGGTCAGCCAGACGCCCAGCGCGACGAGAGCATTGATAGGATCAATCTGCCGAAACCAGTTCTTGAACATGCTCTGTCGTCAGGCGGTACGCCGGCTCACTCCTTTACACAGCGTGCCCCGATTTGAGTGGGCACAGTTCGGAAATATACGGGCCGGCGCTTCAATGTAAAGGAGCTTTCGCAGGGGCACGGCCGCCGGCCTCGGCCGGAAGTTATCGGGACGCCACTTTCTTCGCAAAGCTGTCGAGTATCCCGTTGATGAACGATGATGATTCGCCGGTCGAGAACCGCTTGGCCAGCTCGATCGCTTCGTTGATCGCCACTTTCACCGGTGTGTCCGGCATGAAGTTTAGTTCGACAATCGCCATGCGAAGCACAATCCGGTCCAGCTCGGCTATTCGGTTGATATCCCAGTTGGTGGCCAGCTGCGTGATCTGTTCATCGGCCCAGTTCTGGTGCTCGCGCACCAGCGCGAACATGCCGCGCGCAAATTCCAGATTGCGCGCACTCAGCGAATCGTCGGCGATAATCCGCTGTTTAACATCGTCGGGGTCGTTCTCGCCGACGTCACAGGCGTACAATGCCTGCAGCACCAGCTCCCGGGCACGGCGGCGGGGTGCGTCGGTCATCTATGCTCCGATACTGCGATACAGGTTAACCATCTCGATCGCGGTCTGCGCGGCGTCCCAGCCCTTATTACCGGCCTTGGTGCCGGAGCGTTCCACCGCCTGCTCCAGTGTGTCGGCGGTGATCAGACCGTAGACAACCGGAATGTTGCTGTCCATACCGAGACGCGCGATCCCTTTGGAGGCCTCGGTCGCCACGAAATCGAAATGCGGCGTGTCGCCGCGAATGACCGCGCCCAGACAGATGACGGCGTCATACTTTTTCATTTTGGCCAGTCGCCCAGCCACCACCGGAATCTCGAAGGAACCGGGAACGTAAGCAACCTCGAGATTCTTCTCAGCGGCCCCGTGCCGAATCAGACAATCGAGCGCACCGGAGAGCAGCTTGTCCGTAAAGAAGTTGTTGAACCGGCTGACCACCAGGGCGATCTTCATTCCCTTGGCATCGAGCGAGCCCTCATATCGTTTGGTATTCATCGTACGACCTCTCTATGAAAATTGATTTTATCCAAGATTCAGCAAATGCCCAAGCTTATCGCGTTTGGTTTCAAGGTACCGTTGATTGTGGTCGCTCGGATTGATTTCAAGCGGAATCCGCTGAACAATCTCGAGGCCGTACCCCTGCAGCCCGATTACCTTGCGCGGATTGTTGGTCAGCAGCCGGATTGAGGTCAAGCCGAGATCGGCCAGAATCTGCGCCCCAATCCCATAGTCGCGAAGATCGGCCTCGAACCCGAGCTCTTCGTTGGCTTCGACCGTGTCCCGGCCGGCCTCCTGCAATTTGTACGCGAGAATCTTGTTGGCCAGCCCGATACCGCGCCCTTCCTGGCGCATGTACAGCACAACCCCCATTCCTTCGTTCTCGACCATCCGCATGGCGGTCTGAAGTTGAGGGCCGCAGTCGCATCGTTTCGATCCGAACACGTCGCCGGTAAGACAGCTGGAGTGAACACGCACCAGTATATTCGGCTTCCCGGCAACTTCCCCTTTCGTCAGGGCCAGATGGTGATGATCATCAGTCTGCGATTTGTAGAGGTGAAGCTTGAACGTGCCGTATTCTGTGGGAAAATCCACCGTCGTGACCCGCGTGACAAGACGCTCGGTCTTGTGCCGGTAGGCGATCAGATCGCGGACCGTGATAAACTTGAGGCCGAAATTGCGCGCGAATTCAGCCAGCTTTGGCGTGCGCATCATTGTGCCATCGTCATCCATGATCTCACACAGGACGCCGATCGACTTCAATCCGGCCATTCGGGCAAGATCCACCGTTGCCTCGGTATGTCCGGCACGCGCCAGCACGCCGCCGGACAGAGCCCTGATCGGGAATACATGGCCGGGGCGGCCCAGGTCCTCCGGCCGACTGTGGTCATCGGCAAGGACTTTGATGGTGAGGGCGCGATCGTGCGCCGAGATGCCGGTCGTCGTTCCTTCGAGTGCGTCCACCGATACCGTAAACCTTGTGCCCAGCTTGGCGGTATTCTGTGTGACCATCGGATGCAGTTTGAGCCGTTCAATACGGTCCTCCGTCATCGGGACGCAGATCAGCCCGCGACCGTGCTTGGCGAGGAAATTGATCGCCTCAGGGGTGACGGTTTCCGCCGCCATGATAAGATCCCCTTCGTTTTCGCGGTCCTCGTCGTCGATCACGACTATACATTTCCCGCGCCTGATCTCGTCGATCGCATCGGGAATCGAATCAAAATGAACGTCCAGTCCCATAATTACCAGCCGCTTTCCAACAGTTTTTCCATCGTCAACCCGTCGCCCGCCGGATTCAGACGCTGTTTGGCTATGTACTTGCCAAGAATATCGAATTCGATATTGACGTAATCCCCCGTACCAAGCGATGCCAACGTGGTGGCCTTCAGGGTGTACGGAATGAGATTGACGGACAGGCCACCCTTTCGTGCTTCATTCACGGTAAGCGACACGCCGTTTATCGCCACCGACCCTTTTGAAACGACCAGAGGATCGAATTCGCCGTCATAGCGAACGTTCAACTCCTGCGACTCTCCCACCGTGCTGAGTGCTTCCACCGTTCCTATGCAGTCAACGTGGCCGGTCACGAAATGGCCGCCGAGCCGACTGTCGGCGCGCAATGCACGCTCGAGATGGACGCGGTATCCCACCGGCCACCGGCCGAGGGTCGTGCGCACAACCGTTACCTGCGATGCTTCGACAACAAAGCCGCTCTTGGTTGTCATCGCAACCGTCAGACAGGCGCCGTCACAACAAATCGAGTCTCCGTCTTTCACGTCGAACGTCAACTTCTCCGGTGCCACCGTCAGTACGAGGTAATTACCGCGATGGGTCAATTGCCCAACCCGCCCGATAGTTTCGACCAATCCGGTAAACATCACTTCTTCCTCCAGACCGGATATCCCGAGAAGGCAAAATCTTTTCCAAGCGGAGATACGTGCACCTTTTCCAGGTGAAGCGCCCGCGACAGTTTTCTGATTTTCAGATCGTCGATGCTGTTCGTGCCGTTACCGATGATCATCGGCGCCACCACCACAATCATCTTGTCAACCATTCCGGCACTGAGAAAGGACGTTAACAATCGCGGCCCGCCTTCAACAAGAACCGACTTGATGCCGATCCCGGCCATCCGGCGGAGAAAATCGCCGACATCCGGCCGGCCGTTCTTGTCCGACCTGACTTCAAGAAACATGACATTTTCCGCCCATTTCGCCTTCGCCGCGCGGGTAATAGCCGACCGGCTGGATACGACTATCGTCGCGGCATTGCGGCTCGAGGAAAGCAGATTGTAGGTTCGGTCAAATTTCAGGGAACCGGAAAACACGACGCGAAACGGCTGCGCTCCGCGAACATGGCGGACAGTCAGCAGCGGATTATCCGCGATCATGGTGCCGGAGCCGACCGCCACCGCGCACGATTCGGCCCGCAATTGATGGGCGTACCTGAGGGCTTCAGATCCGGAAATCCATTTGGAGTCTCCGGTTGCAGTCGCGACACGGCCGTCGAGCGATTGTGCGAACTTGACCACCACGAATGGTCGCCCGGTACGGTGATAGTGGTAATGATCTTCGTTGAGTCGTTCGGCCTGATCGGCGAGAACGCTACCGGTTACCTGTATCCCGGCCTGGCGCAACACGCGGGCGCCCCGACCGTTCACCCGCGGGTCCGGGTCTTTCTGAGCATAAACAACGCGGCGAATCCCCGCGCGCTGAATCGCTTCCGTGCACGGACCGGTGAGTCCGGTATGGCAGCAGGGCTCGAGCGTGACATAGAGAGTTGCACCGCGGGCGTTGCTTCCGGCTTTGGTGAGAGCTTCGATTTCAGCGTGCTTTCCCCCGGCCTTTCGATGAAATCCCTCCGCGACGATCCGGCCGCCCTTGACGACAACAGCACCCACGACCGGATTGGGCGTGGTCAGACCCTTGCCCTGTCCGGCAAGCGCCAGAGCGGATCTCATGAATGTCAGGTCGTCAATGGTACCCACAAAAAAACCCAAAGTGGTCTTCGGGGGCATACAGGCAAACAGCGACACCGTCGCTCTACGTTAGTCTTCTACCATCCGGACTTTGACCGTCGGCGTCTGAATTTCACAGACTCAACCGGAATCACCGGGTCGCGGGCTATACCGCCGATTGAGGAATTTCACCTCACCCCGAAGACTTATTTTACTCCATTATACACAGGTGGGAGGTGGACCGCAAATGGAATCTAATGATGAGTCGGCGCTGCGCCGGTGAGCTCCAGTACGAGGGCCTTTACGTCTTTGAGATGGAACGGCTTAGACAGGACTGACTTGATCCCTTTTATCGCCATTTCATTGTGGTCAAGCTGCATTCCCCATCCAGTGATCATGGCGATCGGCATCTGCGGGTCCTTTTCGTGGACAATGCCGGCCAGATCGAGTCCGGACATGCCGGGCATGCCCAGGTCAGTGACCATCATGTCGTATTTCTCGGAATCGAGCACCTTGAGCGCCTCATAGCCGTCCTTGCACCGCGTAGGAGTGTGGCCGTCGAGACTGAGCATGTCGCTCAATACCTCGCGGATTTGTTCGTCATCGTCGACCACCAGGATGCGGAGACGGTTCGAGGTGACGATCTTGCGTGAGATATCCGACTGCTCCTTGAGGTTTTCCGCTCTGGGCAGTGAAATCGTGAAGACGGTTCCCCGTCCCACTTCAGTATCAAACGTCACCTTGCCACCGTGACGGCTAACGATACCGTAGACAATGGCCAGTCCCATACCGGCGCCCTTGGCGCTCTTGGTGGTGAAGAACGGATAGAATACGCGCGGGCGAATCCCTTCGGGAATACCCGCGCCTGAATCAGTGACCGTGAGTCCGATAGTCTGGCCGGACTCGCTGAGTTCAACCGGCACGCGGGAACCTTCGGGAGCGAACTCCACCGCGTTGAGAATCAGGTGCTCCAACACGGTGACGAGGTCCTCAGGGATACCCCGGACTGTCGCTTCAACCGCGCTCGGATGGAACTCGACCGTGACGTGTTTCTCCTCCGAGAGCGGTCGCCAGACGGCGCGGCTGTCGGAGAAGTAGTCGCGTATGAGTACGGTCATATCGACCGACTTGAGTTGTTTCGTCCGTACCGAAGTAGTGAACTGCTGAAGCTTGTGAACCGTCTCCGAGCCCTCGAGGGCCGTGGCCTCGAGACGGTTAAGCGCCGCAACCATGGCTTCGTCCTGGCATTTCAGCTTGAGAATCTGCAGGCGGCCGACAATAGCCCCGATGATATTGTTGAAATCATGGGCGACGCCGGAACTCATATCGGCGAGAGCGGCCATGGTTTCGGCATCGGCCAGACGGCTCGATGATTCCAACGCCCGCGCGCGATCCTTGGTCAGTTCCCGCACCAGATAAGCGGTGGACAGGATTGTCTGAGAGAACAGCCGGAAGAACGTGATCAATTGCAGAGCGTCGTTACCGAATGGCGTTCCGGTTTCAGTCCAGAAGACAATTCCATACATGTATGGCTTACGTGACAGTATGTCGGCAGCTATAACCGACAGCGGCTCCCTTCCGCACTGCGGGCCGAGGTCATGCCAGTTGCGCTGGCTGACGGTCGCTGCATTCTCGAAGGCAATACCTGCTTCCGTCGCCATGCGCTCGAGGTCGATCTCCTGTCCCGCCGAACACAGGGTCTGAGTCACATTGTACGTTCCGGTAACGGTGTCGCGGGAAACCAGTTCCACAGCACAGCGAGGCGCAACCGACCCGGCTATTTTCAGCATCTCCGACAGGAGATCGGGGATGCGCTTGCCATCGACCGGCAGCTCGAACATGGAAATGAGCGTGGACAGCCGAAGTGAGAACGCGCCGATGGACTGCATCTCTTCAGTAAGCGACATGCAACTAAGGATCACTTCCGCCAGCGGATTCAGCACGTAGTTGATTTCGGAGTAGTCTTTGTCCGGCGGCTTCGACCAGTAGGCAACTACGGCGCCGTGCACGGTGCCGCCGATGACGATCGGGTACGCAAAGCGGGAGCGGAATCCGTTGAGTTCGGCGAACTGGTCGGGCGCTTCATTTGATCGGCCGGCCTCGGCCTGAAAATGTCGGAAACCGCGCGGAATCCTGATATCGGACTGGCCGAATCGCCTCCAGGTTGCTTCTAGTTCGGCAAGCCCTTTGACTTCCCGTCCTTCCCAGTTGTGGTACGCCACCGGCACCAGCCCCGCCTCCTGGTCTCCGGCATAGAACACGGCGACAAAATCACATTCCACGAGCTTGAGAAGCAGGCGCGCCACCGCATCGATCTGGTCGAGCACCTTGGTGAAGCGCGTGCTCTCGCGAGCATTGTAGTACCGCTGAAGCAGATCAAACGAAGCCGACATGGTCACCCATTCCCTTTGCCTGTCTGGTTCTCGCCGTTGCCCGGGGGGTCGGAGGTTTCGCGACGAATACAGTCGATGGATACCAGGAATCCGTCGCTGCCTTCCGATTGAAAGATCAGGGTCGACTCGCCGACGATCATCTGCCCTGATCCTGAATCCTGAAGAATTAGTTCGCAATGCGGATACAACTCCGTCAGCAGGCGGGGTACTTCCAAACCGCCCAGCAGCCGCTGACGGAATCGCACCGAGAAAGTTACGGTGTGCTCATTGCCCCGAGCCGAAAGCGCAATCCGGCCGGAGCAAATCGCCTGCTCCACAACCGTCATTACGAACGGAACAAGATAGTCATAAAGGTCGCGCGCGCTGACGATCAGATTCGGTTCGACATCGGTTTCAATTTGGAGATCGATGTTTTTCGAATCCTTCACGTGCCGGATGAGGCCTGCCATAACGGCCGGGATGGCACTCATAGCTTCACTGCAATTGACCCGGCTGTCCGGCTGAACTGTCAAAGCACAGACCTGGCGCAGACCCGACAGGTGGGCATCCAGTCCATCCGCAACAGCGCAAAGCGTTTCGGCAGCAGCCGACTGACGCTGTGCCTCAATAACCGGGTCGTCTAGTCGCCGGGCGTCGCGCAGCAACTCTGCCTGCCCTATCGCGGCCGAGACCGATTCGCTCAGGCCGTGCAGGTGGCTTTCTGCAAGCCGACGTATAGTACTTAATCGGACACCGGTATCCGGCGCGGAATTGATCACGTCACATGGCTCGACCGGCTTCGACACCAGCTCTTCCATCGCGCACCAGAGCGACACCAGCCCGGCCACTGCGGACGCTGTCGGCACAGCCCGTGCCAGATAATCGCCTGCAACCGACGATCCGAGGGCAAGCACGCCAACCACGCCGCGTGACGTCTCAACCGGCATGCAATACTCCGAAACGACATTGTCCAGGTAACGCTGGCGCGACTGTGTTTCGCTGAGCCCGCCGCTGGTCAGATCGGGAATCAATTCGGGTTGACCCTCGCGAATCTTCTTGATAACGGCGTCGGGAATGTCCAGACTGTCGCGTTCGGCGTGTGTCGTCTCGCCGTTGGGACAGGTCAGAAAGACGTGTGCATTAGTCCCAGTATTGTCTCCATTAAACAGCGCATAACCGATCCGGGACAACTGCATCTGCTTGCCCAGCCGTTCGACCGTACTCGACAAAATGGCATTCAGCTGCGTCGACTCAACCGCCGTCCGACTCAATTGCTGATACTCGTCAAATACTTCAGTCGTAGTGATAAACTGTGATTCGTGCAGCGATGAAGTCAGTGCGCAAATCTCGCGGAGTCGTCGCGCAATCCGGCGGCCCAGGTCTCCCGGACCAACCACGACGATATACTGGGGCGACCGCTCCGATTGCCAGCCGGCATGCACGTAAAAGAGATCGGGCGCTGAAGTCAGGAAGGTCGCCTGATCCGGCAACAACTCGGCCGGGAGAAACGGCTGCTTTCGCGCACAGGCCGCGGCAAACTCGGTCGCTTTGTCAAGCGGAAGCTGACGCGTGAGGCGATAATAGCGACTGACCTCGCCGGTGGCCAGCAACAGGTGATGCATTCCCTGATATTCGACGTACGTGCCGGCGCAGCTGCCGGGCCACTCCAGCGACAGCAGCGACAAAAGGCGCTTGGTGAACTGTTGCGGACCGGCGTCCCGCTGAAAAAGATTCCGGACGAACAGCTCGCTCACCGCCGGACGCGCGCAAGTATCCCGTTCGAACTCCGTACTTAGGGATCCGGCCAGCGTGACGAGGTGATCCTGATCGAGGTGCGGTTCTTCATTGCGCGGAAGCACAATTTGGCCGACCGTCTCCCCGCCCGCCACGATTGGATAAGCGGCCCAGTCTTCAAGATCGATCATGCCGCCGAGCGCAACGTCAGATACCGCCGCGGCGTGAACATCAGCCGCACCGGAAGGATGGAAGGCCGGCACGTAAAGCCAGGACGCGTCAAAATGCAACTGTTCCAGGCGCCCTGCCCTCCGGAAGAGCAGCGGTGAGCCGGTAGCCACATACAGTCTCGCGTTGGGCGAGAGCCCGGCCTCTGCCGGTGAAGACAGCCGCATTTCGGTTCCTGATATCACGCCGCCCATATTCCGCCCCTGTCAACCCTCCGATCCCACGCGTGATGGTTCGGCCTGTTCCAAATATTGATGCATCCGTTGCGCCGACTTGTCGATGATCGAGAGATATCGATTCATCGACGGCGTGTCCGGTTCGTTTTGTGCCTTCATCAACTCCACCGAGCCCATGATGCCGGAAAGAGACGATTTCATCCGGCTGCGCAATTCCATGGCAGCGAACGGCGAGTCGAAGGATCCGAATCTGAACCGTCCGAACGACGGCGCCGGTTTCCGGCTGCCGGTCACCAGAACCGTCGAGAGGGCGTCAGCCGTCGCCCGCGCCAGCAGTACTTCGCTGCGGGTGAAATTGCCGGCAGTCGTACGGGTGGTGCGCCCGACTGTAATTACCGCTTCGGTCCTGCCGTCATTCATCACCGGCAGAATGGCCAGTGCATTCATGCTCCCGCCGAGACATCGTTCCATTTCTACGGCAGTTGGCTCGACAGTAAAATCATGCGAAGGGGACAGTACAATCTGCCCCGTTCTGACGGCCAAATCATGCAGCGGCATGAGGGACCGAATCAGCAGGGTGTCGTTAGGCGACGTGCTGCGCGCCCGGTCCCACCCCGTGAAGGCCAGAGACCTCAGGAACGGGCTGTCCGGTTCAACCAGTGAAATTCGGACCACATCGGCCGGCAGCGTACCCCTCAAGAACGCCGCAGCTCTGGAGCAGGCCGCCTCGAAATCAGGATTGCGGCGAGCGTTGAAATGGAGATTGCACAGGGTCGCCAGCGTGCGATCGGCATTGCCGGCAACCCGCGAAGACTCCGACAACTCCACCAATCGGGTGACGACCGGGCCCAGCGATTGGAGCATGCGCGCAGTCTGACGTCCCACCGCGCCGCGGGACCGCGACGACAACACAAAGACAAAACTCTTCTTCGTCGCTGTCGGTATTGGCACGGCGGCCAGAGCGGGCATCGCCAGCATCAGGTCATTGGGATCACTGCCGTTTCGCTCCGGTTCCTGCTGAATGACCGGCTGTCCGGTGATTAGAGCGCGGTGAATGGGGCTCCCTTCCGGCGGCGCCGCCAGACCTTTTTCGGTCAGGAGGGCGCCGTTCGATCCAATCGAGAGACAGGTGACCGGTCGCGGTCCCGAGCCAACAATCTGCAGAGAGACAAAGTCGATATTGAGCGTCCGGCTGACCGCGGATAGGACTGTGCCAAGGTTCTTCAGCAATGACCGATCGGAGGAAACCGATTCATGAATCTTCTCATTCAGTAGCGCCAGCCGGTGATAATAATCGGCCCGCATATGCAGCCGGTCGGCGTCAACTTTTCTGGCGATGGCGTCCGCGGCGAATCGAAGGTGCTTGACGTCTTCCTCGCTGAGCGGCTCATCGTCGTCCGACCAGAGCAGAAAACAACCCAGCGGTTGATCGCCGAGAGTGAGAGGGACAATGAAATCGGCCTGCTGCAGTGTCGCCGGTAGGCCCTCAAGAGCGCGACCCGTGGTGTCGGCGGTACCCGAACAAACAGATCGCCAGATTTGATAATTGAGCGTGGTCTGGGCGAATGATTCCTGCGTGCACAGCGTCTCGGGAACGCACCCGGTCAGGTCAAATTTATTCTCACGGCGCGAGAATCGCAGCGCCACGCCGCGTCTCAGCCGGAAATGCTCGAACATCACCGTCAGCGTCAAGCTGATCAGGCGGTCGGCGCGACTTTCTACCCCCGTCAGGCGTTCGATCTTTTGAACGAAACCGGAATAACGCGCTTCGGTCCGCGCGTTCTGTTTCCAGAGGCGGACAATCGGCAACCACGCCGAAAGGCCGTTGGCCACCAGAATCGTTCCGGTAATGATGCCGATCCAACTGACAACGCGATAGAACAAGGGCTCAGAGAGAAATGGAATGTACGTGAACAGGCCGTTCAAGTAGTATACGCGGGCCACCGAAACGATAGCCAGCGTAGCCACGCCGGCAGAGACACATCGGTAGCTCTCCCGACTAATGGCGGTCAGCGCCGGTCGGAATTTCAGTAACAGCACCAGCGCCAACAAAAATATAAGCGGAATAGTCCATTCCGCGAGCTGCAGGTACATAGCTCCTCCTAAGCCGCAAGTTGTTATCTGATGATTAATTATCGGCAGAATCTTCAATTGGATTACCTGCCGCCCCTGCTCTGAAAATGGTGTCAAACAGTGGGACGATTCCTACAAAAAGCGCCAAAGTTGAAATCGCGCAGGAAACTCGACTATCCCGTAATTTATTGACAGGCCGTTAGTTACAAGGGGCAAGCGGTCGGCGGCATTGGGATTGCAAGAGGCATCGGCAGAACAACTGGAAAACGGCCTTAATGATTCATCAGGAGGGCTTCACATGAGATTCGGATGGACGCAGAGATTGATTGTCGCGGCGATCATCGCCATAGTCGTTTTCGGATGCACGAGACATTCGACAAATGACCCCAATTTCGCCGTACCGGTGGCCACCAGCGCGCTGGCGCCGTATTTCCCGTCGGCTCACGGATGGACCACGGTGTTCAACGTGACGAACGGCACCAATACCGGCACGCTGACTTTCTACGTCGGCGGCGAAACTTCGCTGCAGGACCGCCCGGCATACCGATGGCTGATCATTCCGTCAACCGGTACTCCGGACACTAACTACGTCGTAATCGGTCCGACCTCGCTCACCGTGTATCAGGATACGCTGGCGTCACCGGAGTATATCCTGCAGGCGCCACTGACTTCCGGTTCCACCTGGCTTCGTTATCCGGATCAGCCGATCGAGGTCATCGATACGACATCGATTCTGACCGACATTACCGGCGGCAAACTGGATACTACCACGACCGATCCGAGCGTCAAGAAGCTCCTTCCGGTCGAAGGCAGCAATGAAGTCACCGTAGCGGCGATTGAGGAAGTCACCACCGCCAACGATCTGCATTTTACGGGGGCGGTGAAAGTGTCGAACACGAACCGCGACGGCAGCACCAACAGCTACTGGTTTGTGCCGGGCGTCGGCATGGTGAAGTATGTCATCGCGGCTACGCCGGATAATCCGGATGGCGTGACGAAAGGTGAACTCGGCTTCTACGGTCTCCGCTGAACCTGTGTGGCGGGTACCTTCTGCGAGCGGGAGCCGCGGCGTGATGGCTGCGGCTCCCGCGCTATTGTCGAGCTAGAGCAAAGTCGGTTTCAACGAACGGGCGTAGTTCCTAAAATGCTTTTTAGCGAGGCCGTCGAGAATCGCCGCGCCGAATCGCGCGACTAACTGTCGCCCGACTTCGTCCACCATGCTCCCCGCCCCTTTCGGCAAAGTCATACCGGCGCGCTCCGAAAGGACGGACATCTCGCGAAGAAAGCGGGCCCGGGCAATTATCGACCCGGCTGCCACCTGCGGAATGGATTCACCTCGGACGATCTGCTTCATTTCGATCCGGCACCCTCTCCGGTGCAGTTCGCGGTCGATCAGTTCCGGCTTGCCGAATTGGTCGGAGATGGCGAGGTCGGCATGATGCTGTCCGGCCAGTTCGCTCACCACGGCGGCGTGAAGGCGCCCAAGCAGGATATTGAGATTGCGGATGGCTGCATATTCAGCGTTGTAATCTTGTGGCAGAAGTACGGCCAGCGCATGCGGATATCGGCTCCGCAGAACAGAGTCCACCTCCAGAGCGCGATTATCACTGAGAGCTTTGGAATCTTTGACGCCGAGCTCTTTGAGCACGGGGATATCGTCATCCGGAATGAGAATTCCCCCCACCACCAGCGGTCCAAAGAAATCCCCCTTGCCCGATTCATCCACTCCGATGATACGATTCAAGGGGAATTGTCCTGTCAGTTGGCGCGTTCCAGATATTCGCTCGTGCGTGTATCCACTTTCACCTTGTCCCCTTCTTTCACGAACGGCGGCACTTTCACCACCAGGCCGGTCTGAAGGGTGGCCGGCTTGGTCACGTTCGAAACGGTGTCGCCGCGAACCACCGGTTCGGTGCTGGTCACGACCAGCACCACCGAGGCCGGCAGGTCGACCGAGATCGGGTTGTTGTCCAGAAACAGCACCTGATATTCCTGATTCTCGAGCAGGAACCATTTGGCGTCACCGAGACTGTCGAGCGGTACCGTGATCTGCTCGAACGTCTGCGTGTCCATAAACGTACATTCGCCGGTGTTCTCATACAGATACTGCATACGGCGGTTTTCCAGGTCCGGAGGTTTGAATGAATCGCTGGACTGGAACACCTTCTCGACCACCGCGCCGGTCTTGATATGTTTGAGCTTGGTGCGGATATTGGCTCTGCCGCGCCCCATTTTGAAATGCTGAAACTCGACGATATAGTACGGCTGATCGTCAACCACGATCGGCAGCCCTCGCCGGAAATCCGAAACCGTATACATGTATCCTCCTAAAACGAGCGGCCAATATAACAAAAACGGGGCGACCGCCAACAGATTTCTGTCAGCGCATCACGGCGGCCGGGGATGCCGGGAGGACCGGAGAATGAAGCGGGAAGGTCACGGTAAAAGTGGTTCCTCTGCCGACGGCGGAGTCCACCGAAATGGTCCCGCCATGGAGATCAATGATTCTTCGCGCGAGCGGCAGGCCGAGACCGGTGCCGGAGGGACGCGAGGAATAGAAGGGCGTGAAGATTTTCTCCATCCGGTCCGGCGCAATGCCGCAGCCGCGATCGCTTAGGACAAGCTTCACGCTCTCACCGTCCGGTTCGATGCCTGCAGATACGGTGCCCGATTGCCCGGCATAGGCAAGGACGGCGTTCTCGATCAGGTTGGCAATCGCCTGTTTGAGCAGGACCGGATCGGCGAGCATTTCGATATCGGCAGAATGGGAGAACGTAAATTCGATATGCGAACAGTCCTCGCGCTGTCTGAAACCGGCCAGGATTTCGTCCAGGAGTCCGGTAAGCGACGCCGGTTCGGGACGGTAATCAAGCGGCCGGGCGAAGGTCAGAAACCGCGCGACCAATTGCTCCGCCTCGCGCGCCTCCCGAAGCAGGGATTCGGCCGCTTCGATACTGTGCTCCGCTTCGTTCTTCCCCACCCGCTTCTTGACCAGCGTGCCGAACCCGACGATTGCCCCTAGCGAATTCCGGAGTTGATGCGCGAGGCCGCCAGCCATCTCGCCGAGTGCCTCGAGCCGGTTCTTCTGTTCAACCTGGTGCCTGAGGGAAGCGAGCTCGGTGAGGTCATTGAAAAGAATCAGGACGCCGATCGGCGCTTGACGACGATCGCGAATGAATGAAATGGCCGCACCGATAATTCCGGAATCGCCGTTCTCCGCACGATACTCAAATTCCCGATAGCCCCCGTGAGAGAGCGATTTCAACGCGGCAGCCACCGGCTCGGCAATTGATGGGATCTTATGACATATGGTGACGAATGATTTTCCAACCTGGTCCGTTGGAACGATGCCCAGAATACGTCCCGCGGCTTCGCTGATTGTCAGAATCCGGCCNTGCATATCAAGCGTTACGACTCCGGAGTCAACAGCCGCCACCAGGTAGCGGTTGAATTCTTCGAGTGAGTCGGCGCGCTCCTGAATGATGGCGTTGACTCGTCGCAATTCGGCTTCGCCGGCTTTCAGATCGGTAATTACCTTCTCGTACTCGGTTACAATCTGCTCGACCTCCCCTTTCGAACTGTCGATCATCCGCCCCGCCGCTAGCGCCTGCTGCTTCATCTTCCGGAACGGCGACAGGATGAACCGCGACACCAAAAGGTAGACGAGTGCCACCACGGCCAGTCCAACCTCGCCGATCTGCAGTAGCAGTCGTCCTGAGTCCTCGAGATACGCCAGTTCCGGATACTCTCTGGAGAGCACAATGAGCCGGTTGCCGCTGCCGACCTGTACCGGCCGCACAAAGAAATACTCTGCCCCTTTCCCGCGAATCAGCTTGTTGGGCTCTGATTTGAGAAGTTGATCGGAAAGATCGGCTACTTTATCGGGCGGCAGGCCTCTGACCGTTGAGCGAAACCAGGACCGCAACTCCTCGGGGCTGCGAGAGGAGAGAAACGGCACGATCCGAAGGTCGCTGAGCTGAAAACTCCTCATGAACTCGGCGGTTTGCTTCTGAGTCAGCGTGAAGGTGGGGTCCTGTTGCACCGCCCGTCCGATGCCGATCGACGCCGTGCTCAGATCGGCCAGGCCGTTTTCCTGCATCCTGATCCGTGCCCGAAACACCACATAGTTCGACACCAGGTTCAGCGCCAGGAGAACGAGAACAATGACCAGTAATCCCAGGTGAAGTTCCGCTTCGAATCTGTATTTCTTCCGTGCCATAACGATATACCATTCATCGGAAAATCACGCTATGTCATGAGAGGAGGAAAATCTCCCCGGCCGCACGAGCTTTAGTAAGGGCGCAGGAAATTCTGAATATAAAACTGAATCAGCCGGTCCCCGTAGACGATTGCCAGCATCGCCCCGAGCGCCAGAAACGGACCAAACGGAATCAGCCGCTCTTTTCGCAACCGCGCCGATACCAGCATCCAGATAATCGACACCACCAGCCCGATCACCGCCGCCGAGATGAACAGAAGCAGTACTTTCTGCCATCCGAGAAACGTGCCCAGCATGGCGGCCATTTTGATATCCCCACCCCCCATCGCCTCTTTTTTGAACAGCTTCTCCCCCAGCACCGCGGCCAGATACAGCGAGCCGCCGCCTACTGCCAGGCCGATTGCCGAGGCGGCAATACCGATCCCTCCCGGCACAAATGAAACTGCCAGCCCTGTCATGATTCCCGGCAACGTAATCCAGTCGGGAATGATTTGGTGATCGAGATCAATGAAGAAAATCACTATCAGCGCGCAGCACAGGGCGCTGAAGACGAAGAACGGTATGTGCAGTTGATATTGCCGGAGGAAATAGACGAAACACCCGGCGGTGAGCAATTCGACCAGCGGATACCGGAACGAAATTCGCGTTTTACAAAATCCGCATCGGCCGCCCAGCGCGATGTAACTCAGCACCGGGATGTTGTGGTACCACTTCAGTTGTGTCTTGCACGACGGGCAATACGACCGGCCAACTGCGATATTCCGGCCGATCGGCAGACGATAGATAACAACATTGAGAAACGAGCCGATTGCCAGGCCGAGCGCCCCTATGATCAGATAAGTGCTGGTATCCATACCGATAATATCGGCGTAAGAGTGAATTATCTCAATTCCCCAAAATGCGCCATCACCAGGGCGCAAACCACCGCTCCGGCGGTCTCGGTCCGCAGGACTCGCGGGCCGAGCGATACGGACGTGAACCCCTTCGCGCTGGCACGATTGACTTCGCCGGCACTGAACCCTGCTTCCGGTCCAACCATCAGCGTAACGCGTTTGGGTATCTCCGACGGGAAAACGTCGGCCAGCGCGCGAGCGCCTTCAGTCGGGTGAAAGATCAGCTTGAAGCTGTCACGGTCGATCTGACTGAGATACTGAGCGAAAGTCGTGGGCGTGGCGATCTCCGGTCGGAGCGACCGCCGGCATTGTTTCATCGCCGCGAGCGCGACTTTCTCAAGACGCGCGGTCTTGAGCGCGATGCGACGGGCGTCCTCCAGCTTGACCTTCGATTTCTCCGTAATCAGCGGCACAAAGCGGCTCACCCCCAGCTGCGTTCCCTTGTCGACTACTTCGTCGAACTTGAACCCGACAGACAGCCCGGCCGCAAGAGTCAGGCGGCAGTCTGGTTCACCAAAATTGCGGATGTGTGCATGGACGCTGACCATCGCTGACTTCGTTGATTCAATCTTCAGTTCGCCCCGATATGCGGTACCGAGGCCATCGACAACAATCACGAGCGCGCCGGACCGCAACCGGAGGACCTCACAGGCGTGATGGGTCTCGTTCGCAGGCAACTGAATTTGATCGTCGTGTATACTGTGAGAAGGGGCGAAGAAGATCGGCGGCTCCATACGCTACCGCTTCTTCACTGCGTACGTGAGCCACTTGTTGTCGGCGAGAATCGTGAAGTCTGCCTCTCCGAGTTGTCGGAGCGCCGCGCTGACTTCCTCTTCATCCTGTGTCAGCAGGCCGGAGAGCATGAGCGTTCCACTCGAACGAGTCAGCTTGACGAGCGTGTTGAGCATCGGGAGGATGGTACTCTTGATGATGTTCGCAGCCACAAAGTCGTACGGTTCGTCCCACTCGCATTTCTCGACCGACCCGAAGAGAATATCACATGGAGTCGATACGTTGTTGATAGCGCAATTCTCCTTGGCATTCTGGACGGCGGCCAAATCGTAGTCGATTGCCTTTACATAGACCGCCCCCATCCGTGCGGCCAGAATCGACAGTATGCCGGACCCGGTACCGAGATCGAGGAACCGCATGCCGGGTTGGAATCGTTCACGGATTATCTTCAGGCAACTCCGGGTGGTTTCGTGGCTGCCGGTGCCGAACGCCATGCGGGGTTCGACAATGATGTCATACCGCGTGTTGGGAAGCGGATCGTGCCAGGGCGGCCGGACCACCACATCGTCGGCAATGCGAATTGGCTTGACCGACGCCCGGTACTCTTCAATCCATTCAAGGTTTTTCACACGTCGTTCGCTGATGGTCGGCGGTGTCAGGCCGCTGTCGACAAGAATTGAAGCCACGTACAAATTGAGTTGCTCGCGGTAGCCCGCCCTGGCCTCATCCACGTAAAACTGGATGCCCACCGTCGGAGAATCGTCTTCTTCTTCGAGCACGATTCCATTGGCGATGTTTTCGATGACGAAATTGCAGACGGCGTCGGCATACTCCCGCGGTATGTCGACCCGCGCCTCGATATATTCCTGCGGCTGCTGTTCCGGCATACCTATACTCCCAGCGACTCACGCAGCCGTTCAAAAAACGATTTGTCTGTCTTGGGCGGTTTGAAACCGTCGGACCGGGCCAGCGTCTCGAGCAGATTCTTATCTTCGGCGTTCAGTTTAGTTGGTACCCAGACCATCACTTGCACCAACTGGTCACCGCGACCGGAGTGGTGCAAATGCGGAATCCCCTTGCCTTTCAGCCGAAGGACCTTGCCCGACTGTGTCCCGGCCGGAATCTTCAGGTTCTCCGAACTGTTCAACGTCGGCACGGTAGCCTCGCCCCCCAGCGTCGCGGTGACAAACGAAATCGGCATTTCGTAAATGATATTGTCACCGTGGCGGGTGAAAAGCTGATGTTCCTTCTCCTCAAAGACGGCAATCAGGTTTCCGGGCGTCCCACCGTGGGGTGCGGCATTGCCCATGCCGTCGACCGTCATATAGTTGCCGCTGGAAACACCCGGCGGAACCTTGATGGTGACGGTAGAGCTTCCCTTGGTGCGGCCCTCGCCGCCGCAGTTGCGGCAGGGGTCGGCGATGATCTCCCCGGTTCCTCTGCACATATTGCAGGTGCTGACCTGCTGAATCGTACCGAGGAACGTACGGGAGACCGTCCGCACCTGGCCCGCGCCCTTACATTGCGGGCAGGTCTTTCGAGAAGATCCGGCCGCCACGCCGGATCCGCTGCAGACTTCGCACCGGAGCAGGCGATTCACCTTGAGCGTCTTTTCCACGCCGGAATTAATCTCTTCAAGAGTCAAGGTAATGCGGACGCGCAGATCCTCGCCGCGGTTGGAGCGGCGGCCACGCCCCATCCCGGTATCGAAGAAGTCCTCGAAAATAGAGCCGCCACCTCCGAAATCGCGCATGAAGGCGCGAAGGGCATCGCTGAGATCGAATCCCTCGAACCCGCCGCCGTAGCCGCCGAAACCGGCTCCCTGGCCCAGTCCCGCGTGACCGTATTGATCGTACATCTGCCGCTTCTGAGGATCTTTCAGCACCTCGTACGCTTCGGTTGCCTCCTTGAACTTCTCCTCTGCGTCCTTGTTGCCCGGATTGCGGTCCGGGTGGTACTGCATCGCCTTCTTCCGGTAGGCCGACTTCACCGCCGCCTCATCGGCAGAGCGGTCGACTCCCAGGACCTCGTAGAAATCTCTCTTGGCGGTCATCTGCCCTTACTTCTTTTTGTCGTCGTCGACGACCTCGTAGTCGGCATCCACAGCGCCGTCACCCTTGGTTCCGCTTGGCGGTTGCTCCTCGGTATGAGGCGGCTGCTGCGGGCCGGCCTGTGCGCCGGCTGTCTGCTGTGCGTGCTTGTACATCTCCTCGGCCAGCTTGTGTGAAGCCGTTGTCAGCGCTTCACGCGCGGATTTGATGTTGTCGACCGAGTCGCTGTTCATCGCGGTGCGCAAATTGGCAATGGCCGACTCGATATTCTTCTTGTCGCTCTCGCCGACCTTGTCGCCGTGCTCCTTGACTGTCTTTTCCACCGTGTAGATCAACTGATCCGATTCGTTGCGGAGCTGGATCAATTCCGCCTTGTGCTTGTCCTCGTCGGCGAACTTCTCCGCGTCCTTCACCATCCGGTCGATTTCGGAATCCGACAGGCCGGACGAAACCTCGATCTTGATCGACTGCTCTTTGCCGGTCGCCATATCTTTGGCGCTCACGTGCACTATGCCGTTGGCGTCGATATTGAACGTGACCTCGATTTGCGGTATACCGCGCGGAGCGGGTGGAATACCGACCAGGTCGAACTTTCCAAGCGTGCGGTTGTCCATCGCCATTTTCCGCTCCCCTTGCAGGACGTGAATGGAGACTGCGGTCTGGCTGTCGGCTGCCGTGGAAAAGATCTGTGACTTTTTGGTCGGAATCGTCGTGTTCCGCTCGATCAGCGGCGTCATGATCCCGCCGAGTGTCTCGATACCGAGCGACAGCGGTGTAACGTCGAGAAGGACGATATCCTTCATGTCGCCGGAGAGTACGCCACCCTGGATCGCGGCGCCGATCGCCACCACCTCATCCGGGTTAACGCCTTTGTGCGGCTCTTTGCCGAACAGCTCGCGGACGGTGTCGACAATCTTGGGCATGCGTGTCATTCCGCCGACCAGCACGACCTCGTCGATATCCGAAAACGACAATTTGGCATCCACCACTGCCTGTTTGCACGGCCCGATCGTCCGCTGCACCAGATGTTCCGTCAGTTGCTCCATTTTGGCGCGGGTCAGCATCAGGTCGAGATGCTTGGGCCCCGACTGATCGGCCGTAATGAACGGCAGGTTGATGTTTGTCTGCATGGTGGACGATAATTCGATCTTGGCTTTCTCCGCGGCTTCCTTGAGCCGCTGGAGCGCCATGCGATCTTTACGCAGGTCGATTCCCTGCGATTTGCGGAACTCATCCGCCATCCAGTCAATAATGACCTGATCGAAATCGTCGCCGCCGAGGTGAGTGTCGCCGTTGGTGGAGCGGACCTCGAACACCCCTTCGCCGATTTCCAGAATAGAAATATCGAACGTGCCGCCGCCGAGGTCATAGACGGCGATCTTCTCGTTCTTCTTCTTGTCGAGTCCGTACGCGAGCGACGCCGCGGTCGGCTCGTTGATGATGCGAAGCACTTCAAGACCGGCGATACGTCCGGCGTCCTTGGTGGCCTGCCGCTGTGAGTCATTGAAGTATGCCGGGACGGTGATAACCGCCTGTTTGACCTCCTGCCCGAGGTAATTCTCGGCCGCCTTCTTGAGGTACTGCA
This sequence comes from candidate division GN15 bacterium, assembly GCA_003105265.1. Taxonomy (GTDB): domain Bacteria; phylum Zixibacteria; class MSB-5A5; order GN15; family FEB-12; genus FEB-12. The sequence continues at coordinate 48,004 of PQAP01000001.1, read as the reverse complement.
GAATCATCGCCGACACTTCCGGAGGCGTCAGCTTCTTGCCGGCCACATCGACCAGCACATTGCCGGCGTTGTCCTCAGTCACGCGGTACGGGACGATTTTCTCCTCGGTGCCGACTTCGCTGTGACGGCGACCCATAAAGCGCTTGATTGAAAAGATCGTGTTTTCGGAATTGGTGACCGCCTGCCGTTTGGCCGCAGCGCCCACAATTCGCTCTCCATCTTTGGCAAAGGCCACGACCGACGGCGTCGTACGAGCCCCTTCCTGGTTCGGGATCACCACCGGGTCCTGTCCCTCGAGCACCGCCACACAGGAATTGGTGGTCCCGAGATCAATGCCGATAATCTTTCCCATGGTCATCTTCTCCTTCTATTTCGATTCACACATTTCCACATACAACGGCAGCAGCGTTATTACTTTTTCCCCTTGCTGACCGCAACGCGGCTGTGCCGCAAAACCCGATTTCCCTGCTTGTATCCTCTCGCCACTTCCTGCGCCACGATTCCTTCGGCATATTCATCCGAATCCACCTGAAACAGCGCATCATGAAGGTTCGCATCGAACGGTTTGCCGAGCGCCTCGATTGGCTCGATATTGTATTTTGCGAGCAACGCCACCATCTGCCCGTGGATCAGTTCCAATCCCTTAAGCAGCGATTCCAGCGAGGCGTCTTCACGGGCGTGTTCGCGTGCCCGTTCGAAATTGTCAATGATCTCGAGAAACTCACCCATAAGCCGGTCGGTGGCGGCATTGGCCATTTCTTCGAATTGACGGGCGGTCCGCTTCTTGTAGTTGTCGAAGTCGGCGGCAGTCCGAAGCAGTTTGTCTTCCAGTTCGCGAATGCGCTGGTTGGGCGTTTCCACCTCTACCGCGGTTGACTCCTCGTCGGTCGCCGGCTCGCCGGAGAAATCTTCGGCTTTGAGCACGGGGTCGGGATCGACCGGCAACGGACCTTTACCGGCGTGTTCAATTTCGATTTCAATTTTTTCAGGCGAATCGTTGTCGCCGCGCATGGTCTTTTCGTCTGTCATCTTCTCACGTATCCCGTTTGTAATCCAATCCCGACAACACTTCCGTGATTGACCGGGCCGTATATTCCACGACCGACACCAGTTTGCTGTACGGCATGCGGGTCGGCCCGATCACGCCGATCGTCCCGGTGATATTGCCGATCTTGTACGTTGAGCTCACTACCGAGCAGTTGACGATTTCACTGATCGTGTTCTCCCGCCCGATGGTAATGAACAGTCCTTCCTCGTGCGCCTGGCTCAGGAACTCCGACAGGACGCGGCCATCCTCGAGCAGCTTCATCAGGTTCGAGAGCCGCTCCCGACTTGCGAACTCCGGCATGGTGAGCAGTTTGTCGGTGCCCGCCACGAACAGGTCGTCGCTGCGGTCCTCCCGCCAGATCCTGTCTTTCGAGTCGATCACCAGATTGAGCAGACGGCCGTGGCCGGTTACGTTCGACATGCGGGCGGAAATCGTATCGCGGATGTCCGCCAGCGTCAGTCCCGCCAGCCGCTCGTTGAGTGCCTGCTCAACTTCGGCCAGAGCACCGTCATCGAACGTCGCCTCGATCTCCAGTATCACCGATCTGGCCAGTCCGGAATTGACAATCACGATCACCATGATCCGGCCGTCGGCGACCGGGATCAACCGGACATTGCGGAGCTGCCCTTCCTCGAATTTCGGGGCAATCGTGACGCCCAGCTGTTTACTGATATCGCCGAGGATTTTGGCGGTCTGCCCAAGGATTTCGTTGATCCCGCGCCCCTCTTTCAGGATCCCGCTGCGAATCTTCTGTTCTTCAGCGGCGCTCAGTTTCTCGGGCTTAAGCAGGAAATCGACATAGACGCGGTAGCCGCTGTCGGTCGGAATTCGGCCCGCCGAGGTATGCGGCTGTTCTACCAGTCCCAGTTCCTCAAGGTCCTGGAGCGTGTTGCGGATAGTCGCCGACGAGAGGCCCATATTGAATCGGTTGGCGATCACCCGTGAACCGACCGGGTCGGCTGAGGCGATATAGTAGTTCACCAGATTCGCCAGTACCTGCTTCTCACGTTCCGACAGATGTTCAAACCCGGATACCATATCGTGTTAACCTATTGCCAGACAATCATGCCATTTTGGCATTTCAATTGGCAGTTTAGCCATAATTTACAGGATTTATAACGCCAGTCAAGCAGAAAGGTTTTGCCGGAAATCGCTTGGAGAACCGCTCTGCGTGCGTCCCGTCGGTGAGAAGCAGATTTAACGTGCCCGGCAATGCCCTATAGTGGGCAGGACGGAAGTACGTACCCGCCGCCGGTGAGGTAGCTGACCAGGGAGCTGAGGTCCGATAGATCAACTATGCCGGCAGCGTTGATATTGGCTTCCTCTTCACACGGCAGCACGTATCCCCCGCCGGTCAAATAGGCAACCAGTGCACTAAGGTCGCTGAGATCAACGATACCTGCACCATTGACATCACCGGTAGTGCCGGTGCAGCAGATACTGCACGGGCAGCCCGACACGGCAACAGCGGACTGGTTATCGAGTCGTTCCTTCAGAACGGCGCAAGGCATATGATAGAGGTAGAAGCAGTATCCGGAGCCGGGGCTGTACGCCTGACCGGATAAACCGGAGAAGGTCGGCTTGTAAGTGTACTCCACGCCGCCATTCACGCTCACCCATTTCCAGGTCCCGCCGGGAGTAAAGAAGCTACTGTCAAGACAGACATGCTTTCCGTGGTTTGTCTCCGGCAGGTTCCAGAGCGTAATCGTGACCGGCGTGCCGGTGTATCCATCGGGCAACCGTCGATTGGGCGCGGTTGGCGTTCCCGATCCCAGGACACCGATTGTGTCATCGCCGGGGATATAACCGCCCGCGATACCAAGGTAAAAGACGACATCGAAATAAGCCGCAAACGTGCCGCCTGCCGACTCCATGACGGTAGTGCTGTCCCAATAGGCGCCATCGGGCGATGATACGCGGAAACCGTCACTGATGTCGACCTTCATCCCCGTATTGTTGGTATAGCGGAGGACAAACGTGACATTCCCCGGCAGCAGCACAGTATCGCCCTGGAACCGGCAGGTGACGCGATCGATCGCGATAGACCCCTGTTGTGCCTGAATGACACCCGGCGCCAAAATCGCGATAAGAGCTAAGCCAAGCGCAAGAATGGTATCAGTTGTACGCATTGTAGTTTTCATCCTGACAGCAAGCGATAGGTATCGCTTACAATATACTCTAATGTCGGCAATACAGCCAGAACTTTGGATGACCCGGAGCAGAAATCGGAGACGAGCAGTTCGACGAAGAATGAGGGGTAGGGCGGCCAGAGCCCCGTTATTTGCTGTCGGTCTTCTTCAGGTTTTCTTTGCGGTCGTCGACGCCGTTCTTATTCTTGTCGACAAAGTCGTCGTACTTCTTCGGCGGCGCGGGCTGCTCTTTGGGTTTGCTCTTTTGAGAGTCCTTTACCACCGGAGCCGGGGATTTCGACGGCTGGGCGGACGGGGTCTTCTTGGGTGATTTTTCTACCGCAGGCACGGCAATACTGACCGAAAGCAGTGACAGCACCAGGATCAGATATCTGAGATACTTCTTCATCGCTGATTCTCTCCTTGCATCGGTAATCAATTCACTCTACTGCACTTGGCTCAAAAGGCCGCCCGGGCTGCCCGTGCCGGCACAGGCAACCCGGTTGAATATACGTACTGTTCAACAACAGGGCCACAACAACTAGCGACGTCCGCCGCTGCGATGACCGCCACCGTCGCTTCCCGATTTGCCGGCGGGCTGCTGCCGTTCACCGCCGCCACTCGACTTGCTCTTGGCCTCGGTCCGATTCGACTGGCCGCTATTGCCGCTGTTACCGCTGGTGCCGCTGCCGGAAGATTTCCGGGACTCGCCGCCGCTGGACACGGTCCCTGACTTATTCCCGCCAGATGGCTGCACCGGCGTCCGATGCTGGACTTCGCCGCTTCGACCGGTATTACCGTCGCTACGCTTCTGGTTGTATCCTGACGACGACTGCTGCTTGCTGCCGTCATTTTGACGCGTCTCGACATTGCCGGACTTATTGCCGGTGTTGTTGTCGGTGCGATAGGTCGAGCGTTCGGTCGATCCGACGTCGACTCGTCGCGAGCGCTCATTGGCGCCCGGAGTGTACGACTTGGCGCCGGAATTCGCCCCGTCCCGGTACGTGTTGCCGGTGAAGGTGCGACGTCCGGAGTTGTCGCCGACGCCCTTGGCTTCCCAGCCGCGATCAGTCTTTTCAATCGGAACGACCGATCGAGCATACCGCTTCGGCTGAGGCGTATAACTCTTGTCAAGCTGTTCCAGACGCTCGCGGGTGAGCGGCGTGGACGCCGTAATCCTGCCTCCACCCGAAAGCACCGTCTTGTTGGCTATCACCTGGTGGAAATTGGGATATCCATTGGTCACCGGGTCACGATAACCGATCCGGCGCACTTCCTTGTACTTGGATACCACAGTAGCCCGCGGGAAGATGACTGTCCGGTCCAGAATTACGGTGTGGTTGCGAACGATATGCACGTCATTCTCCCAACAGTGGCCCCACGGGTCGTACACCGTAAAGGTATGCCAACCGACCAGAATGGTCGGGATGTACATCGGCGTGCATCCCCAGTAGATACCGTCGATATACACTGAGGCACCCCACGGGTAGTCGAAATAGACGTTGCCGCAGACCGACCAGTGCGGATAGACCGGATGATAGACGGGACGGAAATAGTCCGGCTCCCACTCGTTCACATAGATGCGTACACGGTCATAAGCGAACCGCTGGCCGTCATAGCGCACGAAATATTCCGTGTTCAGCCAGTCCATGTACTCATCGCGGTCCGAGGCGTCCGACTGCAAACCGCCGCGGTACCAATCCGGAAGCGGGAAACGCTCGCGCGAGGCGATAATCTGAATGCTCTCCGTTCCTTCCGGTCCGGACACGCTCAGATCGTAATTATCGTTGCCGGAGGGCAGACGGTAGGTCACGCCGCCTCTGACGTAGTTATCATCTCCCGGATCGCTCGGGAACAGCATGCGGACCCGGCCGCGCGAGTCCACCGAGTAGACGGCGACGAACGCGTCTTCGTTGACGCGATAGTTGAGAACGATGTTGTCGCCGATGTAGAACTCATCGTCGCTGTGGTTGGTCCACAACTCGGCATCAAGATAGCGATCGATGCGGGTCCGGTCACCACGATTGTAATCCCGATCCTGTCCATAGTCCTGATTATCGTCATCACTGCGTTGCAGATCCTGAGCGTTAATCGCCGGGACAGTCAACACCAGCAGCGCGAGAAGCGCCACTATCCACTTGCGAGCCTTGGTAAACATATCATCCATCCTTCGTGGGCTGTGCCCACCTATTCGCGTGCGCTATTGGCGCGCAATTTGACGGTGTAATCAGCAGTATGCGCCGGACGCGCCAGCGACCCCATCGCCGGAACCAGCTGCGGGTTGCCCGGGTCTACCTGCCACGCCCACTGGAAACTCACGGAGCCGGAAGGATTGAACTGCTGGACGCGTATCTTGGCAAAATGGTTGTCCCACGTCCAGATGACGTAGGTGTGTCCGTCGATCAGTTCCACCCAGGGGAGTTCGGCCCAGCCGACACGCGTATCGATCGATGGCGATTCCGAAACGGTGGTGTCGAAATCCGCCGTGTAGCCCATATCCATAATATCCGTACCGGTGTCGGTGACATTTATGTAGTAGACGTCAGACGTCATATCGATAAAGATATCTGCGATGTAACTGGTGTCGCTGACCGGCGAGCCGGTTTCAAAGTTGAAACCGGAAAGCTCCGGGGCGATGTTGGTCGGAAACAGCGTTACCGTCCCCTGCGGGCGAGGCGTGTCGTGCACATCCTCGGCCGAGAGGTCCGACTCCTGGCCGTCGGCGTTAATCGCTGAGACTGCATAGTAATAAGTTTGACCATTGATGACACTGCTGTCCGGGTACTCATAGATCAGCAGATCGAGATTCGGGTTATCGACTGCTGCCCGACGACCAATTTCAACGTAGTTGGTCTGCGGATCGGCCGAACGCCAGATCACATACTGGCGGACGCTGCGGTCATAGATTCCATTCCAATACAACCAGACTGCCTCGTCGCCGGTAATGGAGTACACTCCCTGCGGCGCCGCCGGTACCGGCAACACCACCGCGTTGTCGTCCTCACAGCCGGTCAGAAGCCCGGCGAGAGCAACCAGGGGCACGATCAATAAGAGTCTCTTCATCACTATCTCCACGCTATTAGACCTTTACTCTGGCCTTACTATTAACAAACGGTATGCCGATATAACTAAGTGCTTGTTTAGCAATACGATAAGGCGAATCGTGAGGTGATTATGAGATACCTTTGCGCCCTATTATTGTGCCACCTTGAGGATGGCTTGCACAAAAATTGTGCGCGTGATTTCGGGCGATTCTCAGGGCTTCCGAAGGCCGTATTCGCTGATTTTGGTCCGGAGGGTGTTTCGATGGATGCCGAGTGCCTCGGCGGTCTCCCCTATATTCCAATTGAACTGTTCGAGGGCCTTCCTGATATGTGTGCGCTCCATGTCCGACAGGGGGACCACGTCATGGGAGACGCCGATGGAATCCTCCCGGTTCAAGCCGGCGAGTGTGTCGGCGGTCAACACCCCAGCGGTCGAAAGGACCACCGCGCGTTCAATCACGTTCTCCAGCTCCCTGACGTTTCCCGGCCAGCTGTAATGAGTGAGCGCGGTGATTGCATTCTGGTCGAAACTCTTGATCTGCCGCCCCAGCCGACGGGCGTGGCGATCCAAAAAGTGTTTGGCAAGCAAGATGATGTCGCCGGGTCGTTCAGCCAACGACGGCATCTGTATGCGCACGACATCCAGCCGATAATACAAGTCCTCGCGGAATCTTTTCTCGGAAATCAGCAGCTTCAAATCGCGATTGGTAGCGGCCACGAGACGAATATCCAGCTTGATCGACTTGACGGACCCGAGCCGCTGAATGTGGTGATCTTCGAGCACACGTAATAGCTTCGCCTGCATCGTGACCGGCATCTCGGCGATCTCATCGAGAAACAGCGTGCCGCCATCGGCCAGTTCAAATCTCCCCTGCTTGGTCCGGTCAGCCCCCGTGAATGCGCCGCGCTCGTAGCCGAACAACTCAGCTTCCAGCAGGGTCTCCGGGAACGCCGCGCAGTTAATAGCCACAAAACTCTTTTCAGCGCGTGAGGAAAGCGCGTGCACGGCGCGGGCGGCAAGTTCTTTGCCGGTTCCTGACGCTCCCGTGATGAGCACTGTGGAATCGCGCGGCGCAACCAGCGCAATAGTCTCTCTGACCTGCTGAATGGCGGGCGATTCACCGAGAATCCCGGTGTCCGGGAAGATTTCCGCGAGTTGACGGCTCATTGCCTGGTGTTCCGCCACCAGCTTGTTCTGCTCAGCCGCCTTCTCGATTTTGACAACCAACTCTTCCAGGTCTTCGACCGGCTTCGTAAGATAGTCGTACGCACCGGCGCGCATGGCCGCTACCGCCGTCTCGATGGAGCCGAACGCAGTCAGCACAATCACCTGCAAAAACGGATTGAGTTCGCGCAGACGGGTCAGAAGTTCGAGACCCGTCATGCCGGGCATTTTCATATCCACTAGCGCGACGGGCGCAAAGATCGACGGGTACAGCTCGAGTGCTTCGGGACCACCCGAAGCGGCGCTCACCTCGAAGCCGCGCCGCGCCAGATACCCGGCCAGTAAACTCCGCTGATCCGGTTCATCATCGACCACAAGCAGTCGGGTTCCAGACATGTGCGAAACGTAGGGAACTGAAGATGAATCGCCAACTACAAAAAAGGCCCGCCTGAGGCGGGCCCTGCATTCCACTAAATTTGCAGATCACTGACCCGAGCCGAAGAAGACCTGGATCCCTGCGGTTACCGTGAAGAGACTCAGGTTCTCCCCAAACGTGTACTCGTTGCCGCCATAGGTCTTGGTCAGATTTTTGGTAAACCCCTGGTGATATCCGGCCTGGAGAAAGAGGCCGCCGTTGTCGGACGTGTAATAGTGCAGCCCGGCAGCGATACCGGCACCGAAGCCCGGTTCGTACCCCAACTCGCGGTATTTGGGCAGTCCCCGATCATAAACGTGGGTCGAGAACTTGACAAAATCGGCTCCCATGCTGGCTTCCACGAACGGCACCAGATCCGATGAACCGAAGAAATGATATTTGAGGTATACGGCCGGACTATAGAGCCGGTGGTGCTGCGTCTCCTGGGGATCATTGGAGTCGATACCGAACTGGGTATACGAAAACATGGCCCCGAGAACCACCCGGGACGTCAGAAAATAGCCGATATGAAAGTTCCCTGATACTCCGCTCTTCGCTCCGAGCGTGTCGCTCCAGGTCTTGATGGCGCCGAGCGGCATCCCAATGCCGGCGCTGGCATTTACTTCCAAAAAGTCTTTTTCGTTGTCCTCGGCTGCCTGTTCCTGCGTCCAGCCGATAACCGGCAGCAGGCACAGAGCCACAACTGCCAGCGCGCGTGAAAACTTCCTCATCAGAACACCCTCAACATAGCAAGAGACATCTTTTTACCAACTTAACTTCATGCCCCCGGGCTTCTGCAGCCCGGATACAGGCCACGAAGATACGCCGCTTTGGGGACGGTTGTCAACGGCTATATTGGTTTCCGCATGTGCCCCGCGGCTCGCTGTGCGGTGCAATCATACTTCGGATTGCCACGACATCGCACTCACACCGAGCCGACCTGATCACGGATGCGGGCGCACCAGAATCTCCAGTGTACAGGTCTGACAAGTCGATGATAACGGCGGCGCCGAGGGGGTTTGTCGCGAAGCAAAAAAAAGCTGTTGTACTTTCGAGGAGGGCGCATTTACTTTTGAGTTTGGCAGGGATCAAATTGTTGCAATGAACGTATTGGTAATCGGTTCGGGCGGCCGGGAACACACGCTGGTGTGGAAACTCAAGCAGTCCCGCAAGGTTGACAAGATATTTTGTGCGCCGGGCAACGGCGGTATTGCCGCGCTGGCGCGGTGTGTCAACATTAAGGTCGACAACACCAAATCACTGATCGAATTCGCGCAGCGCAATAAATGCGACCTGACGGTGGTCGGCCCCGAACAACCGCTCGCCTCCGGAATTGTCGATGAATTCCACCGCCGCAAGCTGAGAATCTTTGGACCCGACCGCAAGGCGGCCAGGTTGGAAAGCTCTAAGGTCTTCGCCAAGGAATTCATGAAGCAGCATCATATTCCGACGGCCCCATTCTGCGTATTCCAGACTTCGGCCGAGGCAATCGGATTCTGCAAGTCCGCCGAGTTTCCGCTGGTGGTCAAGGCCGATGGACTGGCGGCAGGCAAAGGCGTGATTGTCGCGAAAAACCTCAAGGAAGCGACCATCGCTATTGAGATGATGATGACCAAGAAGGCGTTCGGCAGGGCCGGCGAGCGGGTCATTATCGAGTCGTTCCTGCGGGGGCAGGAAGTGTCCATCATGGCGATTACCGACGGCAAGACTATTCTGCCGCTCCTGCCCAGCCAGGATCATAAGCAGGCGTTCGACGGTGATCGCGGCCCCAACACCGGCGGCATGGGCGCATACTGCCCGGTCGATTTGGTCACTCCGGAGATTATGGAAGACATTCAGCAGCATATCCTCGAACCGACCATCGCGGGGCTAAAGGCCGATGAAATCGGATTCGTGGGGGTGCTGTACGCCGGATTGATGCTGACAGACTTCGGACCCCGGGTGCTCGAATTCAATTGTCGCTTCGGCGACCCGGAGACTCAGGCCGTGCTGCCGCTGTTAAAAAGCGATCTGGTCGACATTCTCATGGCAGCGGCCGACCGGAAGCTGGCGAGCGCGGGGAAACTGGAGTGGCGCAAAGGTTCCTCGGCCTGCGTCATCATGGCCTCGCGTGGCTACCCGGCCAATTACAAGACCGGGTTCCCGATTGCCGGACTCGAGAATGTAAAAGATAATAATTGCTTCGTCTTTCACGCCGGAACCCGGCGCGACAACGGCAAGCTGCTGACAGCCGGCGGGCGGGTGCTCGCAGTCGTCGGACTCAACAATGATCTGCGTGGGGCGCTCGACCGGGCCTACAACGTCATCAGAAAGATCCGGTTCGAAGGCGCCTTCTTCCGGAAGGACATTGGCTTCCGCGTGCTGCAGCAGAAAGCGGAAGCGAAGGGATAGCGTATGCCCAAAGTACTTATCGTGATCGGTTCCAAATCAGACATGGAATACGCGGAAACGTGCCAGGCCCAGTTGGCGGCGCTCAAGGTGGAAGCATCGATCGAGGTTTCATCGGCGCACCGCCATCCCGAACGCACCGCGAAACTGTGTTCTGAGGCCCACGCGAACGGTTTCGAGGTGATAGTGGCCATGGCCGGTCTGGCGGCGGCGCTCCCGGGCGTGGCGGCGGCGCATTCGCTTTTGCCGGTAATCGGCGTGCCGCTGCCGGCCGCGCTGAGCGGGCTGGACAGCTTGCTTTCAGTCACGCAAATGCCGCCCGGAATTCCGGTTGCGGCGGTGGCGATCGGTTCGCCCGGAGCGAAAAATGCCGGAGTCCTGGCCGCCCGAATCCTGGCCCTGAAATATCCGGAAGTAAAGGCCGCGCTGGAAGTACACAGGAAGGCGCTCTGATTGGTTTGAACAAACTCGGCGCGAAATTGTATATATATGTCAGAAGTGCTATAAGCGATAACGTAATAAGGAGAGTACATGATCAATCGACCCGGCAGTAACCGCATGCTCATCGTGACGGCGCTTGCCCTCTGCGTGTTGGCTGTCAGTCTCGGCAATCTCTATGCCGCGACCGACAAAGCCAAAGAGTTTTTTAATCAGGGCGTAACCGCCTCGAAGGCCGGCAAGACCGATGACGCCATTGCGGCTTATAAACAAGCGGTCGATGCCGACCCCACCTATGTCGACGCTTACATGAACCTGGGCGCGCTGCAGTTCCAGAAGGGGCTTTACGACGACGCGATCAAGTCGTTCCGGACGGCTTCGGAAAAGGATCCGAAGAATGTCGACGCCCTGACTAACCTGGCGCAGGTGGAATTCAAGAAGCGGGCCTACATCGAAGCCGAGTCTGCGTACAAGTCGGCCATCGCGCTCGATCCGAACAATGTGAGACTTCAGAAGGATCTCGCCAACGTGTATTTCGCGCGCAGCGCCTGGTCGGAGCTGGCTCAGACCGCGGAAAAGCTGAATCAGATGAACAAGGCGGACGACACCACCTGGTACTGGCTCGGTAAAGCATACGAAAAGCAGGACAAGGTGCCGGATGCCATCGCCGCATATGAGAAGTCGATCGGTCTGAACACCAGAAACTACCGCGCCAATTTTGCGATCGGCCAGATCTATTTGCAGCAGGAGAAATTCGACCAGGCCGCCCGCTTCTTCAAGGCCGCACTGACTGCTGATCCCAAGGGTTACCGTGCCGCGTACAACTATGCGGTGGCGATGGAAACCCTCAAGCAGGACGCCTATGCGCAGAACATTACCAACTGGAAGGACTTCGTGAGAATCGCCCGCAATATCCCGCAGGCCAAGCAGGATGTCGCCATTGCCGAGGGGCATATCAAGGATCTTCAGGAAGCACAGACGAAAGCCGGTCAGTAACCGGCTGAGCCGACGATAAAGTAAACTATGCAACCCCTGCCGAGCGCAGGGGTTTTGCTTTTCGGGCATTCCGGATCGCGCCAGGTCGGCACAATTGTATTTGCCTTTCGCACGGAAACCGCACTAATTCGGCCAGATCAATCCATGACGTTGTACAGGAGGTCACGATGAATTTTGCATTGACGGACGAACAGACATTCGTTCGCGATGTCGCGCGCAAGTTCGCCGACGAGAAGCTGTTTCCGCGCGCCGGTGAGTTCGATCACAACCAGAAGCTCGACCGGAATCTTATCAGGGAAATGGCGGAACTCGGCCTCATGGGGGTCAAGGTTCCGGAGCAATATGGCGGGGCCGGACTGGACAACCTGGCGTATGCCATTTCGATTGAGGAACTCGCGCGCGGCTGCGCCTCACACGCGCTCGTGGCCGCGGTTCACGGCTCCCTGTTCGCCATGCCCATAATCGAGCACGGCACGGAAGAGCAAAAGCGCAAGTACCTTCCTCCCGTCTGCTCAGGTGAGAAGATGGCGGCCTATTCCCTTTCCGAAGCCGGGGCCGGCTCGGATGCCGGTTCGCTGACCCTGTCGGCGCAGGACGACGGCGACTCCTATGTCCTTAACGGCACCAAGCTCTGGGTGACGCACGGGTCGATTGCCGACTATATCATCGTGTTTGCCACTGTCAATCGGGAACTTCGGACCAAAGGGATAGCCGCGTTCATTGTCGAGGCCGACAAACCGGGTTTTCAGGTCGGTAAGAACGAAGTCAAGATGGGGTTCAAGGCCTCGCCGACGGCGGAATTGATTTTCACCGATTATCGCGTGCCGAAGGCCAATCTGCTCGGGCAGGTGGGGCGCGGGTTCAATATCGCCATGGAGACGCTCAATCACGGGCGGATATCGGTGGGCGCTCAGTCGGTCGGGATGGCGCAGCGGGCATTTGAAATCGCCGCCAGGTATTCTCTCGATCGCAAGCAATTTGGTGCGGCGATTTCCACGTTCCAGGCGATTCAGTTCAAACTCGCTGATATGCAGGCAAAAATTCACTCGGCGCGCCTGGTTACCTACGAAGCCGCATGGCGCAAGGACCAGGGATTGCCGGTCGCCAAGAACGCCGCCATCGCCAAAATGTACGGCTCCGAGATCGGCACGCAGGTCGCCCATCAGGCGATCCAGATTCTCGGCGGCTTTGGCTACACCCACGAATACAATGTCGAACGGATCTACCGCGATGTGCGGCTGTGTGAGATATTCGAGGGGACCAACGAGGTTCAGCGGATTGTTGTCGCGCGGGAACTGCTGAAAGAAGCGGCCGAAGCCGTTCGGTAGTCGATTTCCGGAGAACCCCGTTCACCACGGGGTTCTCCCCTGCCATCAGTGCAGCACTTTATAGGGGATGAAGACCGGGTCGGCCGACGCCGTACCCAGCGAATCATTCACAAACTGAATCAACGCCACATCGAATATCCGTTCATACGTATCCGGCAATTGGACTGTGGTAACGAATCGCCCGGAATCGCCCGGCGGAATGGGTGATGTGAAGTAGCCGTCATTGGTGATCGACGATATCAGCGGGTACAGCCGCGGTGTCGTCGATAGCGAGACGCCCAATTGGCCCCCCGGAATGACCGCCGGCATTCCCTCCCTGATTCGAATGTAATCCTTCCCCGACCGGGTCGTGTCACCCGGACGACTGAGCGTGTCCAGACGATAGGAACCGGCTATCGTAGTAATCGTGATTGCCGAACCCGCGTGGCTGCCTCCAACGATTCCCCACAGCAGCCATCCGACATACGGTTCCGAGTCATCGCCCAGTTTCCAGAAGACACCGATCCGATCCATCCGCCGGGTCTGCTGTGTAACGAGAGAATCGCTGTTCAGCTTGCGGGTGGTGCGTACGACAAACTCATCGGTCACGGTGGCCTCTGCTACCTTAAGATTGCCGTATGCTCCAAGGTGCCAGGCAGTATCCGATACCCAGACATCGTAGGACCGGCTCGACGAGAGCACGGTGTCACGATAGGTCGGACCACCCGGCAGGAGTGAATACGTGCCGGATCTGACCAGCCCATCCGGGCGGAAGAGATTCACCGCATCCTCGGACTGTTTCAGGTAGTTTTCGATCTCCTCAGAGTCAATAATATACGGGACGTCTTTTTCCCGGCATCCGCCGAGAAGCAACAGACAGCAGATACCCAGCATCCGGGCGGCCGTTAGTGTCGTTGCTCCGACAGAAAGATTCATTCTGGATTCCTTCCTCATTTACGCTTCCGGACCTTGCTGCGCTGGCGGTCCTTCTTCAATTGTTCAATCTCGTCACGGATCAGGATGGCCGTTTCAAACTCGAGGTCTTCGGCGGCCTTGCGCATGGCCCGCATCATGAAGGCAAGCTGGTCTTCATGCGACATGAGATGGAAGTGCTCCGGCTTTTCGAAACCCGGCTCTTCGACCGTCTTGCTGTCGGCAAATAACGTCGTGCGGAGAATTTCATCGCGCGTCTTATAGATCGTTTCCGGATCGATTCCGTTATCCTGATTGTATTTCATCTGCTTGGCGCGCCGTCGGCCGGTCTCCTCAATCGCCTTTTGCATCGAGTCCGTTATCTTGTCGGCGTAGAAGATGACCTCACCGTTCTTGTTTCGGGCCGCGCGCCCGGCCGTCTGCACCAGCGAACGCTCCGAGCGGAGAAACCCTTCCTTGTCGGCGTCGAGGATCGCGACCAGCGAAACTTCCGGCAAATCCAGTCCTTCGCGCAACAGGTTGACGCCGACCAGAACATCGAACTCGGCCAGCCGGAGGTCACGAATTATGCCGGTGCGCTCGATGGAATCAATCTCGCTGTGCAGGTAGCGGACTTTCACGCCCATCCGGGCCAGGTAATCGGTCAGGTCCTCGCTCATCCGCTTGGTCAGGGTGGTGACCAGCACGCGTTCGCCCCGGGCACTTCTCTGACGCACCTGTTCGAGGAGATCATCCACCTGCGTCCGCAACGGCTTGACGGTGATGACGGGATCCAGCAGGCCGGTCGGGCGAATCACCTGCTCGACTACCACTCCCTCGCATTTGGCCAGTTCATAGTCGGCGGGAGTGGCGGAGACATAGATCACGTTGCCGATCAGATTCTCGAACTCGTCGAAAAACAGCGGCCGGTTGTCGAGCGCCGATGGCAGTCGGAAACCGTGTTCGACCAAAACTTCTTTTCGGCTGCGATCACCGGCGAACATGCCCCGCACCTGCGGGATCGACTGATGCGATTCATCCACGATCGTAAGAAATTCGTCCGGGAAGAAGTCAATCAGCGTCTTGGGGCGCTCGCCCGGCTGCCGTCCGGTGAGATAGCGGGAGTAGTTCTCGATCCCGCTGCAATAACCGACCTCCTGCAGCATCTCCAGATCGTACCGCGTCCGCATTTCGAGCCGCTGTGCTTCGAGCAGTTTGTCGAGGCCGCGGAAGATCTCGAGCCGCTCTTTAAGCTCCGACCGGATGCCGACTATAGCGTCTTCAAGCATCGGTTTAGACACGACAAAGTGCTTGGCCGGGTAGATCGCCACTTTCTGACGCTCGTTAAGAATCTCCCCGGTCAGCGGGTCGATTTCCGAGATGCGATCGATGGTATCGCCGAAAAACTCGATCCGCAGCGCGGTTTCGTGATAGGCGGGAATCAACTCGATGGTGTCGCCGCGGACCCGGAAATTGCCGCGCGAGAAATCAATATCATTGCGATTGTAGTGGATATCGATCAACTGTCGGATAGCCGCGTCGCGATCAATATCGACACCCACTTCAAGAAAGAGCAACTGCCGCTTGTATTCTTCCGGCGATCCGAGACCATAGATACATGAAACCGAGGCCACAATAATAACATCGTTCCGCTCCAGCAGTGACGCCGTGGCACGCAGGCGCAGGCGGTCGATGTCCTCGTTCATGCTGGTATCTTTCTCAATGTAGGTGTCGGTGGTCGGGAGGTACGCTTCGGGCTGATAGTAATCGTAATAACTGATGAAGAACTCCACCGCGTTTTTAGGGAAGAAGGCCTTCAATTCACCGTACAGTTGAGCCGCGAGAGTCTTATTGTGCGAAATGACCAGCGCCGGACGACCGTATTGCGCGATAACGTTGGCGATCGTGAAGGTCTTGCCTGAACCCGTCACCCCCAGCAGAGTCTGGTGCTTCTGCCCCCGCTCCAGCCCGTTCATCAACTGGGCTATGGCGTCCGGCTGATCCCCGCGAGGCGGAAAACCGGAGTGCAATTCGAAGTGAGCTTTGTTCACCGCTCTGGTCTGACTCTCCTGCATAAGCGCCGCATTGATAAGACGTACAGCCAGTTAATATAACGCACCACTCGGTCGCGGCAATCGCATTTCGGCGGTCACGGCAATGATTGCGCCGGGTCAACAATATGGGAACCAATCGCTTCCGAGATTGTGTAAACGAGCGGAACGTGACGAAAAAATGCAGTGTGTTGGATGAAGATAAGTCTTGACTAATGGGCGAGGAAAGTTACCTTATTCGGCTTAAGTCTAAACGGATTAACATGTTCTATCAATTGTGGAGGAACGAATGTACGCTGTCTTTCAGATAGATGGCTTCCAGTATCGCGCAGAAGAGGGAGCGAATCTCCGTATCCCGCTTCAGGCATCCAAGGCCGGCGACAAGGTCGAGCTCGGCGATGTTCTGCTGGTCAAGGCGGAGGATACCGTGCTGGTCGGAACGCCGTTCGTATCGGGCGCCAAGATTCAGGCCGAGGTGGTCGGCCTCACCCGCGGCGAGAAATTGATGACGTTCAAGTACAAACGTCGCACCAAATCGCGCCGGACAATGGGCCACAAGCAGGACTACACTGAGATTAAGGTCACCAAGATAGTTAGCCCTAAAGCTTGATAGGTAGCATCCGCTCATACGGAAGAGCCGGTAGCACTCTTCTGGGTTTGATGGTTCTCCTGACCGTACTTGCTCATGCGCAGGGTCAGGAGTGGAACTACCGCGTTGTTGACGTCGTGGTCAGCGGCAATCGGGTGGCCACCTCATCGCTCATTCTCGGCGTGAGCGCTATCGACAAGGGCTCGCCGCTCAACCCCGCTCAGGTACAGGAGACCATCCGCCGCCTCTACGGATTGGGGATGTTCTCGGATGTCTCCATCGATGCAGAACAGGTGACCGGCGGCATCAGGGTCATTATCCACGTTAAAGAGCTTCCCAAGCTGACGGGGCTGAGTTTCTCCGGCAATCAGGAGATCAAATCGAAGACGCTGACGGAGAAGCTGAAGCTCGGTGTGGGCGGCTACATCTCCCCATACCTCATCGAGCAGAAGCAGGAAGAGATCCGGCAGCTGTATAGCGAAAAAGGGTACTTTCAGGCGGTTGTTCGCCCGGAACTGACCTACAACGCGGACTCCACCGGCGCCTCCCTCAAGTATGCGATTGACGAGCGGTCGAAAGTCAAGGTCAGGCAGGTTATTCTCACCGGCAACAAGCAGGTCAAGGCGAACGACATCATCAAGGTGATGCGGAACCGCAAACGCGGATTTCTCAAGAGCTCGACCTTCGCCAAAGACAAGTACGACGAGGACCTCGAGAAGATCATCGATGAGTACCACAAGAAGGGGTATATCGATGCCTACCTCATTTCCGATTCGAACACAATCGATACCGCCCTCAATCAGATGACGATCTACCTCGATGTCTACGAGGGGCCGCTGTACTACTTCGGCACGACCACCTTCAAGGGGAATGAGGAACTCAAGACGCCCCTGCTCGAATCGCTCATGAAATACAAAGAAGGCATGGTCTTCAGCAGCGATCAGTACGACAAATCCCTTACCGAAATCTACACGACCTATCAGGAGATCGGTCACCTGCATATCCGCGTCGATGATTCCCGCACGACCCGTCAGGATTCAATCCTGGATATTACCTTCGATATCACGGAGGGATTGCCGTCACATATCGGGCTGGTCAAGATTGTCGGTAACACCAAGACCAAGGACCGGGTGATCCGGCGGGAGCTGTCGGTCTTGCCCGGGCAGGTGTTCAATCGGTCGCTGCTGATTCGGTCAATCCGCGATGTCATGGCCCTGAACTACTTCAGCAATGCCGAACCGACCCCGATTGATCTGCCCAACGGCGATGTCGATCTGGAATTGAAGGTGCAGGAGAAGCAAACCGGCCAGATATCGGCCGGCGCGGGTTATAACAGTCAGGACGGACTGGTCGGCAATATCGGGCTGGGCATCCCTAACCTTGCCGGGAATGGGCAAAACCTGGCTTTCACTGTGGAACGCGGCAAGAACCGCAATTCGTTATCCGTGTCATTCACGGAGCCGTGGCTCTTCAGCCGCCCGACCCTGCTCGGCACGGAGTTGTACTCGACCAATCGCCGATGGCTCGATGACACCTATACTGAAGGTCGCCGGGGCGGCTCGATTCGGCTGGGTCGCCGCCTTCGCTGGCCGGACAACTACTTCCGCGTATACGCGTCGTACCGGCTGGAGCAGGATCGCTTCAACGATTTCAGCGATGCGTTTCGCAAGTCGGAATCATATTACAGCAATGCCTATCGAGACACGACTCAGAACCGGCCGGCCGGCACGGGCCGCAACTTTGTCTACTTCGGATGGCGCGACCAGGGAGCTCTCCCCGGCTCGGTGCTGAACTACGACGAACAGTGGTTCACGTCGTCGCAGGTAGCGCTGACCATTTCGCGTGACTCCCGCAATCTTCCGGAATTCGCCACCAAGGGTTCGCAACTCTCATACACTTTCGAGAAGAACGGCGGTTTCCTGGGCGGCTACTGGCATTACGACAAGCACACCATTAACGTTGCCAAGTTCTTTCCGATCATCGGCAAGATGGCGCTGGCCGCCAAGATTCAGTACAGCGTGATAACGTCGCCAGACGGAGACAATCGAATTCTGCTGTCCGACCGCTTCTATCCCGGCGGTACCGCGTTTGACGGTATTGTCCGGGGATACGACGACGGCACGCTGACGCCGGATTCGCTGCCGACCCCGCGGGTTGACACCGTGCTGTACTATTTTGACCGGACCGCCTCCGACCCTAACGCGACGCCCGACAGCATTTCAACCGGGACCGTACAGGGCAGCCGGGTGACGGTTCGCGGCAAATACCTGCTGGTCACTAATTTCGAGTTGCAAATTCCTCTTGCCTCGCAGCAATTGTACGGATTACTTTTTTTCGATGCCGGCAACTCCTGGCTGTACCGAAGGACTATCACCGGGTTCGGCAGCTTGTATAAGGGCGTCGGCGTGGGATTCAGAATTGTCGTGCCGGGCATTGGAACGATTGGATTCGATTTCGGGTATCCGTTGAACAAGAAGTTGGGCCAGACTCAGAAGATTCATCCTCACTTCCAGATCGGCACAACATTTAGATAAAGTCAATTGTGAATCAGAACAGGAGATAGATTGCCATGCGCAGTTTGAAACCATTCCTCATCGGGTTGCTGACCCTTGTCGCCGCCGGCCTTGTGTCAACCACCACCGTCCATGCACAGGCGCTGAAAATCGGATATGTGCTCGACACGGCGATCCAGAGCAACTATAAGGCGTGGCAGCGCGCCAACGATCTCTGGGAAACCGAGCGGAAGGCCTGGGATACTGAGGGTCAGAGCAAGCAGCAGGAGCTGCAGGACATGATCGCCGATTACGACAAGCAGCGGCTGATTCTGTCTGACGAGAAGAAGAAAGAGCGCGAAGCGGCCATCCGCACCAAGCAGGAAGCGCTCGATGCCTACACCCGGCAGATTTACGGACCCGGCGGGACCGCCGAAAAAAAGCAGGATGAACTGCTCGCGCCGCTGACCGAAAACATCCGCAAAGCCATTGAAGCGGTCGCCAACGACGGCGGGTACGACGTCATCTTCACCATGCAGAGCAACCTTGGTTATATCAGGCCTTCCCTCGACGTCACGCAGAAAGTGCTTGAATACCTTGAGCGGCTCGACAAATAGCAGGACGCTGTCGCTTGCCGACATCGCCGCGGCGGTCAATGCGACCTTGTGCGGTGACGGTTCCATCCAGATAACCGGCGCGGCTCCGATCGAGAGCGCCGGTTCTTCCGACATCAGTTTTGTCGCCAATCCCCGCTACGCCAAATTTGTCGCTACCACCGGAGCAGGAGCGCTGGTGCTCGACATGCAGTCGGACTGCAGCCGCATACCGGTGATTCGCCACCGGAACCCCTACCTGATATTTGCGAAGGTTATCGATCTGCTTTATGCCGAACCGGTGCTCGTGGAACCCGGGATAAGTCCACAGGCGATAGTCGAAAACGGTGCGTCAATCGCGGACGGCTGTGCCGTCGGCGCACTGTGCCATGTCGGTCGCGGCGCAAAAATCGGCGAAGGCACGAAGCTGGTCTCCTCGGTCTACGTGGGCCGCGATGTCACAATTGGCCGCAACTGCCTGATCCATCCCGGCGTCCGCATCCTGCACAGAACCAAGATTGGTGATAATGTTATCATCCACAGCGGCGCGGTGATCGGCTCGGACGGTTTCGGCTTTGCGCATTCTGAAGCTGGACACAAGAAGATCAGGCAAATCGGCTGGGTCGAGATTGGCAGCGACGTCGAAATCGGCGCCAACACGACTATTGATCGCGGCGCGCTTGGGCCGACCAGAATCGGTCGCGGCACCAAGATCGACAATCTCGTGCAGATCGCGCACAATGTCGAGATCGGTGAGCATTGCCTTATTGTCTCTCAGGTCGGCATCTCCGGCTCAACTAAACTGGGCAATTACGTCGTGCTTGCTGGACAGGTTGGTCTGGTCGGACACATCGAGCTGGGTGCAGGAGTTCAGGTAGGCGCACAATCCGGGGTCTCTCATTCGATTCCGGCGGGTGAAAAGTATTTTGGATATCCCGCTCGCGAGATCATGGAATCGAAGCGGATCGAGGCCGCACTCCGCCGCCTGCCGGAGTTGCTCAAGCGGGTCAAGAAGCTCGAGAGCGAGCGATAGCTCTCCCTCACGTATTCAGCGATTTCTCCACTTCCGCGATCCGCGTCCAATTCTGCTCCATATTTTGGATATGCCGCATAGCTTCCGGAAGGTTCTGCGCTTCGACCGCCGAGCGAATCTCGCACAGCGACTGCCACTGCTGACGGTTGAGCAGTTTGATTTTTGTCACCTGAAGGTTGAGGGTCGTCACTGCGCGGTTCAACTCGTATGATACTTCGCGCAAGCTCCCTTCGGCGTTGATGCTGACGCGGGTCGACAGGTCACCGTCGACCAGGCGCCGCAGCCGTTCGACAATCCGGTTCGGCGGATCCACAGTCGGTCGCGCGGACAGCATGGCCATGATGGCCACAGCCGTTATCGCCGCCACGACCGCCGAGATCATGTACGGCAGCAGCGTATTTATTCCCAGTTCCAGCAGTGACGAAAACTCCGCCATGAAGCTTCCGGCCTGCCAGTCGGTGTACCGGATGATGAGCGTCGCGCAGATGATAATCGAGGCCATCAGCAGAATCGCCGCGCGCAGATACAGATCTGCTCGCGTCGAACGGGCCGATTCAGCGGGTGGATTAAGAGCCGCGACATGAGACATATAACCTGCTCCAGTCAGTGTGTTTCAGATCGAAACAGCTTTCACTGTATATCGTGTTCGGATGAAAGGGGCGGAATGATTAGTAGAGAATTTGGAATAGGCAGCGGATAAATCAATCAACCATGGCCGCAGGCAGGACAGCCGGTTAGGGTTGTCCTGCGCAAAACTTGATCAGAACGGAAGGTCGTCGTCTTCGCCCTGACGGTTCTCCGCCTGCGCCCCCTCCGGTTCCGCCGCGCCAGTTTCGCCCGTCGGCTTACTTCCCAGGAACTGCAGAGTCTGCACCACAATCTCGGAGACATAGCGCTTGTTACCGTCTTTGTCGTCGTAGCTCCGATTGACAATACGACCCTCGATATACACCTGTCGGCCCTTGCGGAGATACTCCTTGGCCAGTTCGGCGGTCTTGCCCCAGCAGACGATATTGTGCCAGATGGTGGACTCTTTCTTTTCGCCGTCCTGACCGGTCCACTGATCTTTAGTGGCCAGTGAGAACGAGGCGACTGCCCGCCCTCCGGGGGTGTAGCGGAGATCCGGGTCTTTGCCCAAATTGCCAATCAGTATTGCTTTGTTGACGCTCATATTATCCTTCCCTGTGATTAACCGCGCAATGATACGGACCGTGCGAACGGCTGTCAAGGGTACGGGCCAATATTAGCTTGAATGTGATATCGATTCCGGCTATAGTG
This sequence comes from candidate division GN15 bacterium, assembly GCA_003105265.1. Lineage (GTDB taxonomy): Bacteria > Zixibacteria > MSB-5A5 > GN15 > FEB-12 > FEB-12. Next base: position 26,126 of record PQAP01000001.1, on the reverse strand, counting down.
AGCATATCTGGTATGGATACTCCCGTCTGCGGCAAACTTTACCTGGTGCCGACGCCGATCGGCAATCTGGGTGACATGACGCCTCGCGCGCTTGAGGTGCTGGCGACGGTCGACCTGGTGGCCTGCGAGGACACCCGCACAAGCGGCCGACTGCTGGCAAAGTTCGAACTGAAAAAACGGCTGATTTCGTATCACGAATTCAACGAACGGAGCCGCGCCGGACGATTGCTGGAGAGCTTGAAAGCGGGCCAATCGGTGGCCGTGGTGACCGACGCCGGCTCGCCGGGAATTTCCGATCCGGCCTACCGGGTGGTGCGCGCCGCCCTCGAAAACGGCATTGAGATCGTGCCGATCCCGGGAGCGTCGGCGCTCATCCCGGCTCTGACGGCCTCCGGACTGCCGACTGATCGCTTTCTGTTCGAAGGGTTTCTCTCGCACAAATCGTCAGCGCGGCGGAGGCGTTTGGAGCAACTGGCCTCGTTCGGGCATACGATGATATTCTACGAATCGCCTCATCGCGTGGTGCAGACACTGACAGCCATGCGGGAGGTGCTGGGGAACCGCCAGGCCTGTCTGGCGCGCGAGATATCCAAGAAATTCGAGCAATTCATCCGCGGCTCACTCGATAATATTCTCGAACAGATTGCCGGTACGACGGTTAAAGGTGAGATTGTCCTTGTGGTGGCCGGCAATACCGAACCCGCACGCGAGGACGTTGCAGACAAGGACACTGATTAATGACCGATCGCCGCCTTCACCTCTTGCCGTATGACTATCTGGTGATCGGCTATTGCCTGTTCATGACCCTGCTGATTCTGGCGGTGGGACGGCCCCTCGGCAACTACACGTACGAAATTATCTTCTATTCATCCATGGCCGCAGTGGCCGCACTTGTGATCCGGTATGTGGGGGAAGCACCAACCGGCTGGCGACGGTTTATCCGGCTGCTCTACCCGGCGCTCATGTTCACCTTCTTCTATCGCGCCACGAGCGGTACGATGTTTCTCCTGTTCGACAGATTTTTCGATTCTTCTCTGGTGTCGTTCGAATACTCGGTGCTGGGGTTTGAACCGTCACTGGTTATAGACCGCAGCTATTTGAGCCCGTTTCTGAACGAGCTGTTTTCGGCCGGATATTTTGCGTATTACCTGATGATTCCCGCGCTCCTGGTTTACCTGTACCTGAAGCGAAAGGACGAATTGATCCGGCGCTTCCTTACGGCCGCCTGCATCGCATTCTTCGTATCGTACTTCCTGTTCTTCCTCTATCCGATCGAGGGACCGCGGTATTATCTGGCCGGACAGTACCTGCATCCGATCGAGGGGCCGTTCTTTCGCAAGCTGGTCAACATTGCCATCGACCGGGGCGCCGTGCACGGCGGCTGTATGCCGTCGTCGCATGTCGCGGTAGGGCTCATCGTGCTGGCGTACACGTTCAAAATAAGTCGGAAGATCGGATGGCTGCTCGTACCGGTGGTTATTGGACTGGCGATCGGCACGGTCTGGGGGCGCTTTCACTATGCCTCCGATGTTGTCGTGGGGGCACTGATCGGGGTCGGTGCGATCATCCTGGTCGACCGGCGCTATGATCGCTGGATTAAACGGCGGCCCAACCCGGTCGCCTATCATTCATTGGGTGTCGAACATGTATCCTGAACTCTTTCACATTGGATCGTTTCCTGTCCGCGCGTACGGCCTGATGCTGGCCGCTTCCTTTGTCGTCGGCGTGCTGTATATCAAGCACGTGGTGGAACGGGACAAGAAGTCGTTTGAGCCGTATCTGACGATCGCCACGCTCATGATCCTCGGCGGCGTGGTCGGAGCGCGGTTGTTCTACGTCATCTTTCATCTTGATGAATTCTCAGGACACTGGCTGAACACGATCAATCCGTTCCACGAAGGGCAGTTCGGGATCGCGGGACTGAACCTGTACGGTGGCGTCCTGGTGGCGCTGGCCGCGACCATCTGGTACTGTCGCCGCGCTGGGCTGTCGATTCTGGAGACGTTTGATTACTTCGCACCCACGCTCGGAATCGGGCTGGCGATTACGCGTATCGGCTGCTTCCTGAACGGGTGTTGTTTTGGCGTCCCCACTACCTTGCCGTGGGGAATCAAGTTCCCTGAGGGCTCGATCCCGGATTATATTTTCCATAACCAGTATATCCATCCTACTCAGCTGTACAGCTCGCTGTATGGACTGATCCTGTTTCTGTTTCTCAACCGGATGCTGCCGCGCAAGAAATTCAACGGACAACTGGTGGCCTTTCTGTTTATGGCGGAAGCGACCTTTCGCTTCCTCATCGAGGATGTCCGCTACTACGAAAGCGAGATGAAGTTCACGCTTGGCGGTATGAGCATCACATACAACCAGGTGATTTCGGTGGGGTTGTTCGTTACCGGGCTGGCTATATACATTGTGCAAAGACAGCGGGCGGCGGTCCGAGCCCGAAGCGTGACGACCGGATGAAAAACACCCAGCCGCGTCTGCGCCGGCTGTCTCCGTGAACTGTTCAATCGTATCTGGCCGGCCTTCCTGTCCGACAGTAGAAGACTGCGCCGAGTTGGTCGCTCGTTATTCTATTGCGTCACAATAGGATACGAGCCATATCTAAACCAGTACGTGACAACCCAATGTTAGGTCAAGGTCTTGGGCATGATTAAGGGCTGTCCACCTACGCAGATCGGAGAGAAAAATGGCCCGGCGGGCGCTGACGCCGGATTATAGGCGTCAGTGGCGGCTGAGAATGTCGGCTATGGCCTTGTTGACCGGCGAATTCTTGAAGAAGAGCTTGTGGGCGGCCGGGAGGTTGGCCTGGTAGTTTCTGATCCTTTCGATCGCCATCGTGTCTCCAATCGTCCCTAAAGCCCTCACAGCGGCCAATCTGAGATCATCTTTCGATACCCCGCCCGCGGCTATGGCGGTCAACTCATATTCGTCTTCCAGCAGGTGACAGAGGAAGTCACGCGCCTCCTGTCCTCCCAGCTTCCCGAGCACGCCGATAAGCTTGACGGTCTCGGACTCTCCTCGTTTGGCCAGGTCGACCAGGAGCGGCACGACATCCGCAGTCCCGAGGACACCGATTGCCGCAATCGCGCTTTCGCGTATCTCACGCGCCAGATCCTCGGCCATGAGTACCAGCAAATCGACCGCTTCCTCACCGCCGATCTTCTCGAGCGCGCTGACGATTTCACGTCTGACGCGGATATCGGGATCGCTGGTTCTGAGCCGTAGCGGCAGGACGGCTTCGGGATCCTTGAGGGAGCCGAGGACAAAGATCGAGTTGCGCACGACGTACCACTTGGCGTCCGGCAATTCCTGCCGGGAGGCGTCGCGGGCGAACCATTCGTCGTCGTTGATAATTCGCGAGAAGACTTTCAGCGCCGCTTTGCCGAGTTCGGCCAGCACGCGAAGCGACTGCTGTCGGACCTGGCGGGTCGGGTGAGCCACCACCTGCGCGAGTACGAGCGCCACTTCCTCGGACGCCAGCGCCACCAGGATCTGCTTGATCTTGCCGGCGGTCTCGAAGTCGGATTTGAAGAGGTCGTCAACCAGGCGGTCGATCACTTCACGGCGATTGAGCGTCTGCAATGCCTTCTTCACCGCCATGGAGTCATACGTAGAGACATCTCCCTCCATATGCCGGCGTGAAGCCATGGCTCCAGCGAGATCGGCGATCAGGTCGTAGCGTCGTTCCACCAGACAGCGATCGCAGACTCTAGCGACCAGTTCCGAGTATTCGTAGGTCTCGCGGCGATTGGAGATCTGTGCGACCACATCGGCGGCAACCAATTCAAGCAGGCGCTCATCCGAGTCCATATTGATCTGGCCGATGGCATCGATCAGCAAACTGAGCGCTTTCTGGCGATACCCCGGATTGGCATCCCGCAGGTACTCCATCAACTGCTGCAGAACTTCCTCGGCTTTTCCCCGGAGACCGGTCTTGAGCAACCGTTCGAAGCTGTCGGAGAAGCTTGCCGAATCGCATTCAAGGTTGGACAGCGAAAAGATGTCGGCAATCACGCTGTCGATCTGGCTGATGACATTGGTCTTGATCGCGCCGGTCGTGCTGGTCACATCGCCGATCCGGTCTCTTTGCTGAGAAGCGGCCGCTCCGAAATCGGAGTCGAGGTTCTCGATGATGCGCTCCTTGTCCGGATGGAGGTTGACCAGCTTGAAAAGCGACATATAGGTCTGAACCGCTGAATCGATCTGTTCTCCCGGCCGGGTATTGTTGCGGATACCGTCCGCGATCATTTCAAGTTCGCGGCGAAACACGGTCGGGCGGATCGAGGCAACCTTCTCGGGCAAGAGATACCGGACGATGGCCGGATCAAAATCGATTCCGGCGGTGACAAACTGGTCATCGCGCATGTCGCCCAACCGGGCCAGAGCGGTCAGGTCGTTGCCTATCTGGTCAAGCGCCAGGCGGCGGACGGAGAAATCATCGTCGACTTCGCCGCGGTACTGCCGTTGGTTTTCGATCAGCTTGAATGCCGGCTCCGAGTTCACCTGGATGCTGAGAATTCGATTCTTCTTGAGGTATTCGGCCAGGTCGTATTCGGGATCATCAGGACGCACCCGCTTAACGAAGCGCTGAACGAATATGCTGAAATCGCGGATCGACATGGAACTCTCGAACAGCAGCGCGCTGATATCCAGCACCTGCATCGCCTGCACGATCGGGGAGTAATAGACAGCTTCTTTGAGACAGATGTTGCAGATGTAGAGATTGCCGCGGTGCACAGCTATCGATACGTACTTCCGGAAACCAAACAGCTTGCCGAACAGCAGAAACGGCTTTTCCAGAGACCGCCGGCCGACCGGATGATCCTGACTGTAGATGGCCATTTTCTTGCAGGCCATTGCCAGCTCCGCGGCCAGGGAGTGAACCAGTTCGTTGAGATCGGTCCGGATGACCGCTTCG
>PQAP01000001.1:0-21012 GCA_003105265.1 candidate division GN15 bacterium | reverse complement strand
ACCACATATCTGCCCACTACGATAGGCGAGCCCTTGATGACGTCAATGGCCGCATAGCGCCAGATTTCCCGGCCACCGGCAGCATCCAGCGCAACCACATCACCGTTGCGACAGGCGGCATACACACGCCCATCGGAGACGGTTGGGGCTGTCCACGTGGAAGACGGCAGCGAGACCTGCCAGGCAATAGTCCCGGCGTCGGGCGAGAGAGCGGAGAGTTGCCCTTTGACGGCGGCAACATAAATGTAATCCGCAACCGCGGCAGCGCTCACAATCGGACTCCTCAGATTCACACGATATAGTTCAGCGCCGTCCGATTCCGAGATCGCGTAGAGCGTTCCGTCGTCCGATCCGACAAACAGTCGGCCATTGGCGGCCGACACCGGCCCAAGCAATCGACTGTCAGTCTGGTGCTTCCAGAGCAGCTTGCCGGTCTTCGGATCCTGAGCCGTCACGACTCCATCGCTGGAACTCGTTATCAGGCGGTTACCTACTATTATCGGTCCGGTTGCAGCATCCTTTATGCGGGATTGCCAGCGTCCCTGGCGATGTATCAAGTCGAGGCAGAGCAGGCGGTTGCGCGGGTACGCCAGAGCCAGGTACGCCAGGGAATCCCGAAGTGTCACCCCGCCCTGCGGTATTCCCCCCATACGAATTTTCCCGAGGCGCTTGCCTGTAGCGCAGTCGAAAAACCACAGCCGCTTACGCGATCCGGGAATCACCAGTTGACCATGAGACAGCGCCGGCGCGCCGAGCGGGCGGTCGTTAATCTTGCCGTGCCAGAGTGTATCGAGCTTCCCGGTGAAGGCATCACCGGCGATGAATCCGGTGGCGGCGTTGTCTCCCCGGGCCGTTGGCCAGTACGACGGCTCGCCCAACACCGAGCGATTCATCTTGTACCGACTCGAGCAGGAATTAAGTGCCAGAGTCAGTATCACCGATGCGAATGTGAAGGCAAGGCGGCGCATTAGAAATTCCACCCAAAGAAGAAGTCAAAATCGGTGTGGTTGCTGATCGTGTGGTAATCGGTCGTCCGGGAGAAATCAAACCTGAGAACCACGACATAGCCGAGATTCACGCGCGCGCCGAAACCGAAGGAACCATAGAACTGCGTGAACCGGTCGTCCCAGGCAGCGCCGTTGTCATAAAATAGCGCCCCACGAATACCGCGAAAACCCAGTGCCCCGATGGGAAAACCAATCATCAGATCATCGATCAGCGGGAAACGGAGCTCGGTCGATGCGAACAGGATATTGCGGCTATAGAAGGCCCTCCGGCTGAACCCGCGGAATGACCAGCTTCCGCCCAGATACAGGCGCTGCGGGTCGGTGCCGGACGATGAATACGCCCACAGCCGATTGGCGATGGCCGACGCCTGCCCCAGACGGAAATAATGCCGCAGGTCAACCGATGCGGTCCGGTTGGTGATCGAGCCGTCGCTCAGCGACGTAGTGAGTCCCAGTGTTATGTTGTAACGGCGTCCCTCGATCGGGCCGGAGATATCCCAGATGGCGTTGTCGTACACCCAGCTGATGTTGTTCGAGACGAGGAAGCCCTCGAGCGGCTGCTGGCCGTAGCGAAGGTCCTTCTTGTCATATCGGGCGAAGGAGCCGAATTCGAACCGCTGGAATTTCGACAGCGGATAGCTCAGCAAACCGGCCACGCCGGCCTGCCGCTCGAAGTAGTACTGGTCATGCTCATTGTAGTATTCGTCGTAGAGATGGAATACGCCCAGACCCCAGTTGAGCCGGCGCTCCCGATTGATAAAAGTCACCGCGCCGTTGAACGACGACAAAATTTCGCTCTTGGTTTCGGCCGTGTTGGCCAGAAGAAAATAGTAGGCCTTGTTGCCGAGCACATCCGAAATGGCCGCCTGAATGCCGCCGACCGAGCCGTAAATCGCGTCGTACGACACCAATGATTGGGCGATATCGAATGAATATCGGGTATCATACACGATCGAAGCGTCGCTGACCGTGTGGTCGATCTCCTCCGGCTTCCACGGCGCAGCCAAGCTGTCGGCGACGCTGGCGACCACTGCGGCGCTGTCCTTGAGCGCCATCCGGTACATCTGGAAAAGTCCATCCTGATACCCGGTGAAGAACAGGTTTTTGCCGTCGCGCGACACGCGGGGATCATACGCTCCGGTCGCGTACTCGGTCTGCCTCGTGATCCGATTGCTCGAGTCGAGCAGGTACACATTATCCGAGCTATCGCGATTGGAAGCGAAGAAAATACCGCGCTCCGTCGGCTCGGGTGTCTGGTCGCGGAATGGACCGTAGGTCAACTGCGTGATTACACCGGACGCCTCATCGAGAGCAAAAAGATTGAGCGCACCATTCTTGCCGTACACTCCCCGGTCGGAGGAAAAGACCACTGAGCGGCCGTCGGATGAGAACGCCGGGTCGGCATCGTAGTAAATGTCCCGCGTCAACGGCGTATGTGCCCCCGATGCAAGATCGAGCCGGTAAATGTCGGAGTAGCCGCTTTCGAGGACGCCGGAAAAGACCGCGTGCAAACCATCCGGCGAGAAACGGGGTGATCGCGCGGCTACGAGATCGTCGAACCGGTACGTCGCGATGACCTTCCGCCTCTTGATGTCGTAGAGATAGATGACGTCCCGATCCTTGACCTTGGAGGAGAAGAGCACCCGTTCCAGCGTGTCGACGTCGATCCCCGAATGCAACAGATGCAAAGACTCAAATCGGGCGGACCTCTCCCCTTTGAGCAGCGTGACATCGCCGTGCATGGTCTCGTCTACGGGCTTCATATAGAGACCGGCGTAGCCGCGACGGTACGCCATGTAGACCATCCAGGAGCTGTCGGTTCCCTGATCGCGACGGATGATCGGCACGCCCTTCATGCTGTAGCCGGTCCTGACAATGCGGCTGGCCTCCATACGCGGCAGCCCGCGGTGCTGGATCTCCGGGAAATACCGGCGCTTGAGCGAGTAGATCCACTGGTTGGAGAGTTCTTTTAGGTCAAGTCCGAGAGTCAATTTGACGATTTCATCAAACGTCCTGGCCTTGTACCAGTTCTCATAGAGCCGTACCAGCTTGTCGGCGCCGTAGGTCGTATCGATGAAGGCGCAGATCGACTGGCCGAGCTTATAAGTGAGAAAAGTTCCTTCGTATTGATACAATTCACCGATCTCAGGCACTCTCCCGCTCAGCACGAGGTCCTTGAGAATCTGGTCGGCCTCGGTATCCCATTCCTCGGACCAGTATTCCGCCTGTCCCTCTATCAGCCACAGCGGCGGATACGCCACCCGCTGGATGACCATACGGTTCACCGCCGCATCCAGCTTGGACAGTTGGAACACGTGAACCAGTTCATGCCGGATGACGTGGTTGAGGTTGAAGTAGGAGCCGTCAAACGGTATCACCACCCGGCCCTTGATGAATTCGGTGAATCCACCGACCGATTCGGGCAGCAGCCCCGGAATGACATTGGTCTGACTGAAGTAGGACGGTGCCGAGTATATGATCAACGGTATTTTGTTCTTTATTTCATGGCTGAAATTGATAGCGGCGGATCGGTAGGCATTTTCCGCGAGATGGGCGGCGACCTTGACGACATCGCCCTCATCGGCATAGAAGTATATGCGGAAGTGATCGGTCGTCATCACCCGCCAGTTGAACCGGGTGTACTGAACCTTGTTTTTCCCGAAATAGTACTGGGCCTTTGCCGGAGGCACCACTGCGACAAGACACGCAAGGGCGAGCAGCCAGATCGTCGGCCTCAGGAGGATGGAACGAAACAACGGCAGGCGCATACGCATATTATCGGTGCCGGTGGGCCGACTCTGCATTACTGCCGAATCCCCGTATCAAAGTGGCACTGCGCGCAGCGCCCTCCCCTGACGCCGACAACTTTCGCGCGGAAGCCGGCACGACGGATCAGCAGATTACCGCAGGCCGGACAGAAGGTGTCACTGCCGTTCTCCATATGGATATTGCCTGCATAGACGTAGACCAGATGCTTGCGCGCCAGCGTGACGGCATGAAGCACGGTTTCGGCGGGCGTGGCTTCCTTATCCATCTTGTAGTCGGGGTGATAGGCCGAAAAGTGCAACGGTATCTTCTCTGAGAGCGAGGCCACAAACTCAGCCAGGTGCTCGATGTCAGCATCCGAATCGTTTAGCCCTGGGATCAGCAGATTGGTGACTTCCAGGTGAACGTCGGAAGCGGCCACCAGCCGGATGGTCTCCATCACCGGCTCGAGCATCCCTTTGCAGACGCGGGTGTAGAACTCCGGACGAATAGACTTGAGATCGATATTCATGGCATCAGTCACGGCGATCAATTCCGCCAGCGGCTTGGGATTGATGAAGCCGTTGGTGACCAGCACCACGTTCAGACCGTGGTCATGCAGCAGCGGGGCAGTATCCATAATGTACTCGAACCAGACCATTGGCTCGGTATATGTGAAGGCCACGCCCAGCGATTTATGACGGAGCGCAAGCTCGGTCAATTCGTCCGGCGACTTGTAGACAGTGGGGGACTTCTCCTGCGAAATCGTCCAGTTTTGACAGTTGAGACAACCGAGATTGCAGCAGTTGCAGCCGGTTGACAGAATTCCCGTGCCGGGATAGAAATGGTACAGCGGCTTCTTCTCGATCGGATCGACCGCCAGCGAGACCAGTTCGCCGTAGTTGTCGGTGACCAGTTCACCGTTCCGGTTGAAGCGGCACACGCAGATGCCGCGCTTCCCGTCGGTTAGATTGCATTCATGAGGACACAGGTGGCAGATGACTTTGTCCTGCACCCGCTCCCCGAATGCCGCCAAATGAATCACCGCTAACTCCGCTTCAGTATCTCATCGACCGCCCCCGCCAGATTGTCGCAGACAGCCAGTCCCCGCGGCTGCACCAGGCCCGACAACCGTGCTTCCGAATCCGATCCGTAGCCGGTGCGCACCAGTATTGCCGAACCGCCCATGACCGAGGCCATCGTGACATCATCGATCTTGTCGCCAATAACATACGACCGGCGGAGGTCGATCCCAAGTTCAATTGCGGCCTGCTCGGCCATGCCGGGCGCCGGTTTGCGGCAGGCACACGCGAAACTGTATCCGGAAATGCTCCCGTGAGGATGGTGCGGGCAATAGAGCATGAGGTCCGGCTCGACTCCCTCGTTGCGCAGCAAGCTTCTGAGACGGGCGTTGGTGCGCTCGACAGCGTCGATTCCGAAATGCCCCCGGGCAACCCCCGATTGATTCGACACGACGACGATCTTGAATCCGGCATCTCTGGCGCGCCGCAAAGCTTGCGCAGCGCCCGGAATCAGCTCGATTTCGTCGGGATTGGATACATAATGGCGCTCGACCGCTATGGTGCCGTCGCGATCGACAAACAGCGCTCGTTCAACGTTGACCGGTGATTCAAATAACCGGACAGCGCGCTCGAGAACGTCATTGGTCGACAGACGGGTCATGCAAAACCGCTCCGTGCGGAAACACGGCGTCTTGCCGTGGAGTGAACAGGGGCGGCAGTACTCATCGATCTCGGCGACAACATCGAAGAGGCCTCGCGGCGCGAACCCAAGCGCGGGATGGGTCGGTCCAAAAACCGCGATCACCGGAGTGCCGACGGCCGATGACAGATGCGCCAGCCCGGAATCATTGGCTATAGATAGCCGCGCACCGGCCATTACTTCGGCGACAGTCGGAATCGGTGCGTCGACCAATTCAACAAACGAACCCTCCGGCAAGGAATCCAGGTTATGGATGCCGGCGTCATCGCGCGTCACCACCCAGGCAATCTTCGAGCCGAAGCGCCGGTGCAGTGCTCGCGCGACCTCCGAGAATCGCTCGATCGGCCATTTCTTGTTCTCGTGGGCGGCCCCGGGCGCGATCACCACAACATTCTCGCGCGACCTCATGAAGTGATTCTGATTCGGGTCGGCGATCATAAGGATCGGGCGGCGACTGGGTGTTGGTAAACCGTTGCGCGAAATCAACGCATTGTACAGATCGATCGTGTGCTGATCCTCACGTGGAAACTGCTTGCGGTGGACAATCAGCCATCGCTCGAGCCGGCGTTTCGGATAGACGTTGCTCTGGGATGAACCGAGCAGCGTGCGCACAAACCAGGAGCGGAAATTGCCGTGCAGATCGACAACGATATCGAAATTGGTCCTGTCCAGATCAAGTACCAGTCGGTAGAGATCGGTCGAGCCGATGCGCTCAGGGATGGTGCGCACTTCGTCGACCCCCGGGATCATCCGCGCCACCTCGCCGAACCGTTCCTTCGTCAGGAAGACCAGCTTCGACCCGGGATGGGCAATTTTCAGATTGAGGACGGCGGGAGAGGTGAGGATCACATCCCCCAGCGAACCCAATCTGATGACCAGAATGTGACGCGTCATGAAAGGAAATGATACAGTCCGAAAGCGCCGATGGCAAAGCAATAGTAGGCGAAGTAATCGAACTTCCCGCGCTTCACCGTGGCCAGCACGACATACACCGAAAGCAGGCCAAAGAGGAAGGACACGAGCGTCGCGACCATGTACGGCAATACCAGCGCCGACTGCAGTTCCAGCAGGTGTTTGGCCTCGAGCAAGCTCGCCCCGCCGATAGCCGGAATCGAAAGCAGAAACGAAAACTCGGCCGCCTCCGATGGCTTCACCCCCGCTAGCATGCCGGAGACGATCGTTGTTCCGGAGCGAGAGATTCCCGGCAAGATAGCAACCGCCTGACCGAAACCCATGATGATCGTCGAACCGAGCGAAAGACCTTTGTTCCCCGCCCGAAAGAGTTTCGGCACCAGCAGAATGAGTCCGGTGATGATCAATTCTACCGACGTTTCAACGGGATTGGAAAACGTCTTCTCCAACAGGTCTTTGAACAGGAGGCCGAAGAATCCGGCCGGAATGGTCCCGATCACCAGAAACAACAGCATCCGCCGTTCGCCGATCATCTCCCGATTGAACAATGCCTGAACGAGCCGCCAAATACGTGCCCGGAAGTAGATCAGCACCGATACCAGCGTCCCGATATGTATCAGCACCTCAAATGTCACGCCGGGCATCTTCACTTTCAGCAGTTCTTCCGCCAGTACCAGATGGCCAGACGATGACACCGGGAGGAATTCGGTCAGCCCCTGAATGATGCCGAGAATAATCGCGTCAATATAGTTCATTGATACTGAAGCGGCTCCCATCGAGGGAGCCGCCAAACTCCGAATCTGCTGTACGGCAGATTACATCACGTTGAAATTAATTCCCAAAAAGAGGCCGTCGTTGCCGTCAAACTGGAACTCGCCATAGAAGGCCACGTCCCTCGTGGCTTTCCACTCAACGCCGCCGTTAAAGCCGAACTTAAGCTCGGTATTGGAGCCGCCGTAAGTGCCGCTGAGCGTTTCCATACGGATATTAAACCGACCGTACGGGCTGAGTGTGCCCCCGCGGTTGAGATTGATCGGATACGAACCGAAGAGCTGGCCGCCGAACTGGAAGATCGAGCCACCATACACGTCCTCGTACTCAAAGAAGCCGCCAACCGCCATATCCATCGGCTCGCGCCGACCCTGCCCGACCTGCCAGAACTGCCACTTGAAATCGGCGCCGAAGGCGACGCGGGCCTCATCGTAATCGATGAACCCGAATCTCAGACGCCCATCGGTGAATTTCGACAATCCGTAAGTGAAAGTCCCGAAGGCGCTGGTGGCATCGGCAATACCGACTCCCCCGCCAAGCATGCCGCGTCCCTGGCCGATTGCAGAAGCGGTGGTCAGACACCCAAATGCGGAACCGAACGCCGGAAAATCCGCGTACGTCGGTCCGGCCAGTCCAAGTGCCAGCGCGACAACGAGTGCAAGTTTTGTCTTCATACGATTCATCCTTTACCAAGAAGACCCAATATTATCTGCCGTCGAATCTATTTCTGCACAATGGTCGTGTCAACCAAAAGACTCGACCCGATATCCTTACCGGTTATCGGCCCGGCTAAGAGTGAAAATTATATAGAATTGTCGGCGACGACAGCCCCGACCCGCGACCCTGGCCACAAGGGCAATTCCTCTACGGTTTGCCCTGTTATACGTCCACGTTTGGCAAGCGTTCCCGATTAATCCAAGTCATCTAGCCCGCTTCTTCTTCGCGAAGATACCGCAGTCCCTCCTCGGCAAATAATTCCCTCTCCCCCGCATCCAGCCCGGTTGCGCCGAGATAGGTGAGGAACTCCTCTTCAAGAGGGCCAATGCCACTCCGACCGAATGGCCGCGAAGCAGCTGATTCCGGTTTCCTGAGAAATCGCAGATCCAGGGCGAACGCTTTCTGTTTTAATTCACCGAGCGCTCCGACCGGAATCGACCGCAGAACGGCGTCGCGTACGTTGGCGACCGCCAGACGAACTATTTTCTCGGCTGCGCGAGACTCCGACAGTGCACGCTCAATGGCGCCGAGCAGGTCTTCGACTCCGAGCCCGGCGGCATCGATAGTTGATAGATCGACCATCGGCCGAGCCGACACCTCATGGAACTCCAGCGTGAACGGTTCGAGATTCAGCGACACGAATCCCTTGGGCGCCTCCCGCTCCGCCATCGACAGCCGTTCGGTCGAACCGGCATACCATACTCGCTCTGCAACCTTTGAGAAGTTATGGTAGTGACCCAGCGCGACATAATCGAACGGTTCGAACAGCTCCAGTGGTATTTCCATTTCACCGAGATCGGCCATCGAAAATTGGGGCAACCCGGCTGCCACGCCGTGAGTGACCAGAATATTGAATCCGTCGCCACGCCGCTGCGCCGCTTCCCTGATCGCGGCCTTGAACGATTCCGCGTTGTGCATATGCGGGACGGCTAGCACGCGCCCTCCGGGCATATCTATTACCGCCAACTCGGGGGACGAGACGATATGCAGCCCGCGCATATTGCGATACACTTCTATGGCGGCACCTGTGGCCGTCAGTTTGGGCGCATCGTGATTGCCGCAAATCAGGACCGTTGGAATATGATGCTGCTCGACCAGACGATGAAGCTGTTCGCCGGCAATCGCCATAATCCGGTTCGAGGGCCGCACCGCGTGAAACAAATCGCCGGAATGAATGCACAGGTCGGGCTTCAGCGTGACAATCCGATCGACCGCTTCGACAAAACAATTGATGATGTCAAGCTGCCTGAGCGTTAGGCCGGAGCGATCACGGCGCGGATACGCCTCCCCCGCGCCCAAATGGCTATCCGACAGATGACAGATGCGCATAGCGGGAATATACGTCGCGGGTGAACGCGCCAACACCACATTTATCGGCGCGGTCCGGCGGCTTCCATAAAGAGAAAGGGCAGAGACCGAAGATCCCTGCCCTTCCTCAAGGTGGTGGGTGACTTAGTAGAGCCCGAACTTCGCAATGCGATCCCGCAACGTATTACGGGAGATGCCGAGCGTCTCCGACGTCTTAACCTGATTCCCCTCGAAATGCTTCAGNCAGGCGGACAGCACGGCCTTTTCCAGGGCCGATTCGAGAAAATGATANATCTGCCCGGGGGAATTGGCAATCAGCTTCGGCATGATCGGGTCTATAATCTTCTTNAACGTATCGGTATAATCGCTCTGCAGCGTCGCCAGNTCGAGTTCGAGTTTCGGATTCTCTTCGGCCAGACTNGGGAAGTCATCGGGCTGCAGCGCNTCGTTNTTCGACATCACCATGGCGGTGTGAATATTGTTTTCGAGTTCCCGCACGTTGCCCGGCCACTGATACTTGGTGAGCAGCTGCATCGCCTTCTTCGAAATNGTCTTGCCCGGAATCGCCAGCGTCTTGGAAAATCTGTCGCAGAAATGCTCGGCCAGAAGCTGAATATCGCCGCGCCGTTCGCGCAGCGGCGGAATGAAGATCGAGACGACTTTGAGACGGTAGAACAGATCGACCCGGAAAGAACCTTCCTTCATCGCCTGCACCAGCGACTTGTTGGTCGCGGCGATTATGCGAACATCGACCTTGATCGACTCGTTGCCGCCCACGCGCTCGAACCGTTTCTCCTGGAGCACCCGCAGCAACTTGGACTGCGTGAGCATCGACATGTCGCCGATCTCGTCGAGGAACAAGGTGCCGTTGTCCGCCTGCTCGAATTTGCCGATCCGTTTATAATAGGCGCCGGTGAAGGCCCCTTTCTCGTGACCGAACAATTCCGATTCAAGAAGCGTCTCCGGAAGGGCCGCGCAATTGACCGAGAGAAATGCGTTGCTCCGGCGTTTGGAATTGCGGTGAATAGCCCGGGCNACCAGTTCCTTACCGGTGCCGGACTCGCCGAAAATCAGCACGGCGGCGTCGGTTTTGGANACCTGGCCGATCAGCTTGGCGATCTCGACGATCTCGGGGGATTTGCCGATGATCTCATCCACGCCGACCGCCGACGGTTCTTCCTTGACCGGGACGAACGGCGATTTCATCTGGGCGCTATAGCCGCAGGCCTTGTTCACGGTGTCGATTAGCTTCTCTATTTCGAACGGCTTGGTCAGGTACTCGTAAGCCCCTTCCCGCATGGCCTCAATGGCGTTTTCCGTGGAGACAAATCCGGAGATCATGATCACCGGCAGATTGGTGTTGACCGCTTTGATCTGTTTGAGTACTTCCAGACCCGAGAGCGTCGGAAGATTGACGTCCAGCATCACCAGGTCGACATCCTCGTGCTCCGACACGTAGTGGCTGACGTTGATACCGTCATCGAGAAAGTCGAAGCGGTACCGGTCGGCATCGAAGAGATTTGCAAGCGACTGGGATACTTCCCGGTCGTCATCTACCAGCAGAATATTCTTCATATGTCTTAGCCCTTAGCAGTTCATCTATNTTATCGGCGGGGATGGAAAATAGTGAAGAGAGTCGCGGGGAAAATATTCCGGAAATTGGGCTGAATTCAGGCCGGGAGACGCAANTGCCCGGAGAGNTNANTCGAGGCGGCGAATCGGCGCAGGGCGTTGTTTCAACGATGAAACAGAGTCATCGGATTTCCCCCCAGACAGCGCATTTCGGGTAATGATTAATGCCGCGCAAGTCGNAGACCGGCAGACNCCATCAGGATTCTTCGTCGACGAGATACCGGACGGCCGTCCCGATCCAGAGGAAGTTGAACACCATGTCGGCCGCCACTCCGATGAGCAGCACCCAGTACACCAGTTCCGGGTGAAATTTCTCGATAATGACATCCGGGTGATTGGCGGCCAGGCTGACCAGGGTCGGGAGCGCCAGGGCAGCTGTGGCCAGGAAGAAGCAAGTGAGCGGCCGTCGAATGAACGCTCGAAAAGAACGTCCTAAGGCCTGCACTATGGTCTCGCCGTAGAGCGCAATGGCCGGTATGACAAAGAAGAACAATCCCTGAAGCACCGCGTAGACGAACGGCACCACAGCCAGTTCGAAGATCATCTGTCGGCGGGGGTTGCCTTCCAGATATGTCTGAAAGAAGCCGGGGACAAAACTCAGAACGATGAGCAGGAAATTCAGGAGCAGCGAAGCCAAAATGAAATGTCCCCACGAGGACCAGAGTGACCGGCTCTTCCGGGTCGTCTCATCCGATCCGGTATAGTACCGGTGAAACATCAGGGCGGCCGTACCGAGTATCAAGCCCTCGAAAAGAATGGCCACCACGACTTTGAACCAGCTGTGGGCGACTGGAAGAATGAGAAATTGACCGGGATACTGATAGAACGCCTGCGGATTCCATCCGCCCACAGTTGACGCCAGCCCCAGCACGGCCCGGGAAAATGGATAGGTCACCGGTGTAAAGCATCGGTAGAGCGCCAGAAGACCGAGGGCGATAACGGCGGCGTAGCCGAGAAGCACCAACCAGATCCGCCCGCGACCGACCGCCCGGAGAGTGTCGAGAAAGATCGACAGAAACTGGTTAAAGTTCTTGAGAATGGCCATGCTTGAGACGTTCCATCTACCTGATGACCACCACTTTGTTGGATGGCGTGGCTCTGCCCAGTTGATCAAATACGTAGATCCGATAGGCCAGCGCCGGATAGGAGCGCAACACGGCATCGTCGTAGGAGGTCGTGCTTTGCGTATTGAGAATGGCTACCAACTGACTGGTCGTATCCACGGCCCGAGTGGTGTCCGTGGAGCGATAAAGTCGATACATGGCGAAATCACTGTCGCCATTCTGTGACCAGGTCAGGTGAGCGCCGGTCGAGTCGCTATTGCCGGCCAGCACCACTGCGGTCGGGGGCTGATTAACCGGTTCGATGTTGAGAAGACTATAGGCAGTCCGGGCCGGCGCCTGGTTGCCGGCGGCATCGGTGAATAATCCGGTGACCTGGCCGTCCTTAACCGTCATAGCCAGCGGCACGATATACCGGGCGGCATACACGCCGTCGTTCGCAGTCGAGTCGATGCCCGAGCCGTCGTCGTACAGGGCAACACCATTTTCGCCCGGGAAGGAGATCCGCGCGGTTCCCCCCGTTTCGCCCGAACGCAGGCGGAAGTCGATTGCACTGCCGGATGTGAAAATAGTGGACGGCGGTCGAAAGTAGACGGTGTCGATGCGCGCGCGGGTATCGAGAGTGATACCATCGACCAGCGGTACACCTGTCTGCGTGCCGTCGTCGAAAACCAATTGCGCGAACACCAGCTTCACCCCGTCACCGTCGCTCAAAGTAAAGCTCATTTGACTGGAGAACGGCTGGAAAACCGCGCCTGCCAGATCTTCGTTCTCCGAGAGCTTGATGTCGGCGGCGCCGGACGGAGCGTTGACCTGGATCGTGACGTTGCGACGATTCGTGTATATATTGCCGTTTTCGATGAGAATCGACATCGGCGCGACCCTCACCCGCAGCGGCGGTGTCGACCGCAGCCCCTCGATCCCCTCCCGGCCGACTGTCGCTACCCGGAAGTAGACGGTCTGATTCAGCGCGAGGCCGGTCAGGGTCTGACTGAAACTCACACCCATCGTAGAGTCACGCAGCCGGGCATTGGCCCCGGAGGAATCGGTGAGATAAATACGGAATCGCTTGACCACTGCGGTATCCGGCACTTCCCAGGAAAGCGTGACCGACTGGGTGTCGAGCGTCGCGGAGACATTGATCGGCGTCGAAGGTGCGTCCGGAAGCGTTCGCACCGGATCAGTAGAGTCGATTGTCCGGTTGCACCCGAAAGCCATCAGCAGCGAAAGCAGAATTACTGCCGACAACGGCACGAGGAAGGAGGCAGTGTGTTTCATCTAAAACCTCCTCGTCATCTGAAGTCCCAGCACACCCGGTTTGGCGCTCGGCTCCACACTTATTCCGCCCACGGAATATGAGCCGTGCTCTGACGGAAAGAAGAACAAAGCGTCCAGGACGCTCCATCCCCATACGCCGATCACCGCGCCGATCGTGACCCGGCGGGTCGTCTCGGCATCATACGCCTTCTTCTGTCTCGCGGCCAGATCGGTGTGCAGCGCCTGCATCTCGGTATAGCTCGCGCCCGCCTTCGCGCTGGAATCGTAAACCTGTTTGCTCTGGTTGAACAGGTCGCGGCGGTACCGGAATTCATCGTCGGCAATCAGAAACGCCGCTACCGACCCGGCCGCCAGCAGGTTGAAAAAGAAGCCCTTGGTTTTCTGATCCGTATAGCGCTGACCCCAACCCGGAATGAACAGCGAGCGCACAGCGGATTTCAGGCGGGTTTTGGGAGTGAGGCGAATATCGAGCGCCAGCGGTTTGGCCGGATCCAGTGTTACGCGGCTCCGGTAGTTCTCAAAACCGTACTTCTTGACAGTGACCTGATATTCACCGATTAACGGATGCTGAAAGGTCGTGGGCGTTATTCCGACCACAACCGCATCCCCCTTAAGGGTGACCTCCGCACCGGGCGGCGAGGAATTAACGGCAAATCCGCCATCGGCCCCCTGGGTCGAAGCGGCGGTCACAACCAGTACCAGCGCTGCCAAAGTCAAAATCCGTTTCAACATAAACCCCTTCTCCGGGCTCAGCTTACGATGGATACAATTATCGGCAAATTACGGGCGCCCTATCGGCAAAACAAGCTCAAACTGGCCAAAAAAAAACCGCGCTCGCGCGGTTTGTTGCCGGATCGTCCACTTTCCCCTGCTCAGCAAGCCCCTTTGCCGGTGAACACTACGATCACCGTCTTGAACATGATCTTGAAATCGTACCAGAGTGACCAGTTGCGAATATACTGGAGATCGAACCGGACTTTCTCCGCCACGCTGGCCACCGAGGAGTCATAGCCGTTCTCGATTTGCGCCAGACCCGTCAGCCCGGGCTTGACATCAAGACGCCCCGAATAATCCTCCACTTTGCTCGACAATTCGCGGACAAAACTGGGACGCTCCGGACGCGGACCGACCAGCGCCATATCTCCTTTCAGCACGTTGATGAACTGGGGAATTTCGTCCAAGCGCGTCTTGCGGAGGAATCGCCCGACTTTCGTGATGCGCGCATCGTTCTTGGTCGCCCAGACCGGCCCGGACAGCTTCTCGGCGTCCTGAACCATCGTCCGGAATTTGATAACCTTGAACGGCTTGCCCATATAATTCTCGCGGCGACGCTCGCGCCCGCGCCGATCATCCCCCTGCGAAACCGGAAAACACCGACGGTTTTTGCGCCGACGATTGATCCCGACCCGGGTCTGTGTATAGAACACCGGACCGTTGCTGTTCAGCTTGATCACGATCGGCAAAATCATCCAGAATGGCGTGCAAAGGATGATACCGATTGATGCGCCGATTATATCGAGGGTCCGTTTGACTAATCTGTTAATCATAGCTCTCATCAGTGCCGGTCGGCTGAGCGATGACGGCACTACAAAAATATAGCCGGTGGAAGCCAACACAAACAAGAAACCAAGAATCTCCCCGACCGCGAACTTCAACCGCAGTGCCAGATCAGGATGAGCGACCGGAAGTCCAACCACCGACGGAGCCGCCGCGCCGGCGGCCGATCCATAGTGAAACGTCCGACTCGGCATGGCAACCGTGGTGTCCGACGGGTGATTGATCTGGTTGCTGATTCTCGACATTGTCCTGTCTCTAAATACCTATTTTGCCGTGGTTCTTTTCTAAGACAAGTGCCCATAGAGCAAATCAATTGCCAAAGGTCAGCTTAATGCCGGTGGCGCATCTGAGGATCAAGCATTCCCGGGCGTATCCGTAAGTCGCTGCAAGCCATAGCATTTTAGCTTGGCTTTATAGACCGTTTGAGTCCTCAATAACAATCCGCCGGGACACAGCCGAATAGAGGGGAAGAATCAATACTAATGGAGCATATTACCTGCAATGCATTGCACACGATTTTCACACCGGAATTTGTCGGCAAAAATGCAGTCAACTCACCGTGAATGGACCTGATTGGACCTTGTTACGGTGAGTTGAACTGAGCTCAGTGACCGAGTGTCATCACCAGCGTGAATCGATGAAGATCATCCGAAGTATATGAATCGCTTGGCGTGAAGGCGTAGTCGAGCGTCGCTTTTCCAAATCGCACACCGGCGCCAAGAGAAAATCCTGAACTAAATTTGCGTTCGGTATTCTGAGGAAAGTAATTAAGACCGCCGCGCAAATAGTATTGTTCTCTCACGCTCACTTCAATACCGTTGCGCACGACCATATCACCGTACATCCGCTTTTCAACTTCAACCGACGTCAACAGCGATGGCGTGAACGGCGTGACGGCCACGCCCGCCCGCATCGCCGACGGCAGCTTCTCCTTCTCTGTGTCGAAGGTGATTCCCGGACCGAGGTTCACCGCCGCCAATGAGAGTGACCATCGCTCCGCCTGGTAAGAGAACCCGAAATCGCCCGCGAAGGTCGAGGCGCTCACGTCGGCCAGCTTCTCACCGACATACTTACCGGTGACGCCGACTGACAGTCGTTCATTGAGCGCGATACTCAGGGAGAGTCCGCCCTGCATGTCGTACGATGAAACCTGCCCGATCGAATTGCCGTTGACATCGTAGGCATCGATAGTGCCGTAGTCGAGAAACGTTACCGAGGCACCCAGCGCCAGCTTTGGCGACAGCATTATGGCTGCGGCGCCGTGCTCAAGCTTGATTCCCTGATACCACATGAAATGACTGAGTGATATTTCAGTCGCGCCGCTCGACACGATTCGAGCAGGATTCCAGAAGGCAGCCGAGGCGCCACGGGACACGGAAGTATACGCGCCGCCCATTCCGGCCGCGTCGGCCCCGACACCGATCTGGAGGAAGTTGGCAGCCGTCCGTCCGGCATCCGACGCCGCCAGGACGTCGTTCCCGAAAAACGAAGACACTATGAGAAACGAACAAAGTATCGAGATAGTGTATTTGATCACGCTATTCCGCATTTGCTACCCTTCGCTGAAGATTCAGCGGAAAGAGGGGCAAGCTCAGTGCCCGGAGAGCCATCCAGACCCTGTCGTAATGGCGTGATATGAGCAGGCCGCGCAAGTCACTAAGAAACAATCCATTCCCTTGGTACAAATGATCGGCAGATGGCCGAATTGTACTGTCAAACCTAGATCCTTTTTGCCGCTTCAGATCGTGTTCTGTCCTGCGCCTGAGCATCTGCCCAATTCAGGCGGCTTCCGCGACCCGTAACACTTGTACTCGCCGCCGGTTATGACGTGCTGATCAAACGCGACACAGACCTACCGACTATGTCGGAAAAGCCGACACAAGATTCACTTGAATGTGGGAACAACCCCACACTTTTCCGACCCGTCAACTTCGATCGCGAAGCCGGTTTGTTCAACTAAAACTTTCCCGATCGCTGGAGCACGAACAGGATTCGATGAAATCCGAAGTACAAAGCGACCGGAGACAACTGCGAGGCACGTGATAGTCGCTACTTACCGGTGGTCTTGCTCGGCACGGGGAGTCGGTTTCGCATTTCGATGTACCTGGAACGTCCCAGCACCAGCCCGGGAGGTAGTGTCCCCTCGGCGGCAATTTCCTGTTTCGCGTTGGCTATCCGTTCGGCTGTCTCCGGGTGACTCGAAGAGAGACTCTCGAAGATATTGGCCTGATGATCGCCGGAGGCCGCGGCCAGTTTCTCAAACATGGTGATGGCGGCATTGGGATCATATCCGGCCTGCTGCATGTAGTAGATGCCGAACTTGTCGGCCTCGCGTTCATCCTGGCGTGAATAGTCGGCAAACAGAAGCCCCATGCCGATTCCGACTGCCGCCTGCATCGCCTGACCGCCCTGATCGCCGAAGACAAGCTGGTACGCGAGCGACGCGCCCATGGCGGCCTGCAGACGCTTGATACTGTGGCGCGCGACGACGTGCGATATTTCGTGTGCCATCACGGCCGCCATTTCCGCCTCGTTATCCATCATTCGAAGCAGCCCGGTATAGAAGTAGACATAACCGCCCGGCGCGGCAAACGCGTTGATCTGATCCGATTCGATGACCGTGAAGGTGTAGCTGATATCCTTGCGATCGCAAACGTTTACAATCTTCTGCCCTACGTCATTGACGTAGCTTTGCCAGGCGGGATCCGGAAGCTTCTTCTCCGTCTTGGCCACTTCATCGGCCATCCCCTTGCCGATGGCTACCTCCTGGCTGGTGGGAATCGCAATGAAAGACTTGCGGCCACCCGGCCCGGTCGTAGCGCACGACAGCAGCAGCGAGCATACCGCACCGAGCAAGATATACCGGTACTTCACAACCACCTCACAATTTGGCCTTGTCGGCGATATCGCTGATGAGCGGGAGACGGAATCGTTTCCCCTGTAATGCAAAGTAAATCCCGGCCGCCGCCAGCGCCACCGCCACAACCAGAAGAATGCGAAAGACGAACTTGGCGACCTCATCGACCAGCATGACGACCGCCAGCATTTCGACGACGAACAGCACAATCCCCTGCCGGGCGTGAAAGCGCGCTTCCTCGTTTTCCTTCCAGTTGATGTTCACCAGCGGAATGAAGCAGAGAAATGGGATGTACGACAGGATCGCCGCCAGGCGCCCTTCATCGGTCAAATCATCGCTCGGCGTTTCGTCGACCTGATCGGCCGGTACGGCGCCGGGCGTCGGTTCGGTCGGGGCGTTCGACTCGCTTTCCTGCGGGAAGAATGAATCGGTCACGGTTCTAGCGCTCACTTTCCCCGGATTACTCCGGCCAGAACAATTCCTGCTGCGGCGACGGNACGTCCAGCGTCAAATCCTCTCCATCGGGACAGGTTTCCACCAGCTGGTCGCCTTCGAACAAGCTTATCCTGAAACTCAGTCGCCCGGCGCCGGATGGCCAGAGGAAGGCGCGGCTGAGACCGACTTCAAGGACCTCTTCCATCCGATAGAAGTAGCCGTCGGCACTTCCGCCGACAGCGCCGCCCGCATCGCGGGTCAGTTGCACCTGCACCGGCTGCGGTGTCCGCAGGTCCAGTACAAACCGGGGCGTCGATAGCAACTCTATGCCCATCTTGTTGTGGAAGTCAAGTCTTATGTAGACGTTTTCGCGGTCGAACCCCGCCTGTACGGTGCCGACGAAGCGTGTAACCTGGTGCATTGCGGCACCGGCCTTGAGGCAGTCATAGCTGCCGGCTCCGGCCCACTCGTAATAGTGGCTGACATGGCCGTCGACCGTCGGGGATACCAGGTTTTCCGGAACGAGGTTATGAGAGGTCTTGGCGCCCAGCAGAAGCGGCCGTTGCAGTTCGGACGGCACATCGAGACCGAGGAATTCGTAGACAGCGGCCAGATGGCGCCGGTACGTGCGATCGAATTGCTCGAGATGGATAGTGCGGTGATCGTCGCCGTACCACCAGTTCCAGTCCGAACCTTCGGCAATGTACACCTGCAACCAGGCGGCGGCAATCCGCTCCTTGTCGAACCCGGGATTGTCCCTCTCAAATCTCAGCAGTGTGTCGCGGGTGACGGACAGCAGGTCCCAGGCCGCGTTATCCTCGGCGTGCCCGATCCAAATGCGGAAGTTGTGATTGATCCATGATCCCGCGAATATCGATTTGAGCGGTCGGGCCTGAACGGCAGCAGCGGCCTGCGACATGGTGACCGTCTCGATCAGCGGCTCATCGTTGAGCAATTGATACATGGTGGAAAGGAATTCGGTCCCGTCATCGGGGAAATATTCCCAGGCATTCTCGCCATCGAGAATCACACTCACCACGGCATCCCGGAGTCGACCATCCAGACGGCCGCGGATATCTTTGAGGTGATTTACAAAGTCAGCCGCCGCCCGGTCCGCTCGCCATCCGGAATAGACAAAACCGATCCGGTCGGATAGCCCGTGGTCACGGAAAAACAGCTTGATCCCGGGACCGTATTCGTAGACGGAATAGGCAGCGGGGTTGGGACGCTCCTGGCCGGACTTGATGAGCGAATGATACAGAATCTCTTCATCGGTGGCTGTCCATGTCACCCCCTGCTTGAGCATGATATCGAGCGTCTCCATCGAGACCGAGCCCTCGGACGGCCACATGCCGGTCAGTTCGCGACCGAAACATTCGCGGTAACGGTCCCGCGACATCTGAATCTGCCGGGCGGCGTCCTCCGGATGCCGGTATCGGCGCGACGGCAACTGAATATCGGGCAACGCTTCGCGGGCCACATCGGTGTCGCACAGAAGCGGCAGAATCGGATGGAAATAGGGCGTGAAGGAGACGTCGATCCTCCCCTCCTCCATCAGCCGCCGGTAGGTCGGGATGATCCGCCTCATGTGTTCGATCTGCCAGTCGAGCAGACGATGCTTCTCCTCTTCTGTGTACTGCTTGTCCCGGACGAACAGGTCTTTGATGACTGGTTCCGACCGGAACATCGGATCGACCCATGCCAGATTCGACCAGACCTGCAGATCGCGCATTTCCGCCGAAGAGAAGAATGAAGCGATCACCTGCCGATTGGCGTCTTCCCGTCGCGCCTTGTTGTACAGCTCCCAGTACCGGTGAAAGGGCTTGATCAGGTGGTCGGGATTGGCGGAGAAGAACGTCTCCAGTATTTCCACCTTGAGCCCCGGCGTAAGATCCTCGGCGCGCATGCGGGATAATTCGAGGTGACGGTCGATGGCGCCGTTCACATACATCTCAATCTGGTCAAGCAGGGACGGGACGAGATTGAAGGTCACCCGGACGCGTTCGTACGACGAGGCCAGCAGCGGCATGTCGAGATAGTCTTTGAGCGCGTGGAATCGGACCCAGGGCATGGCGAGCCGATTAGAATGCGGCTCGCGATAGTTGGGCTGATGCATGTGCCAAAGAATGGCAACTTTGAGAGGCGTCTGGTCGGAACGGGAGTCCATCACGACCCGCTGGCAGTAGTGCCTTTCTCGGCAAAGAGCCGTTCAGCGCTGCTGGTTAACTCCGAGTTTCGGTACTTTCCCTTGAGCACGTTGAGCTGAGCCCGGGCTTTGTCAACATCGCCGGCTTCAAGGAACGAGCGCACGGCCGAGGCCAGAAAATCCCCTTCCGACGGGCCGCCCGGATAGGCGTCGGCGGCCTGCTGATATTTGGCGGCAGCATCGGCATACTGTCCCTGGTTCTCGGCGCACACTCCCAGCCCGGCGAGAGCGGCCGCGTATGTCAGTTTGTCGTCACGGTATTTCGATACGTACTGCTCGAAATAACGGGTCGCCTCGGGATAGTTGCGTGACTGAAGATTCAACTGACCCAGCATGAAAACGGACTGCCGCGTGGTGGCCGCGTCGGCATTCTGTTCCACAATCTGCGACAGGTTGAGAATCGCAACCTGATTATTGCCGGAACCGGCGTTAGCCAGCGCCTCGGCGTACTTCTTGGCGGCGTCTTCTTTGGCCGATTGGGAGGAGTTGAAATAGTACACGACCGCCACCACGGCCAGAATGATCGCCACCGCGCCGATCACGTAGATCTGCCAGTTCTCTTCAAGGCGGTTCTTGGCGGTGAGCATGAAGGTCGCGAATTTGTCCTCTTTAATCTGACGCTTGGTCAGTTTGACTTTGCCGTGCATGATCCTGATCAATCCTCTCTGGTCAATTTCACTCTTCGTATGTCGGCTGCACACAGAAAGGCCTGAAGGCCACTCTCCGTACGTGCGCAACCTTCAGGTCTTTCTACAATTCCGACTGCCCTCGCGCTTAGAAATAGCCGGTAAACGTCGCACTCAC